>JAWVFT010000130.1:0-81783 GCA_033855775.1 Blastocatellia bacterium | reverse complement strand
ACTTCATGGACTACTCAGACGACTCCTGCATGTACAGGTTCACAACAGGACAATCGGCCCGCGCCGACTCGCAATGTCTGACCTATCGTTAAAGCAATCTTTCGGGTTGATGAATCGAACGGTCATTCTAAAGAGAAGGGGCGCTTTTTAAACGAAGCGTCCCTTCTTTATTCATCGCAACGAACACGGTCGGAGAAGAAGAAGATGCGCCGCAGACTTTCGCTCAGCTTAACGCTCGTCGCCGTCGTCATCATGCTGGCCGCCTGCGTGAACAAAGGCCAGCAGCAGCCGCAGCTACAACAATCGCAAGCACGACAAAGCGGTTCTAACGCTAATGAGTCAACGGCTGCGACGCCGGATGACGGAGTGCGCCGCATCAGCGTCGAAGAGGCGCGCGCGGCTCTGGCGCAAGACCGCGCCGTCATCTTGGACGTGCGCGGCACGGTCGAGTATGAGTTGGGACACATCAAGGGAGCGCGCCTGTTGCCGCTCGGAGAGATTGCCAGGCGCGCCGGTGAGTTGCCGCGCGAGAAGTTAATCGTCACCTACTGCGCCTGCAAGCACGAGGGACTCAGCGGCCATGCCGTGCAGGAATTACAAAAGCAGGGAATCGAGAACGCCAGCGCGCTCACCGGCGGCCTAGACGCTTGGACTGCCGCAGGGTTGCCCACCGAAAGCTCTAACAACAATCGTTAGCGAAGCGAACGATACCGCGCGCCTTCACTTGAAGCGAATGATAATGCGCCTTCACTTGAGGTGAACGATAACGCTCGCCCGCTTCGTCTTCGCGCGTCGTCTCATTTGTCTTCGCGCTGCCTTTAACGCTCCGGCGGCTGCCAATCAATGACAGGCTTCCGGTTGGTCTGGCAAACCCAGACGGTCGCGCGCATGCCGCTGCGCAAACGTCCCCGCCGCGTTTCAATCAACTTCCAATCGCCAGCCTTGAACGGCTCGGCCCGCAGCAGAAACCATCTGGCGGGGCCGTCCTTCTGCCGGTAGTTGAGCGTGAAATTCTCCGTCGTCTGCTCGTCGGTTCGCACGCGGATAAAGAGCCGACTGTTCGAGCGCGAGTATGAAAGCACGCGTCCCGTAAACGAAGTCAAATCGTTGCGTGAGCAGTTGAGGGCATCCGGCGGCCTGATGCGCCCGCCTCGCTCCTCCTGCGCATCGAGTCGCAGTCCAACATCTTTCGCGGGCGCGATGCTCAACAGCGATGCCGCGCAGAGCAACAAGAGCGAGCAGAGAAAGCTTAAGAAACGTTTCTGGAACATTGAAAAATCTCCTGTCAGCCGGAAGCGAGAATCAAGAAGCATTTCACGCCAAGGCGCGAAGAAGAAAATACAGAAGGCGCAAAGGCTTGAGTTTCATCAAAGCCTTGAACTGCTTCTTTGCGAACTTCGGTTTTTCCGTTCTTTGCGCCTCCAGCGTGAAATCCTGTTTCCGGCATCGCATGCGGTGATTAGTCGCGCCGCTCGAAGAGGCGACGCATGATTTGCGGCAGCAGCCTTGACGTTTGCAGGGCCGAGCCGCTGGCGAAACGTCTGGCGAAGCCGCGAAAGAGATTGACCGTCTGCGGCGTATAGCGGAACCACCACAGGTCGCGGACGTTGCTGACGCGATTGACGTGTATGTGCTGCGGCGTGACCAACTCAAGGAGTCCGAGCCGCCCGTGCGTGCGGCCCAAGCCGCTCTGCTTCATCCCGCCCCAGGGCGTCTGCGCCACGCCGTGCGTGTACAGCGTTTCGTTGACCATCACGGTTCCGGCTTCGATTCTTTCCGCCAGCCGCCTGCCGCGCGCGATGTCTTTCGTCCACACGCTCGCGGTCAAACCGAACCGGCTATCGTTAGCTAGGCCCACGGCTTCCTCTTCCGTCTTGAAGGTCATCAAAGGCAGCACAGGGCCGAACGTCTCCTCGCGCATCACTGTCATCTCGTGCGTGACACCGGCCAGGACGGTCGGCTCGTAGAACGGCCCTTCGAGTTTCGGCGCGCGACGCCCGCCCGTCAGCGCGTGCGCTCCCTGCGCCAACGCTTCGTCAACGTGCGCGGCGACGATGCTCAACTGTCGCTCGCTCGACATCGCGCCGATGTCCGTGTCGCTCTCCGTGCCAGCCGCCTGCTTGAGCGCGCGTGTTTGTTTGACGACCTCTTCGGTGAAGCGCGGGGCGATTGCTTCCTGCACATAGCAACGCTCGACGGAGGCGCACGCCTGCCCCGAATTGCAGAACGCGCCCCACACAGCCGCGCCCGCCGCGACCGCTACGTCAGCATCGTCCAGCACAATCATCGGGTCTTTGCCGCCCAACTCCAACACCACCGGCAAGAGCCTGCGCGCCGCCGCTTCGGCCACGCGCTTGCCGGTCGCCACGCTGCCCGTGAACATAATCTTGTCCACGTTTGCTTCGACGAGGGCCGCGCCCGCGCGCCCGTCGCCCGCGACGACCGCCAGCAATCCTTCGGGCAAAGCGGCACGACGAAAGACTTCGCCAATCTTCAAGCCGACCAGCGTCGTCAACTCCGAAGGCTTGAGCACGACCGCGTTGCCCGCCATCAAAGCCATCACTACTTCGCCGAGCGGAATGGCCCAGGGGAAATTCCACGGCGAGATAATCCCGACGACTCCGAGCGGCCTGTAGATAATCTGCGACGTGCGGCCCATCAAGCCGTATTGCCCTATGTCAATCTTCTGCGGGCGGAGCATCTTCTCCGTGCGCCGCGCGAAGTGCTGCATCAGGTCGAGCGTCGGCGCGAGTTCCATTGAGAGAGCTTCGGCCAAAGGCTTGCCGCTCTCTCTTGAGATGAGCCGCGCAATCTCTTCCAACTCGTCGAGCACGATTTGGCGCGCGCGCAACACCGCCGCCCCGCGCTCGCGGAAAGAACGCGTAGCCCAATCAGCCTGCGCCGCGCGCGCTCGCGCGACTGCCGCCAATACCTCCGCATCGGTCGCCGCCTGCGTGCGGCCCAACTCTTCGCCGCTCGCCGGGTCACGCGAAACAATCTCGCTCGCCGCCGCTTGTCCTCTGTCCACCGTTTGAACGCTCATCAGCTTTGCCTCCGCGCGCGAATTATCACTCAAAACTCCTGACAAGAGAAGAGGCGCGGGGCGGCGGCGCGTCCGCGTTTCCGCGTGGCGTTGAATCTCAGTTACAATGCGAGCCAGACGCCGGCAGCCCGTTTGCGCTGCGCTCAAGTAAGGAGAACTCGACATGCCAAGACCGCAACTCGCGGAATTTATGAAGCGACTGGGCAATGATTCCGTCGCCATCATCAGCAGCGCGCGCGAGACGACGCGCTCCAACGACACCCATTATCGCTTTCGTCAAGACTCTGACTTCTACTACCTGACGGGCTTTGAAGAGCCGGAAGCCATCGCCGTCATCGCGCCCGGACACAAGGAGCACCCGTACATTTTGTTCGTCCGACCGCGCGACCCCGAAAAGGAAGTGTGGGACGGGCGACGCGCCGGAATCGAAGGAGCGAAAGCGAGTTACGGGGCGGACGCCGCGTTCAAGGTCGAAGAGTTTGACGAGAAGCTGACCGAGTTATTAAACGGCGCAAGCAATCTCTACTACCGCGTCGGCAACGGCAATTCCGACCTTGACCAGACCATCATTCATCAAATCAAACGCATGCGCTCGATGGGGCGGCGCGGCATACACCCGCCGCAGGCCATCATCGACACAGGCGCCATCCTGCACGAGATGCGCTTGATTAAGAGCGACGAAGAGATTGAGACGATGCAGCGCGCCGCCGACATCGCCGCCGAAGGCCACGTCGAAGCCATGAAGTCTGCGCGCCCCGGCATGATGGAATATGAAGTCGAAGCTCTCATCGAATACACCTTCCGGCGCAAAGGCGCGGCGGCCCCGGCTTACACTTCCATCGTCGGCGGCGGGGCGAACGCCACCATCCTGCACTACATCAACAACGACGCTCCGCTACGCGACGGCGACTTGCTCCTCGTTGACGCGGGCGCCGAATATCGCGGCTACGCCTCCGACATCACGCGCACCTTTCCCGTCAACGGTCGCTTCACAGAAGCGCAGCGAGACATCTACGAACTCGTGCTCTCGTCGCAAGTCGCCTGCATAGAGATGTCGCGCCCCGGCGCGAGCATAGACGAATTGCACGAGCGCTCGGTCGAGATTCTAACGGAAGGCATGGCGCGGCTCGGACTGTTGAAGGGCGAAGTCTCGGAGCTTATCAAGGAAGAGAAATACAAGCAGTTCTACATGCATCGCCTCGGCCACTTCCTCGGCATGGACGTGCATGACGTGGGCCGTTATCAGGTCAAAGACGAATCGCGCCGCGTCGAGCCGGGCATGGTGATGACAATCGAACCGGGCATCTACATTCCGGTTGACGCCAAAGACATCCCCGAAAAATATCTGGGCATCGGCGTCCGCATCGAAGACGACGTGCTCATCACGGACGAAGGCTGCCGCGTGCTCTCAGACAAAGCCCCCAAGCATGTCGAAGAGATTGAAGCCTTGATGGCGCGTTGACGCTCAAACCGGTAGTGTCCTAAAAGTGCGTTGCTGAGCAGTTAAGTTAAAAAGCCCGGCTTCCCCATGTACTCAACACACCATCCCGGTACGCCATATGTTGGTCATACCGATATTTCTGCCCGCCCGCTCCAAAATACACAGACTCTAATTTAAGCGTCTTGCCGTCCATTAACCAATCGAAGTCTGCACCCTGAAGAGTGATGACTCTGGATGTAATTTCTTGAGGCATTAAAGATTGAAGACCATGGTCAGAGTTCTCTTCTGCACTACACGCGTAAAGCAACTCAATATGCCGTGCAGGCAGAGTGCCGTAGTTTTTGAGGGCAACAGTAAGTTTGGCTTTTTTCCCTTGAGGGTCAAGGCTTGACTGAACTCCAATGATAGCGACTCGCGGCCTATAGGCTTCCTCAAACATCAATTTCGTTATCTCTGCGGATTCTGCGGCAGCCCTTGCGCTTAGTTTAGTTGCCTTCCAAGCATAATAAGACACGACCACGCTGACCACAGTGGATATTGCGATAACTATGGTCGCAACGGTAATAGGGTCTTGATACCATTTCATGCGCTTAACAAATCCTTCAAACTCCAAACGCTCTTTGTAATTCCCGCTTCCATTGCTGGCGTACAACGGATTGTAGAATGAATCCGGCAAAAGTTATAGAACGCGAAATGCAGAGCAAGAGCGGCTTTCATGTTAATCCACTTCTTACTAAAAGCGTTCGTCAATCTCGTTAGGCGACGTGTGGACATTCTAAGCGTTAGATTCTGTCTTTCAATGTGCGACGTGTTGATTCGTTCGGGGTCAGGATTGCCGATAACTGGAATCTTCTTTGCTCCGATACATTCAGCCGGAGAATAGCGTCTCTCGCCTTCTGGATTCTGCGCGTACATCTTCACCAATTGAGCATAATCAACGCGAGTGCCTAAGCTATGCGTGACGGCATCTGGATAGCCGCCAAAGCCGTCTGTAGTCAATTGAAAGTGTGAGCCTGTCGCATGGTATAGCTTTTCAGTAAAAGCGAACGTATCGCTTGCTGTGCGCCTTCCAAGATGCCAAGCAAGGATAAGCTTTGACTCGCGCTCAATCGCTATGAACGTGTAGCAATCGCCGATAGTCTCATCGTTCAAATCTTGACGCTTCTTAGTTTTTTCCTTCATCTGAATGAATCCCCAAATCTCGTCGGCTTGAACGTCTTTGACAGGGACGTTATGAATCTTCTCTTCAAGCAATCTTTCACACTTGCCGCCAACTAACAGAAGCAAATCAAGAACGGTGTCACGATGCACGCCAGTGATTCTTTCAATGCTTCTGATAGAGCAACCCTCAAGCAAGAGCTTTAAGCACATCTCAGCTTTATCTTCGGCAAGGTACATAGAGCCAAGCGGCTTGTCCTGCGCCTCCTGAAACGTCTTGCCACAATCTAAGCAACGATAACGCTGATTGCCTTTGCGGTCTTTGCCGAAGCGTTTGAAGTTTGTGGATTCGCAAGATGTGCATTTCATTGGCTGCTTACCTTCTGCCGAAGCGGTGTGTTGCTAAGTTGCTATTATGCTTGAAAGGCTTAAAATAGTCAAGTTAAATCTGCAAGCATAAATACGATTTGACAATATATGCTTGCAGCCTGTAAGATGCAAGCATCTTGATTACGAAAGGCGCAAGCATGGACGAGCAAAACTTAGAAATCACGGAAACAGTGAGCGAAGTCAAAGCAAAAGGCGGCTTTGCTAGAGCTAAATCGTTGTCGGCTACAGAGCGGAGTGAGATAGCTAAGAAGGGGGCAAACGCCAGATGGCATAGCCACGTCCCCCAAGCCTCTCACGATGGTGAGCTAAAGCTTGCAAGCAAGCTGATTTATTGCGCCGTCCTGCCGACGGGCAAGCGACTGTTATTGCAGTCACAATTCCTAGCGGCAATCGGACGCAACACCCGCCCAAAAGGCGGAATGAGCATTAGAGACACGTTCGACGAATTACCCTTCTTCTTGAGCGCAGACCAGCTTAAGCCGTTTATTTCCGAAGATTTAATGGCTTCGACGACTCCGATTGCTTTTAAGACTAAAAGTGGGCGCCTGACAATGGGCTATGACGCAGAACTATTACCAAAAGTCTGTGAAGTCTATCTGCAATATCGGGATGAGAGCTTGAAAAAGAAGAATATAATACCAAAGCGGTACGACGACATTATTAAGGCGTGCGACGTTCTAATGCGCGGCCTTGCCCATGTCGGCATTATCGCGCTTGTTGATGAAGCAACGGGCTACGAACGCGATAAGGCACGCGAGGCTTATCAAGAAATACTTACGAAGTTTATTGCGAAGGAGCTTCGTAAATGGGTAAAAACATTTCCCAATGAATTTTATGAACAGATTTGCCGATTGAAAGGCTTGAAACTTTTAGACATCAACAAGCGGCCTAGATATTTCGGCTGCCTAACAAACAATCTTGTCTACGCAAGGCTCGCTCCCGGCGTTCTAAAAGAGTTAAAGCGAGTTATCCCAAAGGATTCAAAGGGCAGGGCCAAGTATAAATTTACACGGCGGCTATCTGAGGATATAGGGCATCCAAGATTACGCGAACTGTTGGCTTCGGAAATCACGTTGATGAGAATTTTCGATGATGGAAAGTGGGATGAGTTTGAAAAGGCATTGAATAGGGCTGTCCCTAAATACCTTGAGATGCCCTTATTCGACCAGTACGAAGAAGCAGAGAGCCAAGCCCTTACTGTTTCCATCTAGCCTGTGCTGCTTTCTTGGCGATAGCAGAGCGGTCTTTTGCTGATAGCTTTTGCGCTCTGGCCTTGCCACCTTTAGACCCGCCTAGCTGTCCGCGTTTGACGGCTTGCGGGTCTTTCTCTTTAACGGGCTTCGGCTCTGCCTCTGTCTCTTCTATAATAAAATCAAGTATAGCTTTGGCGAATTGATTTTCGTCCGTGATTCTTTTTCGGCTCTGCTTCTTTGCCATGCCAGAGGATATAGCACAATCGAATTGCGAAGGCTAGAGATTCATTCAGTCCAGCAACACAGATTTAGGACACTACCCTCAAACCCGGCAGCTTTACTCGATGCGCTCGCTGTCCGAACTCGTCGCGCAGTTTTGTCTCAAGGGCTTAGCCTTTGCCGTCGCCGGATAGCTCCGCGACAATCTCGCGCACAATCGAGCGCGCCTTCTCCACTTCGGCGGGCGCGAGCGAGACGGCGCCGACCACAGCATGGCCGCCGCCGCCGTAGCGTTCGCAGATGGAGGCGATGTTGTGCGTGCGCGGGCGCGGGCTCCATGGGTTTGAGCCGACCGAGATTTTCGTGCGGTGCGGCCCGCGCGTTAAGGCCACGGAGTAGGTCGTCTGCGGGTATAGGTAATACGGGATGAACTTGTTGAAGCCTTCCAAGCCATCTTCAACGAGGTCGAACTGCACAACGCCGTCGGCGTAGCGAGCCTTGCGGCGGACAGTCTCCAAGGTCTTCAAGTGCGTGTCACGAATCGGGCGAAAGCGTTGCTGCACGGCATCGCTCAAGGCCACTTCGTCAAGCAAGCGCTCCGTCAGCGCGCGGATTATCTCTTCTATAAAATTATCTTCGGGGACGCTCTCAATCACCTGCATCAACTGCAAGGCGGGCGCGGCCAGTTCAACGCATTGCGCCGCCGATTCATAGAGCGCGCCGTCTATGATGTGCGCCCACTCGACGAGCGGGTCGAGCATCTCGTCCTGAAAGCCGAAGCGTTCACGCGCCACGTCCGCGATAAACTCCGTGCAGGATTTGCGCGTCGCGTCCAGAAACTTTTGGCCCGATTCATCCAGACGAAAGTGTTGCTCATCTTCCGGCGTCAGGAAGGCCGATTGGTGATGGTCGAACCACCACGTCAGGCGCGGCGATGTCGAGTACTTGAAATCGACTATCGCGTTCTCGTCGCCGTCAAACATCTCTTCATCGAAAAGCTGTCCGGGGCGATGCAGCAGCCCCGTGTACTCGATAGTTGCGCCGGGCCGCACGCGGCTTTGATAAAAGCGCGTGAAGACGGCAGCCGAGGCCGCGCCGTCAAAACAATGACCGTGATACAAGAGGCGTAGTTTCATGAAAGTTGTGCGCCCGATTATGAATCTTTGATGAGCTTTAGACGCGCCATCTTAGCAGCAGTGTCGGCGAGAGCAAAAGTCAGGCTGAAAAGTTGAAAGCAAAAGCCGGAATAAACGGCGCGTCGTCGTCGTTTATTCCGGCTTGCAGTTTTGCGGCTCGCGGGCTCTCGGTTACGGCTTGCAGGGCGTGGCGTCTTTGCCGCTGGCGCTCGTGCTGAGGCTGTCGCGCAGCAACTTGTCTTTGTCGGTTTCGACCTTCAAGTCGAGCTTAGCTTTCTTGATTTCCATCTTGCCGTCGAGGCCGAGGCGCTCGCGGACAAATTTTTCAACGTCCGTCTCAATCAGTTCGCCGTTGACGACCCAGGCCTTTTCCATCAGCACGTCGCCCTTCGCGTTGAACTTCGACGGCTCAAGGAAGATGTTCCATGGCGAACCCCAACCGCGCGTGTCGCCCGTCAGCTTTCGATAGCCGTAGTGCGAAGTCTTGTCGCGCGCCTCGCGCCCTTCGGATTCGGCGACGACCGTGTAGGGCGCGCCCTTCTCGCCGAAGTACTTGAGCGCGTCCGCGCTCGTCGCATACTCGCTGACGCCGACCACTTCCAGGCCGTTCGCCTTGTACTTGTCGTAAAGCTGCGCGGCCAGCGGCGATTCGTTGCGCCAGTTCGGACACCACGGGGCGAAGTAGACGACGAGCACGAGCTTCTTGCCCGCGGCAAGGTGGCGCAGGTTGACGGGCTTGCCGTCCGAGACGCTGTTGAAAGTCCAATCCTTGTAGTCAACCTTCTGCTCTTGCAGCGGGGCGTATTCATGATTGCCCTGCGCGCGCGTCGCAGCGGGCGCGAGCGCGAAGAGCAGAGCGAGGAACAGGAAAAATTTCTTCATAGCTGAACTCCTGAAAGTGTGATGCCGGATGTCCGGCGTTAGCCGTCAGAGACGCAAGCGGAAGCGACGGCTAACAGCCAATCTAGCTTAAACTATCTGAGCGCGGTCGCGGGAGCTTCGTCGAGCAGCGGCTTGATGGCCGCTTCAAATCCAGCCCTGTTGCTCTCGCCGACGATTTTCTGGCGGATGCGCCCTTCGCGGTCGATGATGATGGTGACGGGCAAGCCGGGGCCGTTGCGAAACTTGGCCGTCACGTCGTCGCCGCCGAGCAGGATTGTGTAGTCTTGTCTAAATTCCTTTTGAAACTCACGAATCATCTCCGGCGTGTCGTTCGTCTCAGCCGTCGAGACGCCGACGACCTTCAAGCCGCGCGCCTCGAAGTCTCGCTGCATCTCGTTGAAGACCGGAATCTCGCTGCGGCAAGGGCCGCACCATGTCGCCCAGAAATTCAAGAGCACAACCTGGCCGCGCATCTCGCTCAACTGAACCGCCTGACCGTCGAGCGTCTTCAACTGAACGTCAGGCGCAGGCTCGAAAGACTTACTGGCGTTGGCCGCGCCGCCCGCGCCTTCCGTCTTCGACTTGAGCACGGATTCCGCGTTCGGCAGCCACGCCAGCAAGCTCGACAGCTTCGTCGTGTAGTTGGTCATCACCGCCGCGCCGATGAGTATCAGTATCACGCCGGAGACGACTTCGACCTTGTGCAGGTGGCGGCGAAACTTTGTGTAGAAACTCAGGAAACGATTGATGGCGAGGCCCGTGGCGAGAAAGGGCATGGCGAGGCCCGCCGCGTAAAAGGTCGAGAGCAGAAGGCCGCTGCGCCAGCCGCCGCTCGTCGCCGCCAGCCCGATGATGCCGCCGAGAATCGGGCCGATGCACGGCGTCCATCCGGCGGCAAAAGCCATCCCCAACGTGAACGAGCCGAGGATGCCGCGCGGCTTCTGCTGCGAGAAGAAGCGCGTGTCTTTATAGAGCGCGCCGATTTTCAGGATGCCGATTAACTGTAGGCCGAAGCCGATAATCACGGCGCCGCCGACGAGGCGTATCCACTTATTCGTGAGCAGGGCCGTGCCGACCAATCCGGCTGCCGCGCCGAGAGCCAGAAAAATCATCGAGAGGCCGATGTTAAAGGCTATGGAATTGAAGATGACGGCGCGGCGCGCGGCCCTTCGCGCGTTGTCGTCCTCGCTCTTCAGGTGGTCAATACTGACGCCCGAAATCAGCGACACGTAGCCCGGCACGAGCGGCAACACGCACGGCGACAGAAACGACAACAGCCCGGCTAAAAACGCGATAGTGATTGTAATGTTCTGGCTTTCCATAATCCTTCAAGCGTCCGCGAGCGGAAGCGACCCAACCGGCAAATGCGTCCCCAAGTATAGCAGAGGATTTGATAAAGCAGTGACAAGCAGCGAGTGACAAGTGACGAGCAAGAGGCAGAAGCAAGAATCTATGAGTTAAGAGCAGGTCGCTTTTAATCAGAGCTTATTATTCATCACTCATCGTCCGGCGCTCATGACTTCTTTTCTCTTGCTCGTCACTTGTCACTTGTCACTCGTCACTGTTCTTCCATCAACTTTTCCAGCGTCTCCGTGACCTGTTGCTCGTTCGTGCCGCCGACGCCGGTTCCGATATAGCGGATGATGCCGTGGCGGTCGATGATGATGGCGGTCGGAATGCCGCTGACGCCGTAGTTGCGATGATTGTCGTCGTTGTCGGCGACGGCGATTCCGTAGGGCAGGCGATACATCTTCCTGAAGCGTTCGAGAAAGCCGAACTCGTAATCCTTGTCCACACTCTGCCCTTCGGCTTGCCCGTAATACTTCGTGACGCCGATGATGACCAGCCCGCGCTCGTTGTACTTTTCATGCCACTCGACGAGATGCGGGAAGGCCGCGAGGCAGGGGCCGCACCAGGTCGCCCAGAAGTCCAGCAGGACGACGCGCCCGCGCAAGGCTGCGAGCGTGACGGGCGACTGTCCAATCCACTTGGAGATGGTTATCTCCGGCGCCAACTCGCCTTGCAAGCGCAACTGTTTCTGCTTGCGCTGCAACTCCTGCACAGCGCCCGCGTCCTTGATGGAAGCCTTCACCTGAGAGATGGAATCTTCGACCATCTTGACGGCTTCGGCTTTGCGCCCGCCGTCAACGAGCAGGTTGGCGAGGCGCGCGGTCACGTCCGCGTAGAGCCGCCCGGACTTGTCATCGAGAGCGAGGCGGCGGAGTTCTTCCATGACAGCCGCCGCCGCGTTGAGCGGTTTCTTCGTGTCCTGATAAAGCTCGACGAGAGCGTTGCCCGCGTTGAAGAGCCAGTAGTCACGGAGGCTGGCGTTAGCAGTGGTCGGCTCGACCGTTTTCGATAGCTCGAAGGCTTTCTCGGCGTGCGCGACTGCGGCGTCGAGTTGCTTGTTCTTGCGATAGGCTTTCGCTATCGAGTGCTCTATGTTGACGTGCTCGCTGGCGCGGCGCGGCGTGTGCGCGACGTAATCGGCGAGCGCGGCTTCGGCTTCCGTTAGCAGATTGCTCTTCGCCAAATCGAGGGCGACGATGTAGCGCGCGGTCTGCGCGCGGTCGCTCTTCGCGGCCTTGTCGCCGGTGAAGCGGTTGAGCGTTTCAATCGCGCGCTCTTCATTGCCGGAGAGATGATAGAGCATGCCGAGGTAGTAGAGGTCTTCGCCCGCGAGAGCGGGGCGCATGGAAAGCTGCGTGGCGTTGAGCGAGGCGAGGCGGCGTTGCTCTTGCAGAGTTTGCTCCAACTGCTGCGGATTGAACGGCAGCTTCTTGCGGTTGAACTCCGCAAACTTATTGTCGGCGTAGCTGGAAGCTTCTTCGTAAAGCTCTGCGGGCGTCTGCCCTCCGGTCGGAGTCGTGGCGGGCGCGCTCGTCGTCGTAGTCGTCGTCTTGGTTGTCGTTGCGCCGCCGCCGGGCGGGATTCTGCGAGCCTGTGCGCTCGATGGTCGCGGGGCGGCAAGCGTCGAGATGGCTGCGACGACGAGGAGGATGAAAGCGTGGCGATGTTTCATCAAAGAGTCTTTCCCTTCCGAAGCTAGCCGACGCCTGCAAGCTGAAAGCGGTCCGGCGAAAAAGCGTCGAGTTTGGATGAACAATCTGCGCCGGTGATTCGCTCGGCGATGAGTTCGCCGGTCAGCGGAGCCAGCAGAATCCCATTGCGATAATGGCCCGCGGCGTAGCAGAGTCCTTCAAGCTCTGCGCTCATGCCGAGCACGGGCCAATCGTCTGCGGCGCGCGGCCTGAGCCCGGCCCAACAGTCTGCGAGCGGCAACCGCGAGACGACGGGCGCAATCTCCAACGCCTGCGCCATAATCGTTTGCAAGCCGTAGCCCGTCACGCTCTTTTCGTAGCCCACGCGCTCCGTAGTTGAACCGCAGAGCAGTCGCCCGTCGAGCCTCGGCACAAGGTAGCCGCGCGGGCTGTAGATGACGTGGCGCGCGGGTCGCGTGGTCGCCGCGAAGCAGAGCATCTGCCCGCGAACGGGTTCGATGCTGACGGCGGGCGCGCGTTTGTCCGTCGTCGTCAACAAAGAGGCCCACGCGCCGCCCGCGATGACGACGACGCCCGCGCTCAAACGCCCGCGCGAAGTTTCAACGCCCGTCACGCGCCCGCGCTCCGTGAGCACAGACTCTGCGCTCGTGTTCGTCAGAAGCCGGACGCCGAGCTTGTCCGCGGAGGCCGCGAGCGCGGCGACGAGTCGCCTGTTCTCCACTTGCCAGTCGCGCGGAAAGCGCAGGGCCGAGCGCACGAGCGGCGAGAGACACGGCTCAAGCTCGCGCGCCTCTTCGTTTGTCAGTTGCTCGACGCTTAACCCGGCGCGGCTTTGCCATTCATAACGACGAAGAGCCTCCGCTTCATCCTCGTCCGAGAAGGATAAAAGAAGCGTGCCTGTTCTTTCCAGTTCGATGTCAATGCCCGTCTCTTCAAAGAGCGCGGCGGCGAAGTCAGGGTAGCTGTCGCGGCTGCGGCAGGCGAGTTCGAGAAAGGCGTCCGCGCCGTCTGCTTCGACTTGCGGGGCGAGCATCCCTGCGGCTGCGTGCGAGGCTTCCATGCCGGGCCGCCCGCGTTCGATAAGCGTGACGCTCTGTAAGCCCTGAAGCCTGAGAGAGCGCGCAATCGCCAGCCCGATGACGCCGCCGCCGATGATGATGGCGTCCGTCGTCTCGCTCGCGCCGGATGTTTCCCGATTTAGCATTACAGAGAAGTTGCTGGTATGATGCGACCATTCCAACGCAATCAGCCGTCGGCTTTCAGCAGTCAGCTTCGGAACTAATCACTCGCTGTTGGCAGTTGAATGGTTGATTGCTGACCACTGAAAGCTGAGAGCTTATGGCAAAATATACTATCACACTCATCCCCGGCGACGGCATCGGCCCGGAGGTCGCTGCGGCGGTCGTGCGGATTATCGAAGCGACGGGCGTTGACATCGCCTGGGAGACGCATTACGCGGGCGCGCAAGCCCTCGAAAAATTCGGCGAGACGCTGCCGCAAGACCTGCTCGATTCCATCAGGCGCAACCGCGTCGCGCTCAAAGGCCCGATTACGACTCCGGTCGGCAAAGGCTTCACTTCGGTCAACGTCGGCCTGCGCAAGGCTCTGGACTTGTACGCCAACCTGCGCCCCGTCCGCGCCCTGCCCAACGTGCCTTCGCGCTATCCTGAGCTGGACCTCGTGGTCGTGCGCGAAAACACCGAAGACCTCTACTCCGGCATAGAGCACGTCGTCGTTCCCGGCGTCGTCGAGAGCATCAAGATTATCACCGAGAAAGCCTCCACGCGCGTGTCGCGCTTCGCCTTCGAATATGCGCGGCGCGAGGGACGCAAGAAGGTGACAGCCGTTCACAAAGCCAACATCATGAAGCTCTCCGACGGGCTCTTCCTTGACTGCTTTCGCAACGTCTCGAAGGATTACCCCGAAATCGAGGCCGACGATAAGATTGTTGACAACGCCTGCATGCAACTCGTCATGCGTCCCGAACAGTTCGACATCATGCTGCTCGAAAATCTCTACGGCGACATCGTTTCTGATTTGTGCGCAGGACTCATCGGCGGCCTCGGCCTTGTGCCGGGAGCGAACATCGGCGAACTCGGCGCCGTCTTCGAGGCCGTCCACGGCTCCGCGCCCGACATCGCCGGACAGAACATCGCCAACCCGACCGCCCTGCTGCAATCCGGCATCCTAATGCTCAGACACCTAGGCGAACGCGAAGCGGCGGAGCGCATCGAGAAAGCCATGCTCAAGGTCTTCGCCGAAGGCAAGGTGCGAACGCGCGACATCGGCGGCACAGCCAAGACCAACGAATTTGCCCGCGCCATCGTGGACACGATGCAGGAAAAACAGTGACAAGTGACGAGTGACAAGTGACGAGCAA
The DNA here is from genome assembly GCA_033855775.1 of Blastocatellia bacterium. Taxonomy (GTDB): domain Bacteria; phylum Acidobacteriota; class Blastocatellia; order Pyrinomonadales; family Pyrinomonadaceae; genus DASVTR01. Next base: position 66,939 of record JAWVFT010000130.1, on the reverse strand, counting down.
GAGGAAAAGCAGTGATGTGTAATGAGTAAGGGATGACGGGTGATGAGTAATTACCGATAGTTGATTAGCAGTGAGTAATGAGTAAAGAGCGATAGGCGGCGAGTCACAACAACTCGTCGCCTATCTCTTTTTACTTATCACTCATTACTGCTTGCTCGTCACTCGTCACTTGCCACTCGTCACTGTTTTACTCCGCCGTTTTCGAGGGCGGTGTAGGTGTCGGGCGAGAAGAGTCCGAGCCATGGGTCTGAGCGGGGCGTGAGAAAGAGTTCGGAGTAGACTTTCTCGTTGAGGCTTTCGAGGTTGTCGCGATACCTGTAGGAGTTGAGCCATGCGTGGAGCTTGATGTGCATCAGGTATTCATTGCGCGCGGTGTCGAGGGCCAGATAGCGCTCGAAGTTGGAGACGAGGCGCGTGAATTGTTCGCGCGTTTGCGCTTGGTCAGGTTGCGCGCCGGGCGTCGCGGTGTTGAGAGACTGGCGACGCATGATGGCGAGGCTCGCGGGGTCGAGCTTAGCGTCGGCTGTGTGGAGGGCGGCGATGTTGTTCCAAGTGTCGTTGTCCGTGGCTTCGGCCAGCAGTTCGGAGTCGTAGGTGATGGATTCGATGATGCTGACTTCGGTGACGGCCTTGGACATCGCGCGTCTTGAGGCGGCGCGGGCGGTGGGCGCTGGCCCTTTCGCTTGATTATTGGCAGCAAGCTCCTGAGGCAATTGGCCGCCTGCTTTCTGGACATCCTGCTTGAAGGCTTGCGTGAGCGAATCTATGCGCGCTTGATGAAAGCTGCGCAGCGTGTCGGCGCGTTGTTCGTCAGATTGCTTAATGGTCTGGCGCGCGATGCTTTCGGCGCGGAGCAGTTCTCGCTGGAAGGCTTGCGGGCCGTAGAGTCCGGGGAGCGCGTCTACGGGGCGACCCTCTGCGTCCAGAATGTAGTGGATGCTGTTGCCGGTCAAAGTGCGTTCGAGCTTGCGCCCGTCGCCGTAGTCAATGGTGACGCGCGGGACGGGGCGCACGCTCTTCCAGTGAAGGACGAAACGCTCGCGCAGCAGGCTTGAGATTTGCGCGTTGCTGTAGAGCACGGCGCGGAAGAAACGACTGTTGGCGCAACTGTATTCTTCGTTGAGATTGCCGAGCAAGCGGAGCGAGAGAATCGGCTTGCCGCTCCGGCGCGCTTCGGCCTGGGCCGCCGCGAAATCCGTGTGCCAGTAGAGGCCGGAAGAGGCGCTGTCGTAGGCTTGGGCCACGGCGTCCAGAGCTTTAGCGAGACGCTGCCACGCTTCGTTGTCAGCGGTCGAAGCCGTGTTGCCCGCGTCCGCGTTGTGACGCTTAATCTCTTCGGCGTAAATCGTGAACATCGTTTGCAGTCCAGACGGCCCCATCGCGCGCAGGGCCGCAATCGCGGGCGCGGATTCCGCAGGGTTGGCGGAGACGGCTGCGTGCGCAAGGGCTTCGGGCTGCGCGCCCGCGAGGGCCTTGGCCGACAGGCAAAGGGTCAAAGTCAAAAGGACGAAAACCGGGGCGAGTTGTTTGATACGCATGTGGACTCTCCTTCAAAGTGAGGGCGAAGGGATGAACCGGGGAGACCGCTGTTCTCAAGTTTTAACTCGAAAAAGGTTCGTCGCCTGCCCTCTGGCCTTCTGGACGGGCCGTTGACAGCGTTTTGCGCGCACACGGCACACCTTAGCGACTGCGCGAGTGGGTTTTAGACCTGTCCGCCACACCAAAACGTGTACGCGGGTCAATCCAACGCTTACGCGAACCAATCCAACAACTACGCGGGTGAACCCAACAACTGCGCGGGTCAACTCAACAACTGCGCGGATGAATCCTGCAACTGCGCGAATCAATCTAACGTCTACGCGAACCAATCTGAACACTACGCGGATCAATCTAACAGGTGCGCGGATGAATCTAACAAGTGCGCGAACCAATCTTGCAGGTGCGCGGGTCAATCTAACGGCTGCGCGAATGAATCTAGCGAGCGGGGCGGTTTTGCGCGTCGCGTCGTTCATTTTGAACGATGTGCGCGGATAAAACAGCGGCCTGAGTTAAGCCGCAGCCCTGGCGCGCGTAATCCAAATGCTGCGGAGGTCTTTGAGGCTGACGATGTAGCCTATGAAGAGTTGGTCGCCGGTCGTGGCAACGGACGGAAGCTCTGCTTTATCGGCGAGCGGGACGGCGACGCTTGCTTCTCCGCTTGCGCTCAAGCGCGCCGTGAAGATGCGCGGCTCCTTCTCTTCGTCGCTCTCCCAGACGGCGAGCAGGTTGTTGCGCGCGTCCGCCAGCAGCGCGGGGTTGCCGCGCACAAGGCCATTCGAGAGCAGCTTGCGCTCGGAGAAGGTCTGCGCCCGGTCGCGCGATTCGGCCCAGTAGAGCCCGGCCAAGCCGCGCTCGCCCGCCGTGTACCAGACGACGCGCAGCGCGCCGTCCGTGGATAACGCCAGAGCGGGGCCGGAGACGGGGCAGCCCGTTATCTTCCAATTGTCGTCGCTGACGATTTTCGGGGCGGCAAACGTCTGACCCGCATCCGCTGACGCGGCCACAGCGATGTGACGAAAATCTCCGGGCAGGACTTGCCGCCAGCCAACGTAGACTTGATTGTTCGCGCCAGCGATAAGCGCCGTCTTGCAACAAGGACAGACTTCGCTCGCCAGTCGTTTGTTCTGAGAGAACGTGCGCCCGCCGTCCGCCGAGACGGCGAAGAAGATTTCGCTGTTGGCCTCCATGTGCTCCATCGGTTTGCCGCCGGCGTTCGTCGCGGGCGCGGGTGGAGGCGCGATGTTGCGCTCGTCGAGCCATGCGACATAGACGCGATTGTCCGCGGAGACGGCCAGCGAGTGCATGCCGTGGCTCGCCACCTTTTCGTCGTCGTTGACTTTGACGGGCGTGCCAAACGTGCGCCCTTCGTCGCGCGAAGCGGAGAGATACAGGTTGCTGCCGCGAGCTTCGCCCGCGACGCGCGCCGTCCAACCGACGTAGACGGTCTTGTCGGAAGCGACCGCGATGGTCGGCGGGTCGCCGCGCCAACCCTTCGCCGCGCCTGCGAACGGGTTGACACGAACAGCCGCGCCCGCCGCTCGCCCTTCCGCATCGAGCCGCACGACGAACACGTCTGCCTCCTTGTTCGCGCCGTGCTCAATCCATGCGACGTAGGCCGAGCCGTCGCGCAGGGCGGCGATAGCAGGCTCCGCCGCGTCAACGTTCTCCGCGGAGACGCGCACGGGCTGCATCGTGTTCGATAACGCGCCTGCGTCCTCTGTCCCTTGAGTCGCGCGCCGCGCGCAGCCCGCTGCTGAAAGCAAGAGCGCGCCGCAAAGCAGCGCGACGCACGAAATGAGCGCGATGGATGGAATGCCGGATAGTTGTTTCTTCATCATTTAAGCTCTCGCTTGCTTCAACTCTTAATGCCAGGCCGAAGCCGTCTTCGTCAACTTAAAAACTGAGCCGCAGCCCGAACTGAAGCTGTCGCGGGTCGCTCGCCGCCGTCGGCAGCCCGAAGGTCGCGAGCGGCGTAGCGGTTGTGCCGAAGGTATTGTTCGGCAGTTGCAGGTTCGCGTGATTGAGCACGTTGAAGCCTTCGGCGATTGTCTCTAGTTCAAGACGCTCCGTGAAGCGAAAGCGGCGGCTGAGGCGCACGTCGAGCGAAGCGAAGTTGAAGCCGCGAGCGCTGTTGCGTCCCATCCCTGCGGGGCGGTCGTTGAAGTTCGTGTCAAGGTTGCGGTCGTTGCCGGTCAGCGGGTTGAAGGGCAACGCGGAAGCGCAAGAAAAAATATAACTGAACTGAAAGCCGCCGACGGCGCGGCGCAGGTCGCTTGAGTGAGCGGCGGCGCGCGGAGCCTGAAAAGAGCCGCTGACGGTCAGGCGATGGCGTTGGTCGTTGTCGGACGGGCCACGGTCGTCGCTGAGGTCAAAGTTATTCTGCGGCGTCGAGAAGAAGAAGTTGCCCGCGTCGTCAATCGACTTCGAGAAGGTGTAGGAGAGCCGCACGTTGGCCCACGCGCCCGCGCGTTTATGAAGCGCAAGGACGAGCGCGTCGTAATAAGAATCGCCGGAGCTTTCATAGCGACTGACGTTGCCGACGTTCGCGTCCGGGCGTCCCAAGTTGGCGATGCCTTGAGCCTGCGCTTGCTGCGCGGAGAGCGTCGGCACGTTGACGTTGCGCGAGAGCAGCAGATGCAGGCCGCGCAGATGCAGGTAGCCGACGGAGACGGATGCGTCCTTTGATAGCTCGCGCTCGATTTGCAGGTTGGCCTGCTCGCTGTAGCTGTTCTTGATGAGCGGGTCAATGCGCGTGACGTTCGGCTTGGTCAGGAGCGTCGAGGGCTCGGCGGCGAGCACGTTCGGAAAGACGGGCGCGCCCGCTTGCGTGGGCGAGAGTTGGACGACGATGTAGCGAGAGCCGTCGCGCTGCAAGGCGTTTGAGACGGCGCGCAGCGGGATGCGGTCGAAGTAGATGCCGAGGCTCGCGCGGATGACGGTCTTGCGATTGCCCGGCGCGTAAGCCAGACCGAGGCGCGGCGCGAAGTTGTTCGTGTCCGTCGCAATGGGGTCGGGCAGGAATTGCGCGTCGTAGCGCAAGCCCGCGTTGATGGTCAAACCAGAGCGCGGCTTCCATTCGTCCTGCGCGAAGAAGCCGACGTTCGGGTTCGACTGAAATTGCGAGGACGCGCCGAAGGCTTGTTGAAAACTGCTGTAAGCGCCGCTCGTGAAATTGGCGAGCGACGTGAAGGTATAGACGCCTTCGAGCGCGCCGGGGAAGAGAATGTTGACGCGGTTGTAGAGCACATCAACGCCGCCTTTGACGGAGTGCGCGCCGCGCGCGACAGAGATGTTGTCAACCGCTTCGTACAGGTCTATGTCGCGGGCAAGCGGCGAGAAGGTGGCGATGCCGAAGCTGGCGACGCCGTTGATGTTGACCGCCGGGCCGATTGTATCGTTGACGGGCGCGCTCAGGCGGCTGCGCGTCAATTGAAAGCGCGCTTCGTTGATGGAACTCGGCGAGAGCGTCGTGACGTTGCTGGCCGTGAAGGTCTGGTCAAGATTATCGAGGCTCGCGCCACGGCTGACGCTGCTCAAGCCGCCGACGTTGCGCGAGTTTGCGGAAGAGACATCGTAGAGACTGTAGCGCGCGGCGAAGAGATTCGCGTTGTTAATTTTGTGGTCGAGGCGCGCGAAGAAGTTGGTCGCGTCCGTGGCGCCGGGGACGACGCCCGTTTCGATGCGCGGCCCGCGATAGTTGACGGCGTTCAGGCGATTGTTGATGGCGATTACGCTGCCGGGCGCGATGGTGATGACGCTTGAGTCGTTGCGGCGCGTCTGTTCGAAGTTGGCGAAGATGAAAGCGCGGTCAGGCACAAGCGGCCCGGCCAGAGTCGCGCCATACTGCGCTTGCGTCAACGCGTCTTTGCGCGGAGCGACGGGGTTGCGGGCGTCGAAGCGTTGGTTGCGAAGAAAGCCGTAGAGCCGCCCGCGCCAATCGTTCGTGCCGGATTGCGTGAGGATGTTGACGACGCCCGCGCTGGCTCGCCCAAACTCCGCGATGCCGCCGGAGGTGACGACCTGAAATTCGCGTATCACTTCCTGACTGTAGAAAGTTCCGGCGAGGTCTGCCGCGTCGTCGTTGGACGAAACGCCGTCGACGACGAAGCTGTTGTTGAGATTGCGTTGGCCCGCGACGGAAATTCCAGTTCCCTGCACGGCTGAAGTCTCAGCGAATCTTTGCGGGGCGCCGGTGTTGGCGCGCGAGACGGCTGGCACGAGCAACGCAAGGTCAAGATAGTTGCGACCGTTCAAAGGCAGATGGTCAATCTCCGCCGGGACGATGGTTTCAGCCACCTGCGTGCGCGCCGTTTCGATGGCGGGAATGTCCGCCGTTATCTGCACGGTCGCTGCGACATCCGGCACGGTCATCCTGAGCGGCACGTCCAAAGCCTGCCCGACCGTCAAGGTCAAACGCTCTTTGATGGAAGCGAAGCCGTCGCGCTCGACCGTCAACTGGTAAGTGCCGACCGCGAGATAAGAGAAGCGATAGCGGCCCGCGTCGTCGCTCGTCGTATTGAGTTGCTGGTTGTTCTCAAGATTCCTGAGCGTGAGCGTCGCGCCGTTGATGGCCGCGCCGTTCGCATCTTCGACGCGCCCGCTCATCGTGGCCGACGTGATGGTCTGCTGCGCCTGCGCCGTCGAATGACACACGCACATTCCGATGGCCAGCGCACCGCACAAGTATGCGACCGCAAGGGCCAGCTGCCCGTGCCTCCTTCGGATGAAAGAGCTCATGATAATTGTCTCCGTTAAAGCTGCTTGCTCGTCAAAGAAAGAAAGAAGCGCCGGAACTCTTTCGCGCCCGAACGCAGTCGCTCTGCGCTCGCTCGTGTCGAGCAATCATCGTCGCCGCTGATGCGAACGGCGCGACGGCTTCCGCTCTCTTTCAAATGTTGTCACAAGCCCATAGCGCGCGACGCTTTGAAAATAGCGCGCCTGCCAAAAGAGCAGGGCGCGCGCTTCGCAGCAAGACAAAGAGCGAGCGCGAAACGGACGAGCGCGGCGTGGGGCCGTTGGTGTTTAAGCGAAAAAGTTGACGAGCGAGATGGGAGGCCCGCGCGGGCTGGATTGCCTGCGATGCGCGGCGGAAGAAGGCGGAAGAGTGTGGAAACGGTCGGCGCGAGAGATGAGCGTCGGCGGTCTTGGCTTGAGAGCGAACGAATGAGCGAAGGCTGCGCGCGGTCGTCGCAACTGCGCGAACGCAAACGCGACGGCGGCGCATTCTTCCGAACAAGGCTTGGTGAAAACGTCTGCGGCGAAGCTTGCTTGCTCAGCCGGGGCAGATGAGCGCGCCGCGTGTTGCTGCTGCTCAGCTTGAGGTCGCGCCGAAGATTGCTTTGTCGCTTGATGCTGCGCAGCTTGAGGTTGAGGCGCGGCTTGAGTTTGAGATGCGGTTTGCTTCGTCGCCTCGCAGTGGCCGGACGGCGTGTGCGCGTCCGTCGCGGTCTGGTCAACGGTGACAGACATCTGCCTGTCGTCATGATGAGCGGCATGCTCGTCGCTGGCCTGCGTTTCATCCGAAGGCGGGGTCAGCGGCTCTGCGCTCGGAAGCGCGGCGTTGCATGCTCCGGCTTCGTGGGGCGGCTTGCCCGCGCAGCAAGCCATCCGGCACGCCTGCGACGCGGAGAGCGCGCCCGACGGCAGCATCCCGGCCAGCAAGGCAAACGCCAGCAACGCCACCACAAAGATGCGGGCGATGCTGTTGCAATTGATGCAAGCCGTGCGCGGACGAAGTAACACTAGGAAGATGCTCCGTTCAGACGAGCAGACGCGGGAAATCTGACGGCTGGATTCTGTCACAGTAGAGAGACGAAGCGCAAGAAGCGACGGCGAGGCGCAAACGGCGTTGGCCCGCGCAAAGCGTGCGCGGGCTGAACAGCGGAAGCTCAGTAAAAAGCGGAAGCGGGCTGAGACGATGATGACAATGAAGCTCTTCGTCTCAGCCCGTTCTTCAGCCAGCCCGTCTTCCGGTTGGCGTTTCTACTTCGTCGGAGCCGCGCCCGGCTTGGCTGCCTCGAAGTCTCCGGCGATGACGACCGTCAGTTGGTCCGGGCGGAAGTATTTGCGAATCGCGCCGTTGACTTCCTCGACCGTCACGGCCTGAACAATCCGCGGGTAGCGGTCGATGTAGTCAGGGCCGAGCTTGTAATACTCCGCGTTCCAGAGAGCCTGCGCGATGCCCGCGTTGGTGGCGAGGCCGACTTTGAAAAAGCCGATGGCCGCAGATTTCTCGTCCGCCAGTTCGTCGGCGCGAATGCCGTTCTTCACGTAGTCGCGCAGGACGTTCAAGGCCGAGTTGATGGCCTTCTCGACGTTGTTCGGATTGACGGAGACGCCGACGTACCATGGCCCCGCGGCCAAGGACGGCGCGCGGAAACGCGAGAAGATGCCGTAGGTCAAGCCCTCGCGGTCGCGCACCTGTAGGCCGAGGCGCGACGAGAGCGTTGATTCGCCGAGCGCGCTGTTGGCGAGCAGGGCCGCGTAGTAATCCTTCGAGTCGCGGCGCAAAGGGGCGGCTGAGCCGAGCAGGATGTCGACGTTGGCCTTGTCTTTCAAGAGCACGACTTCGCGCCGCGTGGCCGTTTGCAGCTCCGAGTCTATAACGTCGATGTCAATGCTCTCCGGCCCCGCGAACGGGCCGAAGACTTCCGCGAATTGCCGCTTCACTTCCGCCGCGTTGACATCGCCGGAGACGGAGAGAATCAGCGAGCGACCGCCGTAATGCTCCGTGTAGAAGCGGCGCACGTCGTCAACCGTGATTGACTTGATGCTCTGCGTCAGCTTCTCGCCCGGCGGCATGTAGAAAGGATTGGCCGGGTCGAAAATCAACTCGGTCAATTTCTCGCGCGCGCGAAAACTGGTGCTCGCCTGTTGCTCCTGAATCGCGGCGATGGTTTGCTGCTTCAACTTCTCCAACTCGTCAGCCGGAAACGCAGGCTCGCGCAGTTCTTCGGCCAGCGTTCGCATGACGAGCGGCAAGTCTTTCGAGAGCGCGCGGGCCACCATGTTGACGGCGAAAGGGTCTGCCGAGAAAGCCATTTCAGCGCCGACAGATTCGAGGTCGCTGGCGATTTGCAGCTTGGTGCGCCGCTTCGTTCCGCGCTCAAGCATGCTGGCCGTAATCTGCGCGAGGCCGGGTTTGTCGCGCGGCTCGAAATAGGCTCCGGCGCGGAAAGAGCCGCGTAGCGAAAAGGTCGGAGTCGCGCGATTTTCAAGCACGAGAAGAGTCGAGCCGTTTGGCAACTGCGTGCGATTGACGCGCGCGGCAAAGTTTGACTGGCCGACGCTCTCAGGCGTGTTGGCCTCGACCGCATCCGAAGACTTGTCGCCGCGCGGAGAGACGGCGCGCTGCTCTTTGGCCTGCGGCGTCACAGAGCCGCCGACACGCTCTTTCTTGTTGCTCGGCTCGCCTGACTCATCGTGAGCCGTGCCGTCATCGTTTGTTCCCGGCTCGTGATAAAACTGCACGCCGCGCGCTGCCTTGCGGCTTGCGATGCCGCTCGGCTTCTGCGCTTCGCCGCCACCACTGCCGCCGCCCGCCTGCTTCGGAATGAAGTAGCCGACGGTGCGATTGTCTTCGGTGAAGTAGGCGCGGGCGACGCGCTGCACGTCGGCGGCTGTCACCTTGCGAATGCTCGCGTCGTAGGTGCTGAAGAAACGCCAGTCGGCGACCGCTTCGGCTTCGGACATCTGCGAGGCGACCTCGCTCGTGCCGTCGCGGCTGAAGGCGACCTGCGCGATAATCTGCTGGCGCGCTTTCTCGACCTCGGCAGCCGTCAAGCCTTCAGTCGCGACCTTCGCCATCTCGCTCAAGATGACCTCTTCAACTCGCTTCGGCTCGACGCCCGGACGCACCGTCGCGTAGATATTGAACAAGCCGGGGTCACGATGCTGGTCTGCGTTGGCGCGCACGTCCACGGCCAACTCTTTTTCGACCAGGGCTTGATACAAGCGGCTCGTCACGCCGTTGGACATCGCCGCCGCCAGCATCACGAGCGGGTAGGTGTCTATGCGCTCAGGCGGCGCGGCGGCGCGCTTCGCCAGTTCGTCATGCGAGAGCACGTTCATCTGTCCGAGCACGCCGGGCGTGTGAAAGGCTATCTGCACGAGGGCGAGTTCGCCCGCGCGACGAATGATGAGACGACGCTCGCCCTGCTGCTGCGGCTCTTCCGTGTAGACCTGCGGAATCGGCTCTTTCGAGGCCGCGATTGCGCCGAAGTATTTGTTGAGGAGTTCGAGCGCGCCCGCGCGTTCAAAGTCGCCGACGAGAATGGCGGTCGCGTTGTTCGGATAATAGAAAGTGTCGTAGAAAGCCTTGAGCCGCGCGGTCGGGACGCCTTCGACATCCGTGCGCCAGCCGATGGTCGGATGATGATAGGGATGCTCACGAAAGGCCGTCGAGTAGATGGCTTCGTCAAGGACTTCGGAAGGCTCGTTCTGCCCGCGCTCAAGCTCGTTGCGCACGACCGTCATCTCGGATTGACGGTCTGCGTCGGCGATGAGCGAGTTGCGCATCCGGTCTGCTTCGAGCTTGACGGCCAACTCAATCTGGTCGGACGGAATCGTCTCGAAGTAGTTGGTGCGGTCGTACCAAGTGGTGGCGTTGAAATCCGCGCCGAGCTTTTGCAGGGTCGCGGCAATCTGCGTGTTCTTCGCGCTGTTGAAGGTCGGCGTCCCCTTGAACATCATGTGCTCAAGCAGGTGCGTCGCGCCCGTGTAGCCGACGGCTTCGTTGCGCGAGCCGACGCGATAGAGCACCATCACCGTGGCGACCGGCGCGACGCGATTCTCCGCGAGCAAGACCTTCATCCCATTCTCTAACTTGTATTCGCGGATTCCGTCCGCTTCCGTCACAAAGGTGACACCGGCTGGCAATCGCTCCTGCGCCATTACGCTTCTTTCTCCTTCAGTCTCAGCTTTCGCCGTGGTCAAGGCGCGCGGCCATCCCAACACCAGCGCCGCGAACGCAAACACACAGACCGCTGCAAGTCTTCGTCTCCCGTCCATGCTCATTTTCTCCTCTTACTGGATACATGCGAAGGAACGACAACATAAATCTATCAATTGGCTAGGAGAAGTTAAACTATCCGGCGCTATGCGCGCAAGGCACAAGCCACCGTCGCAAGCGAAAGAGAAACGCGCCGTCGCGCGCTGCCCGCTCAAGCTCTTAAATTAACAGCGCGGCGCATGATAATCTGTCTTCATCGCTTTGCGGTTCCCGGCGCGCTCTGCTCGCAGAGCGCCGGACAAGTTTCGATTGCTGCTTGTTTTTTCAATCTCGATTATCTTCGATGAAAGTTGGCGGTGGGATGAAACAAATTTCGATTCGCTACTGCGTGGTTTGAAACTATCTGCCGCGCGCCGCCCGTGTGGCGGAGTTGTTGAAGCGGGAACTCGGCGTCGTCGAAGTCGGCCTCATCGCAGGCGGGCGCGGCGAGTTTACCGTCTGGGTGGACGACGCCATCGTCGCAAAGAAAAGCTGGCTCGGCTTTCCAGATGAGCAGCAAATTCTGTTGGCCGTCCGCGCCGCGCTCTCGGCTTGAAGCTTGCAGCGCGCCGCTACGGCTGTGGCCGCGCTCGCCGCCCCTGAAAATCCGGCTCAGCCTTTCTTCGTGTGCTCGGCCAGCATGTTGCAGAAGAGCGCGCCCTGCTCTTTGGCGTCGTCCAACGCTTCGTGCGTGTGCGGCAAATTATCAAACCAGCGCTTCGGCATCGAAGACTTCAACGTCTCGCGGAACTTCATCTTGAGCATCGTCCATGCAAAGGTCTTGATGTCAAGCCCGACGAAGGAGAACGGGCTCTCGCCCGCGAATCGGATGAGATACCAGTGGACGAACATGAAGTCGAAGACGACCGGATAGCCGACGAAGACGGGCTTGCCCGGCAGAGCCTTCAACCACTTGACATACTCTTTCATCGCTTCTTCCGGCGGCCGCAAGTCACGGCGGCACGCCGCCCATGCTTCGGGCTGCGTCTGCCACCAACTCATCGTGCGCGGGTCGCCCGTCGCTCCCGGCAGCATCTCAAGGTTGGCGGAGAAAGTGGCGACCAACGTTTTGTCGGCCAGATAAGCAGCCGAACCAAAGCTCAGCATCGAGTGCGGGCCGGGGATTGGCCCGTCCGTCTCGACATCCGTGCTGACGTAAATTTCAATCATCCGTTCAAGCGTCCGTTTCGTTTTAAGGTTAAGAGCGCGGCTGTCATCACAATCTGTCTCGCTCCGCTCAATGTTTGATGTCTATGACCAACTGCGCGGGTTCGCGCAGCATCGCGGCGCGGTAAGGCTTGCGGTCTGCGACTTCGATGAGCCATTCAAGCTGGCCTCCGGCGTCGCAGACTGGCCGGATGAACTTGACGACCTTCAGGTCTTCGTTAAGCTCGAAGCCGCGAAAGCTCGTGCGCCCCGCCTCGTCGCGTGATTGCGCCGGAGTCATGCGCACGAGCAGCCACGTCCCGCCCAAGACCTTCAACTCGTCCGAGCCGCACTTGCGCGTGAGCTTGTCCACGTACTCGACGCGAAAGCCGGGCGGCATGTCGCCCTCGAAGTCGAAGACCACGCGGTCGAAATCATCATGGTCGCCGGTGCGTATTTTTCGCAGCGTGACCGGCCCCGCCGGAGCCGGGTCTGGCTTCAGTTGCTCGACGGCCTCGGTCGCGCCCTCAAACTCTTCCGGCATCTCTCTCATCTGGCGCGGCGGCCCGCTCTGCTGGCCTTGCTCGCGTCGCCGCTCGTCCGCGAGTTGGCCGTTATTCTGCGCGGGCCTCGGTTGCTCGCCGCGCCGCATGCGGCTCTCGCACCATGACGCCAGCAGCGCAAAGACGATGATGGCAAACACCAACAGCAAGCGCTTATCGGCGAGCAGATTTTTCCAGCTTTTCATGGAGACGACCTTTCCGCGTATAAGAACGGCGCGTGCGATTATGTCAATAAAGCCCTGGCAAGGGAAGCATTGTCGCTTGCCGCGAGCGCGAAAAGTTTCCGTCGGCGCTCGCTCTGCGGGCAAACCCTTTTGTCGCGCCGTGACATCGAAGCCCTGAAGGTCAATTAAGATAAGATTGCCAACGCTTCCGCGCGTGAACTATCGTTGAACGCTTACGCCCGCGCGAACTGTCCGAACAAACACCCTGAGTTTACCCGAAGGAGTTTAAAGCTCAACCATGCGCGCCACTCTCGCCCGTTCGCTCTCCGTCTTTATCATCGCGTTGTTGCTCGCGCCCTCCTTCGCCCGCGCGCAGTCCGGGCCGTCACTGAAGAAGACCGAAACGCAGCCGCAGAAAAAAGCTCAGCCCGCGCCGACGCCTACGCCGCAGGCGAGCGACGAGCAGGATGACGAAAGCGAAGCTATCAAGGTGGAGACGAATCTGGTCACGATTCCCGTCATCGCCAGCGACCGCGGCGACATCTACGTCGCGGACTTGCGGCAGGACGAGTTCACCATCTTCGAGGATGGCGTGCAGCAGCAAGTCGCTTACTTCGACACAGTGACCGCGCCGTTTCACGTCGTCCTGATGCTCGACACCAGCGCCAGCACGCAGGAAAAGCTCAGCCAGATTCAACGCGCCGCCATCAAGTTTACGGAAGAGTTGCAGGCTGGCGACCGCGTTAAAGTCATCTCCTTCGACAATCAAATTCGTGACCTCTGCGACTTCAGCAGCGACCGCGCCGTCATTCAATGGGCCATCAAAGAGACGCGCCCCGGCGGCGGCACGAAGCTCTACGATGCGATGAAGCTCGCCATCGGCAAACTGCGCAGCATCAAGGGCCGCAAAGCCATCGTCATCTTCACGGACGGCGTTGACTCTTACAGCGACCGCGCGACCTACGACCAGAATCGCAAGGCTCTGCAAGAGTCCGGCATCATCGTCTATCCGATTCGCTACGAGACGCGCGAGGATGTCGAGCGGCTCGCTCGCCAGCAGGCGCGCAACGCTCAGGCCGTTGACCTCGCTTCCATTCTCGGCGGCGGCACAAGCGGGCGCGGCACGACGCCAAAGACTTTCCCCGGCGAAGACGACGGCCCGCTGCCCATGCCGACGGGGCGGCCCGGCGCGTCCACGGGCATTCGCTGGCCCGGCGGCATCAGCGTCACCAAGGATAAGACCGACGACGATTCAAACGACAAGCGCAACCCAGACAATCGTGACGCGCGCCACCCGGACCGCCAGCCCAGTCCCAACGACACCATCAAGGCCGAACTCGACGCGCTCTACGACACAGCCGACGCCTACCTCAACGACCTGGCGAATGAAACCGGCGGCTCGCTCTATCGCGCCGACGCTCTCTTTTATCTTGGCGAAGCTTTCTCTAAGATTGCGGGCGAACTGCGCACGCAATACTCCGTCGGTTATTATCCGCCGCAGGCGACGGCGCGCGACGGGAAGTATCACAAGCTTCACGTCAAGGTCAGCCGCAAGGATGTAGTGGTGCGCGCCCGTCCCGGTTATCGCTCGCGTCCGGCAGTCACTCGTTAAGAAAGTTTGGGCACATCAGTAGCAGGCAGCCCTTAACTGTGCGAGCCTTGCAGGCGATGGCTTGTTGCTTCCTTCAAGCGGCGATTTGACGGGTGGCGAAGGCCTGGCGAATAGTCTAATATCACGCCGTTAAGTTCCCCAAACAAATTTCCTGTCGAATGATGAGCGCGGCGCAAAGCCATGCTCGCGCTGCGCTCATCATGATGCTTTCCGGGCCAAGGGAGAATTTCAGTCATGTCTTTTCGCCGCCGCGCTTCTGCTCTGTTGATGGTCGCATTGATGCTCGCGCAGCTTTCGTGTCGCGGCTTGCTCGGAGACAACTCCGGCGGCGGCACAACGAGCACGGGCGGCGCGCGTCCCGCTCCGCATTTCCGCGCAGGCTTCAACCTGTTCAAGCCGGAGCAGGACATAGAGCTTGGTCGGCAGTCGGCGGCCAAGGTGTCGCAGCAGGTGCCGCTGTTGCGCGACGAGCGAGTCGTCAACTACGTCCGCCAGCTTGGAGCGAAGCTCGCGGCCAAGGCTCCCGGCTACAGTTTCCCATACCAGTTCGCGGTCGTCGCCTCGAAGGAGATTAACGCCTTCGCTCTGCCCGGCGGCTTCGTTTTCGTCAACGCGGGCGCGCTGGCAGCGGCGAAGAACGAGGGCGAGATTGCGGGCGTCATGGCGCACGAGATTTCGCACGTCGCGCTGCGCCACGGGACGAACCAGGCCTCGAAGGCTTATCTCGCTCAAGCCGGGTTGGACATCCTGCGCAACATCGCGGGCGGGGCGGACGCAGACCTCGGCCACATCGTTGACTCAATCGGCGGCGCGGGCGCCAACATGCTCTTCCTCAAATTCGGTCGCACAGCCGAAACGCAAGCCGACCTCGAAGGCGCGCACATCATGGCCGCCGCCGGTTACGACCCGCGCGACATGGCAAACTTTTTTAAGACCCTTGAAGCGCAGGGCGGGCAGCGCACGCCGCAGTTGTTGAGCGACCACCCGGACCCCGGCAATCGCGTCGCGGCGATTAACGAAATGATGTCGCAACTCAAGGTGAGCCAGAACCCGACGCACGACACCAACGAGTTCAAGCAAGTCAAAGCTTTGTTGACGGGCAACGCTTCGTCGCTCAGTTCTGCGGACTCGCCCGCGCGCGTCGGCCCGCGCGACCCCGGTGACATGAAGGCCGGGACGCGGCCCGAACGGCCCGCCGCCGCTTACGAGGACTTTCAAACGCGCGACGGCTCGTTCGCCCTTCGCTACCCGCAGAACTGGGACGTGTTGACGACGGATCAGGTGAATTTAATCTTCGCCCCGAAGGGAGCCTACGGGCAGCGAGAGCAGACCGTCTTCGTCACGCACGGACTGTTCATCGGAGCGCTTGCGCCTGAGTCGAGCAATCTGGAAGAGGCCAACGCGAAGTTTGTCGAGCAGCAGATTGCCACGAACCCGGACTTCCGCATCGTGCGCCAGCCGCAGTCTATTAACTTCGGCGGGCGACGCGGCTATGCGACGATGGTGGCGGGGCCGTCAACCGTCACGGGCGTCATGGAAGTGGATGTCATACACACCACAGCGACCTCCGACGGCAAACTCTTCTACCTCATCACGATGGCCCCCGAAGACGAATGGCAAACTTACCAACCGGCCTTTGAGGAAATCTTGAGTAGCCTCAGATTGAAATAAGTCCAAAGTCTAAAGTCCAAAGTCCAAAGTCAGGAACGTCAGGAACGTTTCTTCGACTTTGGACTTTGGACTTTAGACTTTGGACTTCTCTTTTCCGCGCAGGGTGATTTGGCGTCGAAGGCTGCGAGGACGTTGTTAAAGTGAAGTTGTTCGTCGGGCCAGACGGTGGGGAAGGTGTAGCCCTCGCCTTTCGTGTACTTCTGCTCTTCCCAGATGCGTTTGCCGCCCTCGTCAAAATAGATGCGGTGCTCCAGCTCCGCGCCGTTGGCCGCGCCGCCCGTGATGAAGACGAAGCGCAGACGGCCTTGCTCGTCATAGTAGTGTTCCCACTTCAGAGCGGAATCATCGGAGCCTGCCTGCTTTTCGTAGTAACGCACGCGCCCGCTCTTGTCCGTGGCGATTGCGCGTCGCCCGTCCGCGTAAGGCTCGCAGTATTCAAACTCGCGCGTCCTGACTTTGAAAGAGTTTCTGCTCATGCCGTTCTTCACCGTCTGGACGACGGCGCGCACGGCTTTAATCTTCGGGCGCTGTTGCCAGTTGGCCTTGTTGATGTCGTCGCTTTGTGAGGCGGGCGGAGGCGCGACCCGGCTTCCGTTGGCAGGCGCGAAAGAGAGGCTCAGCACGCACAGGAGCAGCAACGCGCAGGCTGTCAACTTCATAGGGGAATCTCCTTGTCGATGGCTTCGATTGATAGTCGGGCGACTCGCGATAAAGTAACACAAGTGAAGCGCGGAATTTCAACCGCAAGCGACAAAGGACACGAAGGAGTTTGAAGCTCTCATCATGTCCTTTGTCGTTTGCGCGTCCGAGCGTCGCTTCGCGGCGAGACGCCTTGAGCGTCAAGCGTTGGGTTCAGCCTTGAGCGTCAAGCGTTCGGTTCAGATGGTGTCGAGCAGGAGTTCGGCTTGACGAAACATCTCCGTGCGTTGAAGCGCGCCGCAGTCGTAGTGCCATGTCTTCTGCTGCGCGGGAACTTCAAGATGCATCCACCAACCCTTGCCCACGGGCCACAGACCGGCGGCGGCTTCCTTGCGCCGCTTGTTGTTGGCGGCCCAGATGGTGCCTTTCAAATCAACGCCGTCGTCGGGCCAGTTGGCAGGCTTCTGAAGCGGGATGTTGAGGTTCTTTTTGCACCATGCCATGACGGCCAGCGTCGGCTCAAGCACGTTTGGGACGGGCAGCCAGAGCACAGGAACGCCCTTCACCATCTTCGTGATGCAGGACATCTCAATCTGTATCTGTGCCTGCGCGTTCGGGAAGAACGGCGGGTTGGTTTTGAGCGCGCCGCCCTGCGCCGTGAGCGGGCGACACTGGACGATGCGATTCTCGCCGGTGATGAAATGCGGCGCGCTGAAATCTTTGCTCAGCGTCTTCCATGCTCCGTCCACGCTGTTGCCTTCGGTCGTGTGCAGCACGCCAATCAGCGTGCTCGAAGAGAGATAGTAAGGCTTGCCGCCGGGTCGTCTAATCTCTTTCTTCTCGACATTGAACTTTCCGATTTTGGTCAACCAATCAAAGCTCATAACGTTCTATTCTCCTTCATGGGGAAGAGGACTTCTCAGGGTCAGGTTTCCAGCTTGAATTAAAATTTAAGAGCCGGCTTTTTTCTCCAACTCGTCGGCGAGCG
This sequence comes from Blastocatellia bacterium, assembly GCA_033855775.1. Lineage (GTDB taxonomy): Bacteria > Acidobacteriota > Blastocatellia > Pyrinomonadales > Pyrinomonadaceae > DASVTR01. Next base: position 49,628 of record JAWVFT010000130.1, on the reverse strand, counting down.
CCGGAGCGTCGTAAACCTTGCGCAGGGCTTCGATGATGCCGCCGGTGTGAACGCCCATCGCGCGGCCAGTCTCTTCCGTGTAGACGTAGCGCGAGACGAAGCGATGGACGTTGCTGTCGAAGTTGACGCCGACGATTTCGCCTTTGCGATTGATGACGGGCGAGCCGGAGTTGCCGCCGATGGTGTCAGCCGTGTAAACGAAGTCGAAGGGCGTCGTCAACTCCACGCTCTGGCGGCGGGCCAAGAGTTGCGGCGCGATATTGAACGGCGGCTTCTGCTCAAAGCTCGCGCCGCGGTCATACAGTCCGGCGTAGGTCGTCTTGTAAGGCACGAGCGTCGTGCCGAGTTCGTAGCCTTTGACGACGCCGTAGGCGAAGCGCAAGGTGAAGTTGGCGTCGGGCGCAATCGACCTACCGTAGATGGCAAAGCGCGCCTTCGCCACCTTCTCGCCGGCGGCGTTGCGTGCGCCTTCGACGTTTTCCCTGTTCCACTTATCAAGCTCGCGCACGATGGGGTCAAGCTGGCGAGCCACGACGATGAGCGCGTCGGTCGAAGCGTCAATGGCCGCCGGGCCGCCTTCGATGAGAGACTTGCGATAAGCGAGTTCGTTCAGCTTCGTGCCTTTAATCAACTCGCTGGCCGTCTCCATTGAATTGCGCGAGCCGACCACCGCTTTGACGAAAGGGTCGTCCGCGCCGAGTTCGTCCTGAATCTCCTTGAGCCGTTCGGCGAGGACAAACTCTTCGTAGTCCATGTAGACGGGCGCGGGCGAGAGCAGTTGAGATTTGAGCGATTCAAGATTGGAGTCGCGGTAAGCGGGGAGCCGCTCCGCGCTCGGCTTCTTCATCTCGGCGGCATACTGCGCGAAGGCCAGAGCATAGCCGGAGAGCGTCGAACCGGCGAGGCTCGAATAGAAGAGTCGCTTCGCCATCGGCGTCAGCTTTTTATAGACCGCAGCCATCTCGTCCCAGGATGTGCCGTACGTCTTTTGCCATTCCTGATTCTTCGCCAGCCGCGCGCGCAGTTCGCTTTCCTCCGATAGCTTTTGTCGCATCAACTTCTCCGTCAGCAATCCTTCCTGCTGACCTTGCAGACGCTTGAGCGTGTTGTTGTAGCCGGAAATGGTGTCGGAGGCGCGGCGCGCTTGCTCGGCCCCGCGCGCGGAGAAACGAACGAGGGCGTCGCGCCTGCGCGTGAGCGAGCGCAACTGCATCGGGTTCGACATGTCGCGCTGATATTCAATCTGCGAGACGGCGCGCAGGCGGTCGGTCGAGCCGGGATTGCCGACGACGAAGATTAACTCGTTCTCCGTCGCTCCCACGGAGTTCCAGCGGAGGTAGTCCTGAATCTGCGCGGGCTTGTCGTTTTCGTAGACGCGGACGAAGGCGCAATCGAGAGCGTAGCGCGGAAAGGTAAAGTTGTCGTAGTCGCCGCCAAACTCCGCGGCCTGCGCTTCGGGCGCGAAGACCACGCGCACGTCCGTATATTTTTTATAGTCGTAGAGCCAGTATTCGCCGCCCTCGTAGAGCGAGATGACGGTCGGGCGCAAGGCGCTCTGTTTCTCGCGCTCCTCTTTTTCAACCAGCGCAATCTCTTTCTTGCGGCTCGCTTCCGCCGCCGCGTCGTCCGCCGCGTTGCGCCCCGCAGAGAGCACGCGCTCGGTCACGTCCGCCATCGAAACGAGGACTTCGACTGTCAGGTCGGAAGCCTTCAACTCTTCGGCGCGCATCTTCGCGTAGAAACCTGTCTTGAGCAAATCGCGCTCCTGCGTCGAGAGCTTGGCGAGCGACGAGCGGACGATGTGATGATTAGTGAGCACGAGTCCGTCGGCTGAGACGAACGAGCCCGTGCCGCCGCCGACGCGCACCGAAGAGAGTCGCACGTGGTCGAGCCATTCTTTCGTCGGCTCGAAATTATACTTCTCCTTGAGTTGCTTGAGCGGAGGATTGGCGAACGTCCACATCCCTTCGTCGGCCCGCGCCGAGAGCCACGGCGAGCAAAGGAAACAGTAGAGTAGAAAGAGAACGAGCACACGTCTGGAAAGATTTGTCGGCATTAATCGCACCACCTGAATTTAGAGTTTGAGCGGGAGTCGCTTTCAAGCGCACGCGCCAGCGCAAGGCTACGCGCGCGCGCCCGCTGCTTCCATTAAAGTTAAGACCGCGCTGTCAAGCATGGATGTTAGCTTACTTCGGAATAATTATGAATGATGAATATCGAATTATGAAAACGTGGCTAAAGCGTGGCCGCGGCGGCCTGAAACGTTTTGCTTTCACTATTCGCCCGTCGTCGTCCATAATCGCTCCGCTACTGTTGTCGCTTTCAGGGAGAGAAAAACCATGTCGCTCTATGAACCGGGAAGGCCCGCGCTCGATTGGCTGGCGGCGCGCATCAGGAGCGCGCCGGAGCTTGACGCGCCGCTGTTTCGCGCCTTGCGCGCGAGGCAAATCGAATTGGGGTTGGTCTACGGCGAGCGTCCGGTCTGTTCGTATCTCAGCCCGCTCGTGTTGCCGCGCCCGCTCTACGGCGCGATTGCCGAGGCCGCCGAAACTCTCGCCCCGGCCTTTGAGCGCATCAGCGAGGCCGCGCTCTCGGACGCAGCCTTGATGCGCGAGCTTGCTCCGACGGCGCGCGAAGAGATGGCGGCCCGCATTGACCCCGGCTACAAAGTCCTGTGTGTCAACAGCCGTCTGGACACCTTCATCGGCGCAAACAATTTCCGCTTTCTCGAATACAACGCGGAGAGTCCGGCGGGGCTGACAGACCAAATGCTGGTCGAGAGTTTGATGTTCGACTTGCCGCACATGAGAGAGTTTCTGGCGCGCTATGAACACTGGCGACCCGCGCCGCACACGCATCTCCTGCGCTCTCTCGTCGAGACGTATCGAGAGTGGGGCGGCGACACAGAGCGGCCCTTGATTGCGATTGTCGATTGGAAGGGCGTGGCGACCGAGAGCGAGTTTGATGTCTTGAAAACTTACTTCGAGTCGGAGGGCTACCCCGTCATCATCTGCGACCCGCGCGAGTTGGAGTATGACGGGCGGCGGCTCTCGGCTCGCGGCGAAGAGATTGACATCGTTTACAAGCGCGTCATCATCCACGAGTTTCTGGAAAAGTTTGACGAGACGCACCCGCTCGTGCGCGCTTACGCGGAGCGGCGCGTGATGGTCGCCAACTCGTTTCGCACCAAGCTGGCGCACAAGAAAGCGAGCCTCGCCGTCATCAGCGACCCGCGCTACGAATACCTCTTCACGCCGGAGCAACTCAATTGCGCGCGTCTTCATATCCCCTGGACACGTCGCATCCGCGCGGGCCGCACGACCTACGAAGGCGTAGAGCAAGACCTGCCCGAACTGCTCAAACGAGAGCGCGAGCGTTTAGTCATCAAGCCCAATGACGACTACGGCGGGCATGGCGTCTTGATTGGCTCGGAGACAACGCCGCAAGCGTGGGAGCAAGCGATAGTGCGCGGCATGGAAGAACCCTTCGTCGCGCAGGAGCGCGCGGAAGTTGAGAAAGTAATGATGGCGGGCTACGCGGACGACATCGAATGGGAGGAGATGCTGGTTGATTTCGACCCCTTCCTCTTCCGCAACGAGATGCACGGCGGCCTCGCCCGTCTCTCATCATCCCTGCTCTGCAACGTCTCCTCCGGCGGCGGCGTCACGGCTCTGCTCGTCCTTGAAGACGAAGCGTAATTCCGCGCTTCATTGACGCACAGCGAAAAGAAACTGCAAATAGAATTACAGCACATGCGAACTGATTAGCAGCACATGCGAACTGTTTTTCTCTGATTGTTGTTGGAAAGAGTTGGAAGAGAAGAGGAAGGATTGTGTGAGTGGCGCGGCAAAGTTTTGAGCGCCACTCGAATGGAAAGTCTGTGGGGCAGGTCGTGTGTTTGAGGCGACACGGCCTGCCTGACGTTTGTTTACCTGCCGCGTCGCGGGCGGAATGAACGACGGCCAGCGCTTGCGCCGCGAACTGCGCCGAATGGCTTGGGCGCGCTCAAGCTCGCTTGCTGCGTGCCGCCGAAACCGGGCACCATGACGCGCTCGACCGTTTGACCGGTCAATCGCTCGATGGCTCGCATTGAGATTTCTTCGACCGGCGTGACCAGCGTGATGGCGCGGCCACGATTGCCCGCGCGGCCTGTGCGACCGATGCGATGCACGTAGTCTTCCGGAGCGTTCGGCACGTCGTAGTTGATGACGTGCGAGATTGAATCAACGTCAATGCCGCGCGCCGCGATGTCCGTCGCCACAAGCACTCGCGTGCGCCCGTCTTTGAAGCCGCGCAGGGCCGCTTCACGCTGCGGCTGCGAGCGGTCTGCGTGGATGCGATTAACTTTGTGCGAGCGGGCTTCGAGAATATGCGAGAGGCGTTCGGCCCCGCGCCGTGTGCGCGTGAAAACGAGCACGCGCTCGAAGCGTTCGCGCTCTAACAAGTCGAGCAGCAAAGCCATCTTCGATTCCGTCGCCACTGGATAAGCCGTCTGGTCAACCAACTCCGCGGGACGACCCGGCGCGTTGACCGCGACTCGCTGCGGCGTGTTCATCGTCGAGCGCGCAATCTGCTCAATCGCCGACGACATGGTGGCCGAGAAAAGCATCGTCTGGCGCGTCTTCGGCAAGACGGCGAGCACGCGCTTGATGGAGGGCCAGAAACCCATGTCGAGCATCCGGTCTGATTCGTCGAGCACGAGCGTTTCAAGGTAAGCGAAGTTAATCGCGCCGCGCTCCATGTGGTCGAGCAGGCGTCCGGGCGTCGCAATCACGAGGCTCACGCCGCGCCGCAAGGCAGCCGTCTGCTGCGCCATGCCGGAGCCGCCGATGATGGTCACGCAGCTTGCGTTCTTCTTCGGCACGAGCGAGCGATAGCTGGCTTCAATCTGTGTCGCCAACTCGCGCGTCGGCGCCAGTATCAGAGCGCGAATGCCGGGACGCGCTTTCTCTGACATGCGTTGAATGATGGGCAGCAGAAACGCCGCGGTCTTGCCGGAGCCTGTTTCAGCGCAGCCGATTAAATCAGCGCCGCCGAGCAGGATGGGAATCGCCTGCTCTTGAATGGGTGTTGGTTGTGTGTATCCGAGGGACTCGCATATGCGCACCAGCGCAGGCTGTAGCCCCAGTTGAGAAAAGTTCATGAAAATCCTTTGGCGCATGCTCTGAAACCGTTCGTTGACGGGAGCGCGCTGCTGTGTGTGAAAAGAAATTGTTGAGCGCCTCCGGCGGCGTCTTGTCGCGCGCGCCGGAGGCGTTTTTCTCTGCGGTCAAAACTCTTGTTGACCGTGAGATTAGTAGCGCGAACCGCCGCCGCCGTAGCCGCCGCGTCCGCCGCCGCCACCGCCGCGACCACCGCCGCCGCCGCCATAGCCGCCACGACCGCCGCCGCCACCGCCGCGATCTTCGCGGGGCTTGGCTTCGTTGACGGTGAGGCTACGACCGCCGACTTCCATCCCGTTGAATTTCTGGATGGCCGCCTGACCTTCTTCGCTCGTGGACATTTCGACGAAGCCGAAGCCACGTGAGCGACCCGTCTCGCGGTCTTCGACCACAGCCGAAGACTCGACCGTGCCGGCCTGCGCGAACAGTTCTTGTAAATCATCGCTCGAAGTGTTGAACGACAGGTTTCCGACGTAAAGTTTCATAGACATAGATGTGTACCTTCTCCTTGCAAACAGGAGTTAAGAGAGAAGCTCGAATTAAAGTGTCTTCGGTGTAACGGTAGGCAGCGAAGGCTTCGGGTTCGGGGTGCTCTTGTCAGAGCGGCTTCTAAAGTTGAAAACAGCCTACTCTCGAACTATCCAAAACGCCATCGCAAAAGACTAACAAGCGTGTAGCGCATCACCGTTGATGCAAGAGAGAAGGAATAACCAGCAACTATGATGCACTAATATGCGCCGTAGTTGCAAGCCGCCAGCGACCCTGGCCGACGACGACGCGAAAATTTCGACCCGTATTTACTGTTCCGCGCGAAGCTCAACGGGCCTTGCGCAGAGAGCTTGAATCGCCAATTATCCGGCGGGCAATTTGCCCGTAGTTATTCGGCAAGCGATTCGACCGCCAACGCGGGCTCCTTCTTGCGCGAACCGCGCCACGCCGCCCATCCTTCTTTCAACAGGGCGTACATTGTTTGCCGGTTCTGCGCGATTAACTTCAGCCAAGCGCGCTTGTTCATCTGCGGAAAGTAGATGCCGCGAAAGAACATCCGCGCCACCAGATGGCTAATCCGATATTGGATGTGCGCCTCTCCTATCGCTCCCACCGCTTCCGCATTCCGCTCCGCGCTGTACGACCTGGCCCACGCCTCGTTCACCTCCGCCCGCGCCTCCTTGATGCTCATCCGCAGCGGGGCGTGCGCCATCTCGAACGGCGCAAAATCCATCCAATGTTTCGGCCTCGCCAGCCTCCCGGCCTTCTCCAATCGCTCGTACAAAGGCGTCGCCGGAAACGGCGTCAACTGCCCGAATACAGGCAACCCCGGCGGCCACGTCTCAATCTCTTTCAGCGTCCGCTTCGCCACGCCCACCGTGTCGTTGTCCATCCCGAAGATAAAGGACGTGATGGCGTAGATGTTGCGCTGCGCCAGTCTGTGCAAGACGGCTCCGTACTCCGAAGGCTTGCTGAAGTTCTTATTAACGTCGGCCATGTTGGCCGGGTCGATGGATTCCATTCCGATGAAAACCCACTTGCCGCCCGATTGCGCAATCAAGTCAACCAGTTCTTCATCCTTGAGGAGGTTGGCGCTGATTTGCGCGACCCACGGGAGTTGAGCGTTGGCGTTGATGATGTCTTTGAGCAGAGCCTTGAGCCGCTTGGTGTTGATGGCGAGGTTGTCGTCAATGAAGAAGACGGCGACTTGCCCGCGTTCGCGCTTGGAGCGGGCCTTGAGCCGCAGCAGTTCTTCGATTACCGACTCGTTGGAGCGAAAGCGTATGGAGTCGCCGAAGAAACCCGTCACGGTGCAGAACTCGCAGCCGTAGGGGCAGCCGCGACCCGTCTCAATCGGGACGACATGAAACGACCCCCAACCGCCGCCCATTCGTCCCAAGGCCGGGCGCAGAAACTTCGGCACGAGGTTGAACTGGTCCAGGTCGAGCGTGTCCCATGGGATGGTTGGATAAGGTTGGAGGCTCGGCTTTTTGTCGTTACCCTTGGCGTCGCGCTCCGGCTCGTAGACCTCTTTGAGTTGGTCGCCGGCGGCATCAAGCACAATCTGCGGCCACGTCTGGTCGGCTTCGCCGAGGGCGATGGCGTCGGCGTGGCGTGTGCCGCCGTCGCGGCCCAGGGCTTCGTCCGGGCATTCGGTGACGTGCGGGCCGCCCATGACGACCTTGATGCCGGAGGCTCGCAAGGCGTCGGCGATGCGATAGGCGCGGGCAATCATGCGGGTCATGGCTCCGATGCCGACGAGGCCGACTCCTTCCTCATGGCAGAAGGCGACGAGTTCGGCTTCGGTCATAGCGCGGGCGTTGCCGTCAATCAAAAGGACTTCGTGGCCGGCAGGCGTGAGAGATTGGAGCAGAAACATCCAGAGGTGAGGCATGAAGTTGCGGGTCACGCCGTTGTCTGGATTGTAGAGTAGTATCTTCATCGCCCTGTTTCCTCTTAAAATATTTAGACTGAAAAATTCACTGCCCTTTCACGCGGGAGTGACGGAAATAAACAACAACCTCAATGGGGAAAGAGCAGGGGACTCAATCCTGCCGGCGGGAAGCTATCTTTCAAAAGGCAATATATCATAAGTTTGTGAGCTAGCGTACGGAAAGCTCCGCTGACCGGTTTTCTCTGGCGATAACGAGAGCGAAGGTCACTAAGAGTTGAAGCCGTCGTCGTGGCGCTACGTTGCCTGACGCTGGAAGGAATCTGAGTGAGTTTGATGCTCAAGAAGACGGAAGCGAGTCTAAACGGTAAGTCTTAAATGCTGCGACCTTTCTGATGGACTACGCTTCACGGCTAGTGTTATAGCTTAACTCGCGCCTCTTAGCAATTCGCCTGAGCGCGCGACTCCCGCCGTCAATGTCGTTGCGCGAAAAAAAGAGCGCGCCTTCGGGCCGCTAAGTGTTGCCCATTCCAATCCCTGAAACGACGGCGGCGCAATGCGGGCAGTTGCCGCTCTCAAGGTGGTTGGCCAGCAAATCGAAGCCCTTCCGCTCGATGAGAACGCAGCCGCAATTGTGGCACAGAGTATCCTGACGCTCTTTATCTGGAATGCCGCTGGCATAGACATATCGCAAGCCTTGCTTCAATCCGATTGCGCGCGCGCGCCTGAGAGTTTCAACCGGTGTCGGAGCGGTGTTCGTCATCTTGTAAGCAGGGAAGAAGCGGCCCAGATGCCACGGCGTTTCGACTCCCAACTCGACGGCGATAAATTCCGCCATCTCCTGTAACTCTGCGTCGTCATCGTTGACGCCCGGAATCAACACGGTCGTCACTTCCAGCCAGACGCCGTTGGCTTTCATCCGTTTGAGATTATCGAGCACGGGTTGAAGACGCCCGCCGAAGCGTTGGTAAGAGAGGTCGCGGAAAGCCTTGAGGTCAACATTGGCGGCGTCCAGAAAAGGGCGACAGCTATCGAGCATCTCGGCGCTCATGAAGCCGTTAGACTTGAAGACGTTGAAGACTCCGGCGGCCTTCGCCAGCCGCGCGATGTCGTTGATAAACTCGAAGAAGATGGTCGGCTCGATGTAAGTATAGGCGATGCTGCGACAGCGCGCGGCCTGCGCGGCGGAGACAATCTCCTGAGGCGTGAGAGCCTCGCCGGAAGCGGCCGCTTGCTCTCCCGCCGCTTGCGACACCATCCAGTTTGTGCAGAAGCCGCAGCGAAAGTTGCAGCCATAGGCGGCGATGGAGTAGGCGGACGAGCCGGGATAAAAATGAAAGAGCGGCTTCTTCTCAATCGAGTCAACGTGGCGCGCGCTCAGTTGATAAGCGGCCAGCGCGTAGAGCCTTCCGCCGCGATTCTCGCGCACGCGACAGAAGCCTTGCTGCCCTTCCTTAATCTCGCAGAAATGAGCGCACAGGCGGCACAGCGTTGAGCCGTCCGGCTGTCGTTCGTAGAGCATCGCTTCGCGCCAGTTCGCCTGAATGTTTGAGAGCGTCATCGAATCCCTTCAAGCCGGAAGGTCGTTAGCCTGCGGCCTCTTTCTTTCCCTGCTCCTGCTCTTTGATGAGGCGCGCGGCTTCCTGATAAGAGCGCGCCGCGTTGTAGTTGTCTCCGGCCAGAGCAAAGCAGAAGGCCGCGCTCAAGTGGTCGCCCGACTGCAAGAACGCACCTGCGCGCTTGCGGAATAACGCGGCCTCATCAATCGGCTGCGGGTTTATTTGCGGGGCGGACTGACGCGCGCGCGGGCTTTGCGCGGCAGGCTGTGGCTCCGAATCTCTCCCGCCTAAGAGTCTTTCGAAGAAGCCCTGCTGTTGTCGCTCTCCTTGCGGCGCGTCGTGGGCGGCTGGCGCAGTGGAGCGACTACTCTGCGCCTGTGGGTGCGGCGTCCACTGCAATTCCGGCAAGCCTTGAGTTTGGCGCAGGGTGAATTTTTCGGGCGCTTGTTTTTTGTCCGCCACGAGCGCGCGGGCCAGCGGCGTGAAAGCCGCTCGCGGAATGTCGAGCCGAAAATCTTCGGCGAGAAAAGTATAAACGCCGTCTTTCAGACTCAGAGCTTGAGCCAGCAACGTCCATGGCAAGTCGGGCGCAAAGCGCGTGCGCAGCGGGATGAAGAGTCGCGTGTCCTGCACGCGCTGCAAAGCGATGCCGAAGGGCAAAGCTTCGACGGCCATGCTCTCGCCGAGCAGGACGGCGCGCTCCAGGCCCATGCAGAGCGTGTAGGAATTGAAAGCCTCTCCCGGCAGCCTGTAGAGCAGCCTGCGAATCCAGTCAATCTCTTCCGCGTCGAGAATCAACGCGGCGGTCGCGGCGGTCGCGCCCGTGTCCTGCACGAGCTTGACGGGCAACTCGAAGCGCAGTCCGTCTCGTTCGCCGAGCGGCTTTAAGTCAACGCGCGCCGCGCGCGGCGTTTGCGCAGAGGTCACGTCGTCGCCCTCGAAGAAGGTCGGCTGCGGCGCGACGGCAAGATTCGGATAATCATTGTCGGAGTTGAAGAGCAACAAGATGTCGGGCGGGAACGCGGGCAAGACGTTGCGCGGGTTGCCCGGATAACGCTGCCCCCACTGCGTCAACATGCGCCGCCCCGCTTCGGCCCAGGCTTCCGTCAGCACAACCGAGCGCGGCAGATTCTCAAGATAGTTGAGCACGAAGGCAGGCACGCGCGCGCCGGTCGGAGAAGCGCGGCGCGGCATGATTTCGATGAGAGCCAGCGTTTCATGCTCCGGCGCATGAAAGCGCGCGATGCGATAGCGCAGATGATGGTCGCGCAGGTAGCGCGCCACCATGCGATAGAGCGGCGCGGCGACCATCACGAAGGCTCGCTCCGGCAACTCAAATTCACGGGCAGGCACGAGCGACATTCGCAGCAGCAAGTCAGGCACAGAAAGCTCCGTCAGGTTTGACGGCGCGACGCGATGCGTCGTCTCTTGGTCTAAGAGAAACAACTCGTTGCTCGGCGGCAAAGCTACCTTGTCGGCGTCATAGCCTCTGGCCGCGCCGCCGTCTCTGTAAAGAATAAAGGCGCGTCCCTGCCCGACGTAAAGTTTGCCGTCGCTCAACTCCGCAGCCGCCGCCACAGCGTCGTAGAAGCGCGACAAATCAGTCGCGTCAGGCTCAGGCGGCATCAACAGAAGCAAGGCTTCTTCGCCGTCAAGCGTCCGCCGGATAGTGACATCTGCGGCCAGCGAGAGTTCCTGGCTGAGACAACCGAGCAGACGCGCCAGCGAAGCGCCGGGCGGCTTCTCGCGCGCGTCAGTTTTCTTCTCTCGCAAGCGGATGAGTCCCTGCGGCGCGACCAGAATGTTGCGCGTATCGGCGCGCAGGCCCGGAAACGATGGCGTCTCGCCGTCCGCGCTCGCGCGGATTGTCCATGCTGCTGCTGCGGCGTTCTGCTGCGCATCGGTCTGTCGCTTTTGGCTGCTCGCCGCTTTGCTCTTCTTCCGCTCAGGCTGCGGCGGTGGAGGCGGCGCGGCTTCCGTCGCGGGGCGAAACTGTATGCGCCGGTGTTCCTCGCAGTAGTCAACGCCGGGCACAGCGCGATTGCTGCAACGCTCCGTGCCTGCCAGCATCTTCTTACATTGAGCCATTGATTAAGACCTCGCGCTCAGGACTAAACAAGAGAGAGCCGCTCCTTCTTCAGCCGCCAATTTTTGAAGTGAGCTTAAGAGCCGCCGGGCGATTCGCTTTGACCTTGAAGCTCCGTGAATGAAGCGAAGAACTGCTGCAACTCTGCGGCTAAAGCGTTGGCGTCCGCCGGTCGCTCGCGCGGGTCTTTCGCCAGAGCTTTCATCACCAAAGTTTCCAGCCACGGCTCCACTTCGAGCGAAGGATGAAAGGGCGGCGGCGCTTCTTCGAGATGCATGCGCGCTATCGCCACCGCCGACTCTGCGACGAAGGGCGGCGTCCCGGCAATCATCTCGTACAGCAGAACGCCGAGGCTGTAGACATCCGAGCGCGGCGTCAGGCTCTCATCCCGACACTGCTCCGGCGACATATACGCCACCCAGTTCTCTCCCGGATTACCAAACCATGTGTCAGGCATCTCAGGATTTTCGTGATAGCCGAAGTTTGTCACCTTGACGCGATTCTTAAACTCCGCATGTCTCTCCGCGCTTCGCACGGGCGGGAGAATGAAGACATCCCTCGGCGTGATTCGCCGGTGCACTATCTGGCGACGATGCGCCGCGCCGACTGCGTAACAGATTTCGAGAAACAACCTCAGCGCGCTCCGCCATCCAAGCCCTGCGAATGCCCCACGGCGCATCCACTGCAACAACAGTTCGCCTTCGACCATCTCCATCACGAGATACGGCGCGGGCAGTTTCGCCATGTTGAAATCGTAAAGGCTGACGATATTCGGGTGTTGCAGCTTCAAGCCGGTTTCGGCCAGTTGAAAGAAACGGCGACGCTCGCTTCCGTCGGGGATGTAAGACTCCTTCAGCGTCTTAATCGCGCACTCGCGCCCGGAGCCGTCCTGTTCAATCGCGCGATAGACTGTAATCCAACCGGAATAAGCGATGATTTCAACCAGCTTGTATTTCCCGTCGAGCGTGACGCCGAGCAAAGCCTCCGGGTCGGCATGGCCGTAGCCGCAGTTGCGACAGGATTTCGGTTGTCCCGTCAGTTGACCAAAGCAGCGCGGGCAGAGGATTTCGTCTCGCCATTCCTCGTCTATAATCTCCGCGCGCTCGTTGGCGGCAACCGCATCGTCGTCGTCAATGATGCGCATCTCGGCGACGTTGCGCCAGTCCTCGTATGCCCATTGCTCGCCTCTCGTCTCTCGCTTGCCGCGCATTCTCAGCCATTGCTTTCGGCTGCCACGGTCCGGGATGAAAATTTCAATCGCGGTCGGATAACTAACCATCGTGTCACGACGGTCAGGGTCAATCTCGTCCGCGCTCTCGCTTCGCTTGACGACGATTGTGCCGTGGTCGCCGAGGATGACGGCGCGACCGCTGACCTCAAACTCCGTGGCCTTGCCGTCCGGGTAGCGTTGCTCCCAAGTCGTCGGGCTGGCCAGAACCCAATCGCGCCGCTCCAACTCGCGCTTGCTTTCGTCGCGCTCCCAGACAGATTGATGAATGCGAAACTTCGTCAGCGGCGCTTGCATGATGCGCAGCAGATTGGCCGCGATGACTGACTCGAAGCTCTCAAGCATGACTATCCAACGGTCAACAGCCAGAGCGCTGACGAATCCGTCTTCCGAGATGTCTTTGGGAGGGTCGCGCAGGTTGGTGAATTTCTGCGGGTCCCATCTGACCTTGAGGGCCGTGGCTCCCGCGCTGCCTGTGACTGTTCCCGTCTCGCCTCCGTGGCCGAAAATTTCCCCGTCATAACCCGTGTCTTGCGGTTGGAACGCTACGCCGCCCGGCTCTATGCTCACGCGGTCGCCGGCGCGAAACGTGCGGCCCACATGAATCAGCGCGACGGGGCGCGTGTCTTCGCGCGCGACGGCTTTCTGCTCCCACTCCGCGAGCCACGCTTCCAACTCCTGCGCCAGCAACCTGTTTTCGCCAGCCGCCGCGAGATAAGCGCGAGCCACGCGCACGCGCTCCGGCTTGTGCTCATCGCCGTAGAGCACGAGGGCGCGCTCGTAGCCCAACTGAAGCAGGTCCTCGCGCCCGACGTGAAGACCGTAAGCTCCCATCGCTTCCCACAAGCGCGCGGCGATGAGCGAACGAGTCCGGCGGACGGCGGCGTTGGTGTCGCGCTGAAGCATCGCGTCGCAGGCTTCTATCTGCGCGCGCGCCGAGCGATAGGCGGCTCTGGCCGCGCTCCTGTCTGCGCGCAGCAGCGTCAGGCACGCCGCTTCGCCAAGGCGAGCGACGACGAAATCCTCGCTCTCCGGCGATTGAAAGCCAGCCCAGTTGCGATAACTCTCAAGCGCGTCCGCGTAGCGTCCGGCCTCGAAGAGCAACTGCGCGGCGCGCGCGTAATCGCCCTCGCGCAGGTAGAGGCCGGCGGCGCGGCTGGCCTCTTGCGCCGCGACCCAGCAATCCGCCGCCTCGCGCATCTGCCCCGACTCCTCATACGCTTTAGCCGCGCGACGAAAGAGGCTTGGGACTAACCATTCCAAGCCCGCCTCGCAAGTCTTGAAGACCTCGACCAGCATCCTCTTCTCAAAGCCTCTTGAGCCAACCGACCGCGCCGACTTCATTCAACGACTTCATCCGTCAACTTCATTCAACGACTTGATGAGCCTACTTTATTGGCTGACTTCATCCGTCAACTTGATGCGCCGACTTTATTCGCGCTGACTTCATCTGCCGACTTCATTCGCCGATTTCTTCCGTAGGTTCCTCTTGTTCTTTGCTTGTCGCGGGCGTTTCTATCGCGCGCGGCTCCACCTGAGGCAGCCGTATGTTTCCGGCGTCCTCGATTTCGGGCCTTCGTCCGAGACGGCTGGAGATGGCTTCGGCGATTTTGTTGTGCAGCGTCTCGCTGGCGGTTGGGGCGTTGTCGTCAACGATAAACTCTTCAATCTCGCCCGTGTCCTTGTTGTACTTGAAAGAAATGCGAATGGGCGGGCGTTTCTTGTCGCTCATCTGAAATCCTTTCTGTGCGGCCAGCGCGCCGCCGCAGCGGTCGCAACGCAGTTCATCAACTGCCTTTAATAAAGTTCTGGTTCGATGCCCTTTTAATAAAGTTCCAGTTCGAGGTTGATGACGGAGCCTGTCTGCTCGTCTGCGAGGACGCGCCCGCCGTTGTCGCGCACGAGTTGCATGAGCGTCTGGCGGTAGGCTTCGCCGACCGCGCGATTCATCACGTGATAGACGCGCTCTTCGGCCCGCGCCATGATGACTTGCAGTTGCTCTCTGAGGGCTGCGCGCAAGGCTTCCTGTCGTCGCGCGAGTTCTTCTTCCGCCTGCCGTTGCGCTTCGGCTCCGGCGCGCTCGCTCGCTTCGGCCAACTCCGCGCTGTGCTGCTCGCGGCCCAATCTCGCGGCGGCTTCGCGCAACGCGCTCTCGGCTGCCTGCTGCGCTTCTTCGAGGGCGTGCTGGCGCGTGCGCCCGCCCCAACCGTCGTCGTAGTAATGGCCCATCGCTTCCACGGCGACCTGGCCGACGGTCATGCCGCTGGCCTCCGCCGCGGCGCGCGCTTCGGCTGTCACCATCTCGGTCAACTGCGCTTCGATATTCAGTTGATGCGAAGCCGGGTCGTAAATCATCGTCACCTCACCAAGGTCACGATGGAAGCGTCCCGTCGCGTCGCGTTGCCAAGCCTCGAAGCCCTCAAACTCTCCGGCCAGCACGCGCTCCAACATCAAGAGAGCGGCGTCGCCCATCTCTTCGTCGAGCGGAACCTGCGCGCCGACGCGCGCCATCTCCGCGACTTCGCCCGTCGCCGTCGCCGCCTGCTCGACCGTTTGCCGCCAGGCTTCCTCGATACAACGGTCCAGATGAATCATGACTCTGCGTGGATTACACATGACAACTTTTCTCCTTCAATCGCGCGCCGCCCAAACGTTTGCCTGCGCCTGAAAGAGCGGCGCGCGCGCGTGCTTAGCTTTGCTGTTCAAGGACGCTCATGGCCGCTTCAATCAACTCTTTGAGACGAGCCACGAGCGGCTCGCGCGCGGCTTCGTCGGGGTAGCGCAAAAGCTCGCGGCGCAAACGCTCGGCCTGCTGTAGAAAGTCTGCGTAGTCTGCATCCGTGCGCAGAGCGCGCCTCCGCGCGGCCAGCGTGTTGACATCGCCCTCGATAGTTTCCAGCCCGCGCTCAGGCTTCCACTTCACTTCCAAATAATCTTCAAGGTAAGGGTCGACGATAGCCTGCAAGTGCGGAATCTGATCCGGGTTATTCCAGACGTGCTTGAGCGGCCAGAAGTCGCCGGGGTTGGCTTCGAAACTGCGACGGCGCAGGGCCGAAGCCGCGACCATCTTCAACAACTTGATGACGCGCCGGTCGCTCAGTTCAATTCCTTCGGCGCGAATCCGCCGCACGATTTCACGATAGTCGCGAGCCACGCCGTCAAGGTTCACTTCGTCGAGCGCGTGATACAACCCGCGCAGCGCGTCGGTCGTCGTGACGTTGCCCAACTCAAGTTTGTAGCCTCTGCCGATGCGGTCTTTCTCCAACTGCCAGCCGCGATGAAACAACTCGCCGAAGCGCGCTTCCTCAACGTTGTCCGTCCAGAGGCGAACGAGAAAGCGGTCGTAGAGCGCGTTCAACGAAGGGTCTTCAGGGACTTCGTTGCTGGCTCCGATGGCGCAGAGCAGCGGCGTCGTCTCCGGCCTCCCGCCGTTATAAAAGACGCGCTCGTTCAAGACCGTCAAGAGCGCGTTGAGAATCGCGCTGTTGGCTTTGAAGACTTCATCGAGGAAGGCTATCTCGGCGCGCGGCAGCATGCCGTCGGTGATGCGACGGTGGCCGCCGCCTTCCTGAAAAGCTTTGATGTTGACGGGGCCGAAGATTTCGTTCGGCTCTGTAAAGCGCGTCAGCAAATATTCGAAGTAGGGAATCTGCCCGTCGCGCGTGGTGGCGGAGCCGCCGGGGCTGCACAACAGGGCGAAGCGTTTGACTAACTCCGATTTGGCCGTCCCCGGAGGGCCGACAATCAACAGGTGCTCCTGCGCGATGGCGCTCGTGACGAGCATCTCGACCAACTCGTCCTTGCTGACGAAAGCGCTCTTCAAGAGGCCCGTTAAATCTTCCACTCCGTCCAGATAATTAAGTAGCTCTTGTCGCATTCAGTCTCCACACGGTTGATGAAAAATCTTTGCTCAAGGCTCTTTCGTCAAAGACTCTTTCGTCAACTGAAGAGTCTTGACGAAAGCTTTATCTGCGCCCGCGCTGGCCGGAGAGATGCACGGCCTCGCGTTCGTCGCGACGCTTGCGGATGAGCCCGATTTTTTGTCCGAGATAGCGCGGCGTGACGAGTTGCCCTTCGAGATGATGTTCGAGGCTGGCCTCCTGAAAGATGGCGCGAATCTCGTCGTTGTTAAAGTTAATCGTATACTCCGCGACCAAATCCATGACGGCGGCGAAGAAGGTTTCGGGCGTCAGCCCGCCCGCCTTGCGCCGCTCCTGCAAGAGCACGGCGAAGAGGTCGCGCAAATCCGAGCGCATCGGCATCAAGGAGCTTTCGCTTTGCGCCGCGCTCAAGTCCGGCAAGTCGTCGGCGCGAAAGTCCAAGCCGTAGCGGTCGCCCATCTGAATCAGGCGTTGCTTCATCTCTTCAACGACGCTGCTCGACGCCTCCACCGCGCCGCTCGCCTGTTCGCAATCTTGCAGGAAGACGAAAAACTTCTGCACTTCGCGCAGGAATCCGGCGCGCTGTTCCTCTATCTCATAACGCCGCTCGTAGGGCGGATGCGCGGCGAAGAGTTTTTGAAGAAAGGCCGCCGGGACTTGCCGCTGCGCTTCGCTCGCCCCGTTCTGCTCCCACTCGTGTATAAACTCCGAGACGTGGCGAGAGAGGTCTTTGAGCAGTTTGTCCACGCCGAAGTTTTGCGCGTGAATCTCCGCGACTCGCTGGCGGCCCGCGTGGTCCGGCAAGCTGATTTCGATGGGCCGCAGGCGCGACGGCCTGAGCAAAGCTTCGTCAATAATGTCGATGCGGTTGGTCGTCCCGATGACGAGCACGGCTTGCTCCTGTCGAAAGCCGTCCATCTCCGTGAGAAACTGCGCGACGACGGCGTTGTTGGCTCGCGCTCCGCCGTCCGAGTATGTGCTGCGCTGGCTGGCGATGCTGTCGAACTCGTCGAAGAAGACGACCGCCGGAGCGTTGCGACGCGCGGTGGCAAAGATGCGCCGCAGATTGTTCTCGCTCTGGCCAACGTACTTATCCATAATCTCCGGCCCGGAAATCATCTGGATGGTGGCGTTCATCTCGTTGGCGATGGCCTTGGCAAAGAGCGTCTTGCCCGTTCCCGGCGGGCCGTGAAAGATGAAGCCGCGCGGAATCAAATCGCCGCGCTGTTTTTCGCTGATGCCGGAAATCGGCCCCGCGACCAGAGCGATGATGCGCCGCAACTGCTGCTTGACCGTCTCATAGCCACCGATGTCTTCAAAGGTCGTGTCGGGAATCTCTATCTCGTCGCTCGAAGAGATTTTGAATTGACGAATGACGCGATAGATTCTGGTCGCGTCGGAATGAGGCGCGACCTTCGAGCCGACATACTGCATCGCGTTGCGAAACTGTATGGCGTTCAGGCCCGACACGTTTTTATAGAGACCTTCCGGATCATACTTGGCAAAGCGCGAGCGCTCTTCGCGCGTCAGCAGTTGCGAGACGGTGTGCTGCACGCGCACGCCGTCGGGCGAGACGTAGCGCGGCAAACCCATAATCGAAATGTGTATGGCGAAGCGGTCGGTCAAGACCTTCCTGGCTTCGAGCGACGGGTCTATGAAAGCCAGAAACTGCGGCTTCTCGCCTTTGCTCGTTCGTTGATAGAGCAACTCTATCATCGGCGGCGTGTCGAGCAGGTCGAGCGAGCGCAGGACGAGGACTTCGCCCGGCTTGAGATTGTGAATCAAGACCGGCAGATTGGCGAGCGGGTTGGCCGGGCCGCCCTGCAACGCCTGATCTAGCCGCGCGCCCTGCCCCATCTTTTGCGCGTCAACCTGGCTGCTCTCCAGGACAACTTTCTTGCCCGCCTGATTGCAGACAAACTCGTAGATAAACTCCGTCAGGATTTTGTCGCACGCGACCAGCACGGACAGACCGTTGCGCAGGAAGTCTGCGATGGCGTCCATCTCTTCGCGGTAAGCGATGCGCACCGCTTCGTTGTCCGTGATGTTCTCCGCGCGCTGGCCCGGCTCGTCAGGCTTCGCCGTCTCCTCCAACTCGCCCGCCTGCTCCTGTCCCCACAAATCGTTTAGCTCGCCCCGCAGCGCGCCCTTGCCGCCGTCGCTCGCGGGCGCAGTTGTCGGCTTCGGCAAACGCACGGGCTGAAACTGAAACGACGAGACGGGCAGTTTGAGATAGTCTGGCGCGGGCGCTTTGTGCTCTGGAAACGTCGCCGGATAGACGCTCAGGAAATCCGCGAGCGTGGCCTGCGGGTGGTCGCGCCGGTAGCGTCGCGCCGCGTCGTAGTCGTCGCCCAAATCGAGTTGCAGAACAATCCGGCTCATCTCTTTTAGCCTTCGTCTCCTCTAATCAACGCCAAATAGTTTTAAGACTCAAACGCGAACGACTTCGCGCACGCTTAACTCTTGCACGCTTAACTCGCGCGGGCTTTGAATCCGTTCACGCGCGCCTTCAACATTTTTCAAGCGAGCCGTCGCTCTCTTTGGCCCGTCGTCTGTCATCGCTCTCTCTCATCTCATGCATCGTCATCTTTGCGGAAGTGATAACCGCTCGTATGCGAGCCGGACAAGATAATGGTTTCTCCCTGAATCGTGGCCTGCCGGACTTCGGGCGGGTCGGACGAAGTTGGAAAGATGATGGTGATGTTCGTGCCTTCGATGCGATACGTCCCGCTCAGGTCATGTTCGCCCGGCTCCTTCCTTTGCTCAAGATGGTGTCCCCAAGCGTTGCTGTAGAAGAGCGTTCCGTCGCTGCTGAATCTCAAGGCGCTGACTTCCCATCCCCAATCTTTTTCTGGGTGAATATCATCAGCCAGCCAAGGGTCGCTGACATACATGCCGTTGAAGCGCAAGAGCGACGGCAGCGGCGAGAAATCCGTGACGGCTGCAAACTGAAAGTCGCGTGTCCACACACGACGCTTGCTGAGTCCGTCAAACGAATCCAGACTCAGCGTGTTGCTGCCGATGCGACCGGCGTATCTCAAATTATTATCGCCGTCACGTCCCGACGCAAACTCTAAGCTGAGCTTAACGCCGTCGCTTTTATAACTCCCGACCCGCGCCTCGCCGTCGCTCAAGGACTGAGCCATCCAACGCGCGGCCTGCTCCGGCGTTCCCTCGGTCGTCGTCATATTAATCACTCTCCCGTCGGGATAAAACCTGAACCACTCGCGCACGGCGCTCGGATGGCTGAGCGGTTGATGATACAACCCGTCGAAACGCAACAGCGACGGCGTGGGCGCGAGCGTCTCAATCATCGCTCGCAACAGCGCTTCGTTATCCCGCGCGTCGCGCCAGATGAAGTATTGATACGAAGTGAGGGCGTCGTCTATCGCAGCCGACACAGGCCCTTCGTAAGCGACGCGGACGGGCAACAGACGCGGGCCGTCGCCGCTTCCCGTGAGCGAGCGCGCGGCTTGCATGGCGGCAACGACCACTGCGCTCCGTGCCGTCTCCTCCGTCATCAACGGGATAACCAAATCAACATCGCGCAATGCCGCGCTCCAGGATGCGTCGTTGGTCAACGCGCTGTCAGACATGACCATGTGCCGTCGCGCGCGCAGCTCCGACCTGATGAAATCCTGCGCTTCCGCGCCGCGCCCTGACGAAAGAGCGGGAACCAGCATCACGCGGCTCGGCGGCACAAACGGCTCAACCCACGCTTCCGCCTGCGATGGAGCTTCCGCTTCGGCCTCCGCGGGCGGGACATACAGCATGACGGGCGGCTCCCGTCTGGCCCACATCAAGTCGCTGTTGATGATTTGATAATGGCCGAAGTCTCTGGCCGCGACCGGCTCTTCAACGCGGGCACGCGCGCCGCCGCTGCCGAGCCTGACGAACCAAGCCTGCTGCTCGCTCCAACTCTTGAGCGTCGCGTAGAGGTCGCGGTTCTCCTCCAACTCGTCCGCGTCCCAGTGTTCGCCGACGACCCAGATAACGTGCAGTCCGCGATAACGCTCGCGCCACGCGCGCAGTTGGCCGACGACCGCCGACAGCATTTCTCTTGAGCGCAGCGCGCCCTCGTCGCGGTAGTAGAGAACGCGCTGCACGTCCACTGCCTTCATCATCAACGCCGGTTCCGTCCAACGGCTGCCGACGAAGCCCTGCCGGACTTCATAGCCGCGCCCCTGCATCGCCTGCGCCAGGGCCAGCGTCAACGCGCGCATCAGCACGTCCACATCGCCGCGCACGTCGAGGCCCGCCTGCGTCACGACGTAGGCGATTTCACGTTGGCGTTCCTGCTCCGACTCGCGCCCGTAGTAGAGCGCTTCCTGATTGAGCAGGCGATGCAGAAACATCTGCGAAGGGTAAGCCAACTCGGTCGGGACCAGACTGTCGAGGCTGCCTCTGTGCGTCAGCCCTGCATAGCCGCCCATCGCATACATCTGCATCCCGCCGCTCCTATTCATCGCCTGACTGACGCGCGGCAGCAACCTTAAGACTTGATTCAAAGCGAGCCGCACGGCGGGCGGCAAGTCGAGCAGGTTGAAGAGGTCCAGCATCTCGCGCGGGTCGGGAGCGGCGGCGAAGCGTGGGCCGTACTGATGTAGAAAGCGCAACTCGTCTGCGTCGAGTCGTCGCAGGTTGGCTTCGATTCGCGCCAGGGCGTCGGCGGGCAAAAGTTGACTCAAGCTCGGTCGCTCGGCTTCCTTCGTTTCGCGCCAGACGCGGCCCGCGTCCGTCTTGCTTAGCTCCGCGCCGAGACGTTGCGCGAAGGCCACGGCTTCGACTCCGCCCGGCACGCTGTAAACTTCGGGAAAGCTCAAGCCCGCGACGAGGCGCGCGATGACGACTCCGGCCATCGTCTCGGAGATGTCCCATGCGCTCAACTCGCGCAGCAAGGGATGCGCGGCCAGCTTCGTCAACAAATTCAGATAGCCGGAAGTGTCAACGCCGGGCGGCAAGTGCGCGGGTCGCGCGAGCGCGAGTTGAGAGCGCGGCTGTGTTAAGAGCGCGCCGAGGTCTTGAACGAGAGAGAGCGGCGGACGCACGCCCGCCGCAGCGGCGCTCCGTAGCCATGCGGCAGGACGGGCCGGAGTCGGCGGCGCAGCGTGCGACAAAGGCAGCGTCCGCAAGTGCTCGCACAGCGGCGCGCTCGTTTCGATAGAGATGACGACCCGCCGCCGCTGCTCAACCTTCGCTTTCGGGCCGACGCCGAGCGCGCTGATGTCGCGCAAGATGATTTCGTTAAGATTGTTTGCATAAGTGACGAGCCGTTGCCCGTCCGCGCTGATTGCCAGAGCGCGATTCATCCATGACACGCCCTCCGGGTCAACGCGCATGTCTCCGTCTTGCTCCTGCGCCGGTTCCGCTATCGAAGCGATAAGACGATGGCTCGCGGCCTCGTGCAAGCGCACGACGATGCCCTTCAGGCCGCACGATTGCGAGATGTAAATAGAGCCGTCAGGACTCCACACAACGGCCTGCACGGGGCCGCTGCTTTCTGCGCTCGTGCCGCCCAGATAAGCTCCCGTTTCAACCGACCAGACACGCACGGTTCTATCTTCGGAAGCTGAGGCCAACTGTCGCCCGTCGGGCGAGAAGGCGACGCTGCCCACCAAGTTAGTATGCCCCGCCAGCTTATGCAGCGGGCGGCCCGAAGTCGCGTCCCACAGCCCGACGGTCGTGTCACGCGCGCACGACGCCACCAACGCGCCGTCGGGCGAGAAGGCGACGCCGAGGGCCATGCCGCTGTGACCGCGCAGGGGCGGCCCTTGCTGTCCGCGCTGCATGTCCCACAAATGCACGGTCGTATCGTCGAGAGCCGAAGCCAGCCAACGCCCGTCGGGCGAGAAGGCAATGCTGTGCGCGTCCGTCTTGTGCGAGATGGTATGGCTCAGGTGCGAGGGATTCTCGACGGGCCAGAAGAAGACTTTCTTCTGCTTCCATGAAGACGCCGCCAGCCACTTGCCGTCAGGCGTGAAAGCCGCGCAGGTGACGTTGCCGAATTGCGCTTTCTCATACACGTGCTCGACTTCGCGCGACTTGGCATTGAATAGATAGCCGTCTTCCTCCCAAGCAAAGGAAGCGAGCCGCCGCCCGTCCGGCGAGAGAGCAGCCGTCACGACGCGCCCGTTATGCGGGTATCGCGCGCCGCTAAAGCTCATTCCCTTAGCGCGCTTTTGTAGCTCTTCAAACGAAGCTGTTGTGTCGCTCGGCATCTCTCTTTAACTTGCTCAAACTTGCCCAATCAACAACGCGGCTGCGTCCCGTCAACCATCAAGCTCGCTTCCGTCAACCATCAAGCTCAACTCGCGCCGCCCGCTTGTTCAAACGCGACCGTTCCGAAGGAGAGTCGCTGTCGCGCGCCCGCGGTCGTGTAGGCGAGCAGCGGGCGCAGGCTCTGTATAAACTCGCGGCTCAGATGCGCGTAGTCGGTCGGGATGCCGTTTTCCGCGATGACCGTTTCGATGAGCGCGCGAAACTTGAGAAAGTATTCGTTGCCGCGCCGGTTGATGTGCAACACGGCATCGCTGTCGCCCGCGACGCGCAAGAGCTTTTCCGTCTCGACAAGGACGGGCCAGAAACGCTCCTGTCCCTGCCATTCGCCGGGGCGCGTGCGGGCGCGAAAATAATCGTAGGCTTCGTAGAAATCGAGGATGAAGGCGCGATGGCCGCCGCGTCGCCGCAAGGCTTCGAGCAGCAGCCCGACGTTGCGGCAGGCGGCGCGCGTCTCCGGCATCGTCAGCCAACGCCTGCGCGCCCAACGCGCAATGCTCTCGTTATTGAGCAACGACGCGACTCGCTTCAACCACTCGTCATCGCTCGGCCAACCGTAATCGCTTGAGCGGCCAGTGACCTGCCAGCCGGGCAAGAGTTCGAAGGCCAGAGTTTCGAGCGCGGCGGGCAGGTGCGCGTCGAGCGACCAGAGAGCCGTCAGCGGGCTGCGCTCGATGAGAGCGCGCAAGAGCGCGGCGCGCTCCGTGCTGACGCGGGCGATGGCATCGGTTGAGCCGCGCAGGACAGCGTGATAAGCGAGGGCCGCGTTCAAGCCGCGCGCCACGGGCAGCGTAGCGACGAGAGCCCGCGTGAACTTATCGAACAGCGAGGCTTCATCCGCCCCGGCTCCAAGCTGTTCCGGCGCGTGCGGAGCCAGACAATTGTTGACGGCGAGAGCGAGGCCGAAGACGGACGCAGGCACGTTCGTCTCACTTCGTCCGGTCATGTCGCAATCTATCTCGACCAGCAGCGCGTTCAGGCAATGGCCGAAGACTTTCCTGAGGTCTGGATGCGGAGCATTGTAAACCTCGCGCAGCGTCGCCCCGGCGGCGGCGAGCGCAGTGGTCGCCAGCGGGCGATTGCCGCGCGCCGTCAGGAGAAAGCGAAAGAGCGTCTCTTCCAACGCAGGCTTCTGCGCGGCCACTAACCACATAGCATTCTTTCAATCTCTTCGGCTCCGGCCTCGGTCAACAATTTTTCGAGCAGCACGGCGTACATGCTGTCGCCCAGAATCTCTATGCCGTCATCCGTGACGCTGATGCGCAGCCGCACGCGCTTGACCTCCGGCTGCATGTAATCCTCGTCCGTAATCAAATCCGGCAGCCGCTCGACAAAGCGCAATTGCGGCCCGTCAATCGTTCTCTCTTTCATGGCTCTGCGGCCTCCTTTTCCAAGCCGCTCGCGGAATCTATCAACTGAAAATAAGACTCGACCAAATCGCCCTCCGCGCCTCTCTGAAAACAACGCACGATGCGTTGGCCTTCGGCGTCTATGTTAATCAGAACGGCTATCTGCCAGGCCTTCGTCAGAAAGCGGCGATGCAAATCCTGGTCAAGGCCGGAGAGCCCGAAATCTTCGCTGGCCTTGAAGAGATGCGTGTGAAACCAGCCGACCAGTTTCTTGTCTGGATGCTCGCGGTCGCGCAGCCGCGTCATGCGGCTCCACGTTTCGCCCGTGAACAAGAGCGACCCGCGTTTGCCCCAAGCGGCTTCCGCAGGCACAACGTCCGTGACTTCCAGCAGCCAGCGAAAGTCGGCTTCGTCTTCCGCTTCTGGACTCGACGGCTGGCGAAACGGCGCTCCGAGCAGATAGCCGCCGTTCTCGACCTTCGTGCTCAATTCAATTTCACTATGCAACGCGCGGTAGGCTTCATCGCGCATCAGGATTAAGCCGTTGCCCTCCGCGCCTTTTCCATGCGTCTGAAGCGAGACATAGCTTGCCGCATCGCGCGCGGCGAGCGTCACGGACGGGACTTTGGTAAAGACTGTCCGCTCGCGATCTCTGGACAGAGCGGGCAGTTTGAAGACGCCTTCAACGTCGTAGGCTTCAGCCGGAAAGAGGTCTGCGCTGATGGTTTGCACTACCTGCGCGCTGTTGTCAACGGCGTAATAGAACGGGCCTTCATCAATCTTCATTCGTCCCGTCTCAACCAAGCGACGCGCCAGCAACTCGGCCCATGCCTGAAAAATATCGTCAACGTTGTAGTGGCCTTCATAAAGACGTTGCTGGTATTCCAGCAGTTGAACTGTGAAATACTTGATGCTCGCGCGCGGGTGCAGCGAGACGCGCGGCAAGGGTTCCGCCTCCGGCACGTAGCGTTGGCCGTGGATGGAGGTCGGGCCGGCGGGGACGGGCGTGCGGCTCAGGGATGCGTCCGAGCCGTCGCGCGCAATCAGGATATACCAGGGCTCGCGCATCGCGTCGGCCTGCTCGCGAAGCGTCTCGCGGATGAGGCGATTGGCGAACGGGGCGGCGACCGACGACGGCACGGAAAATTTTCCGCGTTCTTCCAACGCGTGGTTATAGACGGCGATGATAAAGCTGCGCGCCGTCTCGACGCGGCGGGCGGTCATCGCTGGTTTTCGCCTCCGGTGACGGGCTTGAAGGTCAGGCGCGGATGCTCTTCGGCTTCAAAGAGGGCGAGCAGTTCATGCACGGGGCCTTGAAAGGGCGAGCCGCCGATTTTCTGTATGTGCGTCCAGTGGGCGGAATCCGCGGCCCACTCGGCGGCCCGCACGTTGAGCGGGCTGCTCATGTCGAAGTTGCGATACTGCGCCATCTCCGCCAGCATCGTCACCAGCCGCGCCAAACCAAGCCCCGGCAGATAACGATCCATCAAGACGCCCAGACAGACGGCGCCGTCGTCCGTGCGGATGTTCGGATGAAAGATGGGCGTCGTCCAACGAACGAACGGAGCCTTGCGCGGATAGTCTGCGCCGAGCGTTATCTCGACGCGATGCTCGTTGGAGATTAAAGGCGTGTGGCCGTCGTCGGAGAGCGCGCGAAAGCTCGGATAGTCGAACGTGATTTTGTAAACGGTCGGAGCGTGCGTCAGGTTCGGCTCAAAGCGAATATGCTGGTTCCACTTGACCAGTTCATTCATGTCCTGATGGTCTGCGACGAGGGCGCGCACGCGCTCGCGTTCGTCCACGGCTCCGGCGATGGATTCGGGAAAGATGCGCAGGGTCGCCCCGCTCCACAAGCCCGCGTCCGTGACCGTTTGCTCGCCGCGCAGGCGCTTTGTGCGGTCAGGATTTTCCGGGTCAACCAGTTCGACGACGGCGCGTTGGCCGCGCCCGCGCCCGTCCTGCGTCGGCCAGCCGCGCTCTTCAAAAAAGTCTGCGGCCAGCTTGCTCAGCGGCGTCCTGGCCGGCAACTCGCATTCGAAACGTTCCCCGGCGGTGTCTTCGATATAGACCTTGATGGGCTGGCTTGCCGCTTCGGTAATCTGAACAGACATAGCGTTGCTCCTTGTGATTAAGCTAAGACGTTGACCAATTTTTCCGCGCGCTCTATTTATTCACTCGCTTGAAAGTGATTTTGGAAAGGGGCCGGGCTTCGGCCTGGTCCGGCGAAGGCTGCACGGGCAGCGTCACCTCGCCTTTGCGCTCGACATCCTTGAGCAACTCGCGCAGGGCTTCGTCGTAGTCGTCCTCTTTGTGCTCGATGCCCGGAACGTCCGGGAATAATCGCTTGACAAATTCCAGCACGCCTTGCAGTCGCGTGTTCTTGTCGAGCAACTGCCGGTTCTCCTGCCGCGTGCGCTCGTATTCGATAAGACGAAGCTGCGCCTCTGCCAACTCGGCCCGCGCCTGTCCGAGAGCCGTCGTCACTTGCTCATGCTCGCTATAGCGAACGCGCTGCGCCCCGCGTTCCAGAAAGCCGAGCACCGGATTGCTCGATTCCTGCGGCTGCGTCTCAAGCGAAGCGATGGCTTCTTTTATCTTCTTCTTCAACTCGCTCTCGCCGCCGATGGTGTTGCGATAGTTGATAATCTTGCAGACGCGCAGGTCAAAAGGCACGTCGTTGAAAGATTGCGCGAGCAGAATAACGTTGGCGCCGAGCGCGTGGGCCACGCCTAGTTCATAAAAGACGTTGGCGTTCTGTCCCGTCAAATCCGCGATGATGATTTTGGCGCGGTCGATGCGGTCAATCATCTGCTTGTGGATGACAAACGCGCCTTCGATTTCGTCGGCGCGCACGCATTTCAGGTTGGCCTCTTCGACAGCGGTTTTGATGGCCGTCTCGTAGATGTTCTTAAAGTCGCCGCTAAACGGCATGATGACGAAACAGAAATCTTCGGCCATCGAATTTAACACCTCCGCCTTAGAATCCAGGAGCATTTGCGTTTCACCGTCCGGCTTCACTGCCAGAGCGCGACGACATCGCCCGTCAATTCGCACAAACGAAGCTCGTCTCCGGCGCGCACGGCCAGCACTTCTCCGGGCGGAACTCCCAACTCGCTTAAGCTGCGACCCGCAAGCGCGTCGCCGCTCGTGACGCTGCTCATAATCTCCGGCTGGCGCGCGTGGCCGCAACGCGGGCAGCGGCTCGAAGATGCGCCCAGGCGATTGACGAGCGCGTTCACTTCTTCCTGCGCGCCGCAACTCGAACAGCGAAAGCTCAACAGGAAATCGCGCCCCAGTTCTAAAGAGAGAGAGCCCGCCGCTTCCGGCTCGAAGATTCGCAGCAAGTCCAAAGCGGTCGCGCTCGCGGCTCTCGCCTGTAGCTCTTTGACGCCCGCGTAAGGCTCATGATACGGACACTGCGAATCACGCGCGAGAGCGCTGCGATGAAGCGAGAGCTTCAAGCCGTTGTAAACCAGAGCCTCGCCGCCTTGAATTTCCCAACCGCAGAGATAGCGCGCCGCTTCCTGCGCCAGCAATCCGCCGATGAGCGCGGCGATGCTTATCGTCGTCGGCACGACGCGCGCCGCTCCTTCGTCCTCCGCCTGGCGAAAGCCCGTGCAGGAACGTCGCTCGAAAGCGAAGCTGCGGTCGTCGTCGCTCAGCGTGCATTCAAAGCAGGTTTCCGCGCCGCCCTTGAACCAGCGCGCTTCGCCGCCCCAGGCCCACATTCCGCCATCAAGGAAAGGAATCCCGGCGAGGCTGCAACTCAGCCCGACCTGCGAGCGCGCCGCCACATTATCAAGCGCGCCGACGACCAAATCGGCGTGACGATAAAAGCCGAGGCCGATGTCGGAAAAGAGGTCGCCGTCAATATGGCGAACCTGAATCTCGGAATTAAGTTGCGCCGCCCGTTCGGCTGCCACCTCTGCCTTGCGGCGTCCGACATCCGTTTCGAGAAAGAGCGCGGCGCGGCTCAGGTTGGAAAGCTCTATGCGGTCGAAGTCTATAATCAGGAGATGGCCGACGCCCATCAGCGCGAAATTCTTAATCGCTTCGTTGCCCAAAGCTCCGGCCCCGGCGACGATGACCCGCGCGGCTGAGAGAGCCGGCTGCTTCCACCCGGCGATGCGTTGTTGACGGTCGTACCGCTCGGCTTCCATCAAACTCTTTCGCGCTCTACTCGTCCACGCTCTCGGCGACGATTCTGGCGCCGGTCGTCGGGCAGTAATCATGGCCGCGCGAGCCGTTCCAATCGTTCCAGCAGGTCAGATGACGAAAGACATCGTTGTGAAAGTAGGCGCTGCATTTGCCGCAAGGGCATTTGACGACGCGATCCCCTGCGCGCACCTGAAAGCGACACCAAGGGCAATGATGACCGATGATGGCGGAACCCTCCGCGACCTCGAAGACGGCTTCCTCGCCGTAAGGCTTCCAGATGGCCTCCAAGCCTTGCAGGAATTGAGCCGTGACTAAAGCGACTCTCCGCTGCTGCTGTTGCGACTCGCCGCTGCGCCGCTCCGCCGCTTGCGGAAATGTTCCAGACCAATGATAGCCGCATCCCTGTTCTTCCGCTTCCAGAATCTGGTCGTAGCGGCTGAGCTTGCAGACTCCCTGAGCCTTGAAACGCTCCTGCCAGCAATGCAGGTGATACGAGTCGTCGTCGTGATAAGCCTGCTCGCACAAAGGACAGACGCGCACGCTGTCGTCGTCGCGAAACTTGCTCTTGCAGACCGGACAGGCGCGCGTGTACCAGGGCGAATAAATGGTCGTCACCCTGACGGCTAAATCCGGCTGCCCGGCATTCGCCGGGTCGCGCGAGGCCGCCATGCCCGTCTCCATCTCTTCGCGCAGCCGCGCCTTAAACTGCGGCTCGCGCTGCCGGGGTGTGCTGCTCTGCTTCGGGCTCATCTTCGCGCCAACTCGAAAGGCTCATCTTCGGAACTCGAAAATTGATTGCGCTCCGGCTCGAAAGCCCTGCGCGCTCTTAACCTGTCAACTCGAATGAATGTGGACATGAGCAACCCGGCTGGAATCGCTCATCAACGTGGGAATCTGTGATGGTCAGCGTTACTGAGAAACGTGACGTGCCGGAGGTCGGACTCGAACCGACATGAGTGTGACCTCGCCAGATTTTGAGTCTGGTGCGTATACCGATTTCGCCACTCCGGCCCATGTGGTCGAAACATCATAGTGGGGGGCGCGCAATGGCGTCAACCCGCAAGCGGCGCGTACGCTGGCGCGGGCCTTGATAGCGCCCCGTTTGAACGTTGATGCGCCGGGGTTGAAGATGAATGTTGCCACGGCGGGACAATCTATGTAAAATGTTTGTGTCTTAAGCGCGGCCGACGCGTTATCCTACGACGCGTCATGTCCCCTCACTTAAAAACAGAGAACCCCTAAGGGAAAAGCGATGCTCTCCCGGCCTTGCTCAGTCGCCCTTGAAAATCAATTGTGGAGTTCATTGTATGCTGAAAATAAACGATGAACGAGCGCGTCTCTTGATTGTGGACGACGAATCGGAAATCAGGAATGTCCTGTGCGAATTGCTCGGGCATGAGCACGAGTGCGCGGCGGCCAGTTCGGCTGAAGAAGCGCTTGAGCAGCTTGGGGCGGGCGCGTTTCATCTGATCATTAGTGACATCACCATGAGCGGCATGAGCGGGCTGGAGATGATTCCGCACGTTTCTCAAGTCTCGCCGGAGACGGTGGTCTTGATGATTAGCGGGATGCAGACCATCGAGAGCGCGATTGAGGCTCTGCGGGTCGGGGCGTTCGACTACATCATGAAGCCGTTTGATTTGCGGCAGGTCGAGGCGGCGGTCAAACGCGCTCTTGAGCACTATGATTTGCGCGCCTCGAAGCGTCGTTACGAAAATCATCTGGAAGAGTTGGTCGAGCAGCGGACGCACGAGTTGAATCACGCGCTCGACTCGCTCGAAGACGCTTATCGCTCGACGCTCAAGGCTCTGACCGCCGCGCTGGAAACCAGAGACGCGGAGACGCACGGCCATTCGGAGCGCGTCGTCACCTTCAGTCTCAGGCTTGGGCGCGAACTCGAACTCAATAAAGAGCAGTTGCGGTCTTTGGAGTTTGGCTCGCTCCTGCACGACATTGGAAAGATAGGCGTGCCGGACGCCATCCTGCGCAAGCCCGCGAAGCTGACCGACGAAGAATGGATTAGGATGCGCGAGCATCCCGTTCATGGGCAGGCCATCCTGCGCGAGATAGAATTTCTGAGCGGGGCGGCGCGCGTTGTCGGGCAGCATCATGAGAAGTGGGACGGCTCCGGCTATCCGATGGGCCTGCGCGGCGAAGCGATAGATTTGAACGCGCGCATCTTTGCCGTGGCTGACGCCTTCGACGCGATGATTAGCGACCGCGTGTACCGCGCGGGCCGCTCATACGAAGAGGCCGCGGAAGAGTTGGAGCGATTCGCCGGAAGGCAGTTTGACCCGAACGTGGTGGCGGCTTTCCACCGCGTCCCGCGCGAAGATTGGGACGAACTGCGCCGCCGCTCGCTCGTCAAGCAACAGGAGCGAGACGCATCGGTCGCGCATCCCGTCGCCGCGTTGTTGGAAGCGAGGCTCTCCGCCCTGCCCGGTTAGAGTTGGTCACAGTTTTCAGGTTTCAGTTTTAAAGCTACAGGTTTCAGGTTCGAGCAACGAACCTGAAACCTGTAGCTTTTTTACGGCGAAGCTTACTGCGCGGCGGTGTTGACGACGTAGCCGCGACGCGCGCGCAAGGTGAGGCCGGTGCGGCGCGCGGCAATCTCTACGCGGCGATATTCCCCTGCGGGCGATTCGGCGAGCGGACGCTTGGGCGCGTAGGTGATGACGTATTGCGAGCCTATGTCGCGCGCCACTTCTTCGCCCTCAGCCAGCATCGCTTCCTTAGAAGTCGGCAACAACATCTGCCCGCCCGTCTCTCCTGCAAGCGCGACCAGACGCTTCTCGCTCTCCTTCGTTGACTCGCTATACTTTTTATACCAACGCCGCATCTGGCGGTCGAGGTCAATCGAGCCGAGTTTGAAAGAAGGGCTGCGCGTCATGCCGGGCGGCAGCGTCGGGTCTTGCCCGCCCGGATTGCCGTCGCGCTGCACGCCGTCGCCCTTCTTGAAGCTGCCGCCTTTGTTGCGCTCGTCTATCGCCTGCCGCACGAGCTGCGTGTAGCTGATGATGTGGACGGTGGCTTGCGAGGCGACGAGTCGCTTGACGGCTTCGCTGTAAACGACGCGGCCTCCCGCCGCTTCAACTCCATCCGTGACGATGACGACGTGACGACTTCCGGCGGGCGTCTCCTGCAACTTTTCAGCCGCCGTTTGAACGCCTTCGGAGAGGCGCGAACGCTTGCCCGAATAGAGTTTCTTCTTGAGCGCTTCGGCGACCTGCGCTCTGTCGCTCGTCCAATCCTGCAAGAGTTCGACGCGCTCGTTAAACTGCATGACGGCCACGCGCTGTTCTACGCCCAATGCTCCAACCACGCGCAGGGCGATGGCGCGCGTCAGGTCAACGCTCTTCGCCAGCGTGATTTCATTGCCCGTGTCCAGGAGCAGCAGGACGTTGGCCGGAATCCTTTGAATGCTTCTAATCTGCTGCGGCACGCCGTCTTCGAGCACGAGCAGGTCGTCCATTTCGAGCGACGGGTCGAAGCCGCCGTAATCGTTGAAGGCGACGACCGGCAAGCGCACTTCCTCCGTGAAGATTTTAATCTGTTCCTGCTCCGGCGAGGGCTGCGGCGTCGGCGAGACTTGCGGCGTCGGCGTTCGCCGCGCTCCGCTCTGCGCGTTGAGTGTGAAGCTGGCCGTCGCGGCCAGAGCGCAAACAAGCAATGTTAAGATGATGCGGCGTGATGACACGAGTAAACCTCACAAAGAGAGACGGACGACGATTCGCGGGCTGAAATGTTTGATAGCCTGCGGCCTCTCGCGGGTTGCACGACGCGCGCTTTTAAAGGGCTGGACCTGGCTTGCTAAAAAGAGGCGTCAAGACTCTCTCAAAGAGCGGCCTTGCGAGCCTGCGCCTGCACGGCTGTAATCGCCACGGCGTCAACGATGTCTTCGGCCTTGCAGCCGCGCGAAAGGTCGTTGGCCGGTTTGTCCAGGCCTTGCAGGATGGGGCCGATGGCGGTCGCGCCCGCGAGCCGCTCCGTCAATTTGTAGGCGATGTTGCCCGCCTGTAGGTCTGGAAAGATGAGGACGTTGGCGCGGCCGGCGACGCTTGAGCCGGGAGCTTTCGACTGCGCCACCGCTGGCACCAGAGCCGCGTCGGCCTGCAACTCGCCGTCTATCTCCAACTCAGGCAGGCGGGCGCGCACGGTCTTCGTCGCTTCCACTACTTTGTCAATCAGTTGATGACGCGCGCTGCCCTTCGTCGAGAACGAGAGCATGGCGACGCGCGGCTCCGTCTCCAACAGCGCGCGACACGATTCGGCGGACGCGATGGCTATCTCCGCCAACTCCGCCGCGTTGGGTTCGATGACGACGCCGCAGTCTGCATAAATCATCGCGCCCTGCTCGCCTATGTTCGGGTCGCGCAGAGCCATCACGAAGAAACTTGAGACGAGCCGGAAGCCGGCGCGCACGCCGATGCAGTGGAGCGCGGCGCGAACTGTGTGCGAAGTAGTATTGGTCGCGCCCGCGACGGAGCCGTCGGTGCGGTTCAGGCGCACCATGAGATTGCCGTAGTAGAGCGGGTCTTCGACAGCCGCTCTGGCTTCGTCGGCCATCAAGCCTTTGGCCCGCCGCAACTCGTGATAAAAGGCGGCCACCTTGTCAAAGTCCGCTGCGCGGCGGTGGTCTATCACTTCGACTCCGCCGAGCGACGCTCCCGCCGCCGTGGCCGCCGCGCGAATCTTTTCCTCGTTGCCGAGCAAGGTGATGCGCGCTATGCCGTCTCGCGCGCACATCGCGGCGGCGACGACCGTGCGCGCGTCTTCGCCTTCGGGCAGGACTATGTGCTGGCGGTCCGCGGCGGCGCGCTGGCGCAATCGTTCGAGAATATTCATGATTGATAAGCCGTCAACTTTCAGCCGTTAGCCGCCGGCTGCGAAAACCGGCAGCGCGAAGTTTAAATGTTTTGCCTGCGGAGTCTAACCAACAACGCGACAGAGGACAAGCTTTCGGCACGAAGCCGCCGCGTGCTACATTAACTTTCAAAGAGCGCGCGAACTTTCAGGCTCTCAACGCGCAGGCTGATGGCTTGAGCGTTGATTGCCGGTAACTAAATAAAGAGGAGCGAGGAGCCGCGACATGGGAAGACTCGAAGCGAAGCGACGGATGAAAAACCTGCTGATGTTTCTGCCGAACATGGTCGGCCTCTGCGGGCGTCTGCTGGCCGACCGCCGCGTGCCGCGCGCCGAGAAAGCCCTCTTCGCCGGAGCCATCATCTACGCCCTGATGCCGCTCGATTTCATCCCCGACATGATTCCCTTCGTCGGGCAGATTGACGACGCTTATTTAATCGCCCTCACCTTGCTGCGCCTCGTCAACCGCACGGACGCTTCAATCATTCGCCAACACTGGCGCGGCGGCGGCGACGTTGTGCAACTGGCCGAAGCGATGGCCGACGTGGCGCCGCTGCTCTTGCCCAGAGCCGTGCGC
This sequence comes from Blastocatellia bacterium, assembly GCA_033855775.1. Lineage (GTDB taxonomy): Bacteria > Acidobacteriota > Blastocatellia > Pyrinomonadales > Pyrinomonadaceae > DASVTR01. Next base: position 16,109 of record JAWVFT010000130.1, on the reverse strand, counting down.
CGCGTTCTCTCATCAAAAGTCGAAGCCGCGCCCGAACTCACGGACGGCACGCTCAGGGAAGCTCTCATCGCGGATTACACGCTGATTGAAACGCCTGCGCCGGAGCCGGAAGCGACGACGCCCGCCGCATGGAAGCGATAAACGCGGCGACGATAACGCAGCCACAATGAACGCCTGACGACGCATGCGATGAACGCTCAAACAACGCGGGCGACGACGTTGAATGCTGACCAATGCGCGCGGCCAGGATGAACGCTGCGCTATCAGTCTATGGACGCTGAGCTATCAATTCTTTGTCTCTTATCCATCATTTGTCTCTCATCCATCATTGCGAGCCTTTCCGTCATCGCTTCCGCCATGGCTTGGGGCGTCGTGTTGATGAGCGTCGTGTGCATCGCGCTCACGTTCTACGCTCTGGCGCGGCTGCGCCCGCTTGAGCCGACGCTTGATGCGAGCCTCAGCAGCGCGTCCGCGCCGCTCGTGTCTATCGTCGTGCCTGTGCGCAATGAAGCGGGACGAGTTTTGAGAGAGTCTATCGGCTCGCTGCTGGCGCAGGATTACGGAAGCTTTGAAGTCGTCGCCGTCAACGACCGCTCGACCGATGAGACGGGAGCTATTCTGGCCGCGATGGCAAGAGACGATGCGCGCTTGCGCTTGGTCGAAGGCGTTGAGCCGCCCGCAGGATGGCTCGGCAAGCCATTTGCGATGCGGCAGGGACTCGCGCACGCGCGCGGAGATTGGCTGCTGGCGACCGACGCGGACATGATTCTTGACAGCGCGGCTCTCAGCACGGCGATGGGCGACGCGCTCAAGCGCGACCTGGACGCCTTGACGCTGCTTCCGCATTTCGAGAGCTATTCATTTTGGGAGCGCGTCGTGATTCCGGCGTGGGTCTGGGCCTTGTTGATGGTCTTCGTGCTCTATCGCGTCAATCATCCGCGCTCGCGCGGCGCGCTCGGCATCGGCGGGTTCTTCCTCGTCCGCCGCAGCGCGCTTGAAGGTGTCGGCGGCTACGATGCTTTGAAGGATGAAGCGGCTGAAGACTTTCGACTCGCGGAGATGCTGAAGCAGTCGGGCGTGCGCGTGCGCTTCGAGCGCGCCCCGCGACTGGTGCGCACGCGGATGTACAAAAATTTCCGCGAGATGTGGGAATGCCACGCTAAGAATTGGTTCGCGGGCGCAAAGTATTCGCTGCTGCTCGCCGTCACGAGCGTCGTCGGCGTCTATCTCTTCGGCGTTGCGCCGCCGCTCATTGCTCTTGCGTGCGCGGTCGGGCTGGCGTTCGGAGCAGATGCGGAACTCTGGCGAGCGCTGGTTCCCGCCGCGCTCGCATGGGCGATGCAGGTCTTGCTGCTGGCTCTCCTGAATCGAAGGCTGAGGGTTCCGCTCCGTTACGCTTTGCTGGCGCCGCTCGGCTTGGCGTCGCTCTACGCCATCCTGCTTGATTCGGCCTTGAGAATCACGACGGGCAGGGGCGTGACGTGGAAGGGTCGCAGCGTCTACGAACGCGCGGGAGGAATGCGACCGCCGCGCGGCCAGAGCGCGCGGATTAAAGCTTCGGTCGAAGCCGACGAGTAAGAGAAACGAACCGGCGTAAGCGTCGTTTATTCCGCTGCTCAAGCTTGATGGTTAAGCGATAAATCAACCAACTCTTCGGCGACTGTCGCCAGCCTTTTGACGAAAGCCGTGTCGCTCGATTTCAAGGAACGAAAGTTTCGTTCTTCAATCACGGGCGCGTCAAAGCCGTCTTCGTCAATCGCCAGCAGGGCCACGCTCAGGGTCGGAGAGTCTGCGATGACGAACCATTCGCGCGCCAGCCGAAAGGTCTGCGGAAAGGTGACGAGCTTCATGTTCGGATGGCGCGGCGGTTTCCAGTCGGCCTCGCCGAAAACGTAGACGCGCTCCGAGAGGTCTGCGATGCGCAGGTAGCGGTCAGTGACGGCCTTCATGCGCGAGAGTTTTTCAAACCCGACGTAGACGCGCCCCGTCCGGTTGGCGCGCAGCAGCAGCGCGTTCTCAATCAACAGGCTGACATACTCCAGGACCGGCACCTGCGCGCGAAAGCGAAACGTCGGTCGCTCGTCGAACATGCGTCGAGAGATGTAGGAGACATCCCCCAAGTCTTCAAGTTGTGAAGCGGTCGCAAGCTTGAGAGCCTGCTCGAATATTGAAAAATCTTTCACTGGCTGGGCCGTCCTTTAGCGCTTCAACGAAGAAGCGGAAACCCATTACTACTCGCCAGAGACTTCGCCCGCATTACAAATGTTTCGTGAAAGTGTGGAGTGTCGCCCCGTTCGGCTATTTTCCCTCAGCCTTTCCCTCTGCTTCACCAGCCCAGCCGAAAATCCGGGAAACATACGGGAAAGTTTTTCAGAAAAGTTAGCCGGTCTTGCGTTCGAATTGCAAGACTCGAGCGCCATCCCGGCCCAGCTCCTCGACCGCCGCGCGCATCGAATCCAGTGACGGCGTGATGTAGCTCGACGTCATCTTCAAGTCGCCGTGCCCGAGGATGGCGGCGATGGTCGCGGGATCAACGTTCGATGCGGCCAGGCGCGTGGCGAACGTGTGGCGCAGATCGTGAAAGCATAAATCATCAATCTTGGCGCGCCGCCGCGCTAGGTGAAAAGCTCCTTCAGTGGCTGAAAGATTATTGCCCGTGCGGGTGTGAAAGAGATGCCCGCCCTCGGCTAGCCCGCGCGCCGCCAACTCATCGATGATGGCCCGGGCCACGCTGTTGAGCGGAACAACGCGATCCTTCCCGTTCTTCGTTCCCGTCACCAGAATGGTTTCCTCCTTCGGCCTGACGTTACTCAACCGAAGATTAAGAATCTCCATCCGGCGCATCCCTGTGTTGAGAGCCAAGCCGACGGCGTGGTGTGGCTCAGGATACTGCTCGAGCTGCGGCATCAGGCGCGTCTCTTCCTCCGGCAAGAGAATGCGCGTTCGCCGGCAGTTGGTCACGCCCCTCTGCCACTTGATTTTCCGGCAGGGATTAAGGCCGGTGAGATCGTTATCGATGGCCAGGGTGAAGATAGATGAAAGAGTGGCGATCTCCGCCTTGACAGCCGAAGGATGACGGAGCCGGCCCCTTTTGGTCGCTTCCGCCAGGCGCTTTCTCCGGTATCCTTCGATCAGCATCGGCGTGATCTCCCGTAACTTCTTCGCCCTGAAATACTCGCAGAGGATGCGCATCTTGTACTCTTCGTTCTTCCAGCGCTTGAGCCGGTCCTTAATGCTCGGTAGGAAGACCTCTTTGCAGAACTCTACGAAGTCCGTCGAGCCGACCTCCTGGCCTTCGCGACCGTAACGCCCTTCGTAAATCTCCTGGCGCAAGGCGGCCTCGGCCAGCAGGGCCTGCTGCTTGTTCTGCGCCTCGGGCAGGCTACGGCGGTATTTGACGCCGCGAATCTGGAGGCGAGCCTCCCACCGTCCTGTGTCCGTTCGTTTATAAATTCCCATACGCTGTTACTCCTTTCCGAGAAAAGAGCTCACAGCCTTTTGAAGCGTAGCGCATGATAGGCTTCTCCGGCTGCACAGTTCAATCCTGCTCCTTCAGAATCTCAGAAAGCTTAACCCTGATGCACCTGCCTGCCCTGTAGGACCTGATGCGTTTCTGGCTGAGCCATTTGCGGATGGTTTGCTCGGGAATGCCGGATTGCTTTGCCGCATGCTTGACTGTGAGGTAAGGCTCATTGCCAGGCTGAGCAGCCGGCGCGCGCTCCTCGAGGATGGCTTCGACGAGCGCGCGAATCTCGGCGGCCATCGCCGGCGAGAGGATGTGGAAGGACTGCGACCCCATGTTCCCTTATGACCTTGCGCCAGGCGCATACCTGGCCGCGCTCGTGGCGATGCTCTGCACTTCCTCCTGTAGGAGTGGAGGCACACATCTCCGCTCGTTGATCACGAGCAGCTCGGTAAAGATTTCCGGCTCGCTCGCTCCATTGCCTCGCAGCGCGCAGGCGATCTTGAACAGTCGAGTGTTGCGCACTCCCTCCATCAGCAGCGGCCCTTCGGCATTGAATGCCCCGCCCGTGTGTGATGAAGTGCCGTCGCGGCCGCCAGAAGTCTTCTCCGTGGTCAGCAGCAGGAGGAGCCATGCCGGCAGCGGCTCCAACTCTGAGCAGCCCTTCCACTGGTAACGCTGGCCGCTGGCGTGCAGCGACGGCGCGGCCACGATGTATCCGCCGTCCGTCTTGACATCGATGCCTTCGCCTAAGAAGGAAGAGGAATTCTTGAATGAGACGCCAGGGTAAGCGTAGAGCAGATGATGGCCTCCGCCTCCGGTCTTCGCTCTCAGCGTTCCCGGCAAATCTTCATACTGCTCGACGAGTTCACAGAGGCTTGAGTCTCCGCCGTGGCGAGGATCGATGTCGATGGCCACCAGTCCTGAGATCTCTCCCATCGCCATGCCGATGTTGGCCTGCGGCCACTTTCGCCACCAGGCTGTGATCTGAGCAGGGTTAGTGGTGGCATCCTTGCCGCCCTGCAGCGTGCGTGGGTGTTTGCCGGGGCTTCTGCACTCATTTCCAGCCCTGCAGGAGCAGCGGCCCCGCTCGTCCGGAGTGTGCAGGGGAAAGACGGCGAAGCCTTTAGCAGCCAGAGCGAGGGCTTCCTCTTCCATGTTTGCAATTTCCGACTTCGCTAAGTCCTTGTCTGCAGCGGAGTTCTCCGCAGGGGGTACCCCGAAATTGTCCCCTCCCCCCTCTGCCTCGAGTTCCGGCTCCAGTTCTAACTCTGGCTCCTGCTCCTCGCCCCGCTCCCGCCCTTGAACGTAGCTCAATGAGGCATAATCTAAACGGGCGCGCGCGGTCTTCTTTCTCGACTCGGCGGCCCTGATCAGCTGTGTGGCGATGCTCTGCAGCCATTCGTAATCGTCGCCGCCCCGCTTCTCTATTTCCTCAGCCACTGATTCAATGCTCTCGAGGAGCCTGCGCTCCTGCTCTCTGGCATAGTCGGAGAGCTTCAACGGATTAGCCTTGCGCTCCGTCTCCTCTTCGACCTCAATGCGCGGCAGCTGCGCGATTGCCCATTCCACGGCCTCCCGCTTGGCCTCTGACTTGTTCGTCTTCCACAGCGGAGACGATAGAGCGCGCTGCATGGCCAGATCCGCCGCCGGCGTCAGGTAATCGATGTAGGTCGTGGCTTCCTCCTCACAGCCCGGAGTGACGTGGAAGATCATGATGCCGGTGCGCTTCTGAAAGCTGCGAAGAACAACCGTTTCTCTGTAGACGGCCTTGCGGCGAGTCTCCATCGGGCCGGAGAGCTGCATGTATTCGGCCAGCGTGAGATGAGCGCGACGGAAGGGCGTGTAAGGGATGCGGGCATCCTCGCCGGTGTTGACGCTCTGCAGCGCGCAGATGAACTCACGATGACGGCGAGAAGGATAGCCGATGGCTTGTAAGATGAGACCGGTCATGGCTTCGATCTGGGCATGGGTGCGGCGACGGCGGAAGGCATATTCGTCGGCGAGAGTGGGAGTGTAAGCGGCAGCGGTGGAGCTCATAGAGAGGCGGCCTCTTCGATGGAGTAGAAGGTGACGGGCTGGCGTAGAGCTTCCAGTTGTGCCAGCTGCCGGCGAAGGCGGCCAATGCGCAGGGCCTCTTCGAGCTCATCATGCTGTGGCCACAGGTAGCGCAGAGCATCCATGTGTTGATTGATGAGTTGCCAGCACTGGTCGATGAGGGCTTCAAGGCGTGCCAGCTCCGGGTCAGGAGGGGCGGCTGCAGTTGAAGTTAAAAAGTGCTCATCCACTTCCTCGAATGTGGTAAACTGTTCGGCGGACATCGCAAGTCCTTTCTGTCAGTGAAGGCCACCTGTCGCTCGCCAAAACGTGCAGGTGGCTTTTGGTTTGTGCGGAGAGGAAGACGCCGGAGCCCCGAGCATCCCCCTCTCCGTTATGCATGGCGAGCGGGCTTCCCATTCCCACTGCCACAATCTCTGCTACGGCTCGCTCACGGCCTCCGCTCGCTCGCCTCTGCTTCTGGCCACACGCTCCTTGATGTCCGCCATCGCGGGCCTGAAGATGGCCTCCCACTCCCGCCGGTGCAGCGTCGCCTGCAGCAGACAATAGAACTGCGTCTCAACGCGGGCCTGCGCGCTGCTCAACTCGCAGAGCAGACCGATGAGGCGGGTCAAAGCGATGGCTGCGGCTTCAGTGTCGATCGGGTTGAGGACTTGCTCGACAAGGCGCATAGCGCGACGGGTGCGAGAGCCGGCGAGGGTGGGCAGCAGTCGGCGCAGGCGCAGAGCGGCATCGGCAGCGACCAGCGGTGGCGAGAGTGGCTGGCGCGGCTTAGGCATGGCGCTCCTCCATGCTGAAAAGAAGAGCGGGCCAGAGTCCTGCCCAGAGGCTGCTAGCCCGCGTTGTGCGGCGCCACCAACCACCACCGCACAAGCTGAAATTGAAATCATGAAGGGGAGAGCGAGTCATCTGGCCTGCGCTCCTTTCTCCGGAGCGCAGAGTCTGGAGATGGCTGCCTCCGCCTTGTCCCTCAGCTCCACCAACTCCTTGAGCGTCTCCTGCGACGGCTTGCCAAGTGAGAGAGCCTGCACGGCCTCCGCTGCCTCACGAAGTAACTCTGCGCTATCGACCACCCGCTCGTGCTCGCATGAATAGCCCTGCACGTCCAACTCCTGAATGGAGAGATAGAACTCACGCACATAGTCGGCGAGCAGACCAGCACCGGGCATATCTCCCCAGGTAGTGACGAGAAAGATGATTCTGCAGAGGCGATCAAGGTCAGAGGGCGCGCCTGTTCCGCCGTCACGGAGCCACTTGTAAGCGTGGTTATCGGAGACGCCACAGGTGCGGGCCAGACGTTTGACTTTCTCAGGAGAGTCGAAGACGCGCGCGAGGATTTCGTGCGCGGGCGGGAGTTGGCAGTTTCTCAGTTGAGCCATGATTCAATAGGCGAAAGTTAATCGTTCACTGGAGAAGATGGTTTGCTTATGCTGGAGTCGGCTCAGCAGCACGCTGCCGCTCGTACACGGCCACGCGGTCTGCAATCTCTTCACGTGGCCAGTGGTGGATATCGTTAAGGTGAGAGACCAGGCCAGCGATGGTGTCCACCTGTGAGCAGTCTTCATGAGAGCCAAGCAGGCAGCAGGCTGGCGTGGTGAAGGCTTCAGCAAAGTTCCAGGCTTGGACGATGAGTGCCAGCTCTTCAAAGACAGCGAGTCCGAAGGCAGTCATAGGAACGTGAGTGATAAGCGGGGAGACAGCTTCGATAGCGGCGCCCCAGGAGCAGGAGCAGAGGTAGCCCTCAGAGTTGAAGCTGAAGAAGGAGGCGAAAGCTTGAGGCCGCAGGCGTGCGCCGTCGCGGATGGCAGCAGAGAGAGGTTTAGGCACGGGCGGCCTCCCGCTTCTCGAATCTCACGATAAGTTGGAGGTCAAGTGCGTCCGCTATTTTTTTCAGTGTCGGCAGCTTGACGTTTTCCTTGCCATTGCGAACAAAAGAGATAGTTGTAGGCGATAGACCAGTAATCTCAGCCACATCAGCTACTGTCAATTCCTGCTCCGCCATTGCGCCTTTGATAAGTTCATTCCCATATAGCTGAATTGCCATATCTGTCCTCCTGTTAAATATATTAATCAAGCTGGGCAGCCTCAGTCAACCAAAATATTAACTGAAGGAGTTAATTTAATGGCTAGCAAATATATTAATTTATCACTGATGGAAAATGGGACTGAGGACTTTGCGGATTATGTCCGACGTGTACGCGCTTCAAAGAGCCTTTCTTTAGCGGAAGTTGAGACGCGTAGTGGTGGACGAATCTCTCGCGGATACGTTAGCCAAATAGAGAATCGACATGTCTTAGGGGAGCGTGTGACACCAGATAAATTACGCTCGCTCGCTGCTGGCCTCGGCGTTCCTGAAGATGAAGTGTTTGCGCGCGCACGTGGCAAGAGTCCAGCGGATGATCCGAATTTCAATAAATCGCGATTTGCAGAACTTGCATTAAAATTTGACAAACTTCCTCCCGACTCCCGCATCGATGTGGAGGCGTTAATCAACTTGCTAGATCGTGAGTTGGAGCGGCTCAATCGCGAAAAAAAGAGGAAGACATGATATTGCATCTCCTCGCGCAGAGAGCATTCCCGTACTGGAACAAGCGGCCCATTACAGAAAGAGACATCCGCCGTTACTGCAAGCGCAAAGGCATTGTAATAGTCGAAGGCAAGGTTGGTTCGCTCGGTCTCTATACACCTTATGGCGGCTATCCATTCATTGTTGTTGACCCTAGCCTGCAGGGGCCGCTGCGGCTGTGGGTGCTGCTGCACGAGTTAGCACACCATCTCCTGCACGTTCCCGGTCTCCATCTCTTCGACAGGAATTTTGAGAGCAAGGCTGACTATCAAGCAAACTTCATCGCTGCAGTAGCGATGATTCCCTTGAGCTGGGTGCAAACAAAATCCTTCGCTGATTTGCTGGAAGAAGGATACCCGGAAGATCTGCTCTGGTTTCGGAAGGGTAGTTACGAGCAGTTCAAAATTTGACCCTGCGCCAGCCTCCTTATTTGTCGCCGATTCCTAGTCTTTAACTGAGGCATTCACTTATGGTTAATAGACGAGATAGACGAGCTATAGAAAAGAAACTTAAAAAAAAGGCATCTGCTTCCAATGCCTCTTATCCGCGCCCAAGTGCGGCTGCGCCTACAGTGTCTCGGTTAATCGCAGACGAATCGAAAACTATTTGGCGTAGCATCATTCGAGCGGTTGGTGCAGAGCCCAAGGAAGCTGAGTTTATACGTGGGGCATCTGGGATTCATCATAATACTATTGCCATAGGTATCGATGATGAAAAGAACAGAGTCATTGTTATTTCTGGAGAACACGATGCAAGAGCTGCCGCAATGGCTCAAGCTGACATTCAATCAGCTTTAAAATCAGCACAAGTCATTGTAGCGCGTCCCATCGCTATCAATCTCGCCCGAGCTTCACAAGCTATAACTACAGTGCTTGGCAAACCTGTGCTAGGAAACAAAGAATTTGCAATGCTCAATGAGGGAGGCATTCATTCTGATTCAATTAAACTAATCATAGAGAAGGCCGGCATAGCTTTCGCTACGGCCTTCCCAAATATACTTCCAAATATCATGCAAGCAATACAACAGCTATCCAAACTTAAACTCGATAATCTCCAAGCTATGATGAGAGACGATGGCGATAGTAATGATTCAGGAAGGGAAGATAGCGGGGATTTTGCCCTTCATTTAGATGAACTGAATAAATATGATCCAGCAGCTCAAGATGTAAAGTTTGGTATTTGTCCATTTCCCCTTTATGACTTCTCAACAAATGAGATTGATGTTCTGCTATCCGGTAGAGACTTGGATGCTGCACGAGAGCTTCTACGCCATCATGATCTTCTGCAATATTTTTACCCTGCAGCAGATCAAATAGCATTAGGACTTGTTGATAGAGGCATAGGAAAACCTTCTGACCTATTAGAACAACTTGAGCAAGCCCCAGCACTCGGACATCCTTACGGGTCATCAGAAATAACTACTACTGCAAAAAACTTTGGTGAAGTAATCGATGAGCTTGTAGCACGGAAGTTAATTATTGAAGGGGAAGTGAGTTTAGAGACTACACCGGAAGGTGAGACGGTCAGACAGACCGTTAAATTCAAGCCCCGGGAAGGTTTGCTTTCTAAGCTCCTAAACCGGATTGAAGTAAAGATAGATCTTAAGAGTTTGTTTAGCGTAGGACAGGATGGGAAGTGATTTTATTTGAAGGAAAAGTGCTGTGGCTGAAATGAAATCAATTTCAGCCACTAGCGATAGAGTGCGATAGCGCGTCACCCTCACTCAATCTATGCCAAGGAAAGACCCGCGTTTTCTTTCAGACTATGGATGGTAAGCTATCATCAAAGAATGAAACAGCAGGATAGACTTTATACAGCGTCACCTGCGTTCCTCATAGCAATGCTCGTATGAAGTGTATCTTCTGTAAATCAATTAGTGGCCCATTTAATACTCGTGAGCACATTCTTCCAGAATCGCTGGGTGGCGGTGATTGGGCGATCTTGCCTGGTGGGCTCTTTTGTGATCATTGCCAAAATCGCTTTGGCTCTTCAATAGAACAACAAGCATTAGCGGATTACCCATTTTCTCTCTTCAGAGTGTTAATGGGCATACCAACAAAGAAGGGCAAGGCGCCTTGGTTGAAATCTTGGGAGGGAATAATTACCGGTGATCCACAACTAGGAGTATTAGGTTATGAGCCATCACCAATTTTTAAAGACGCAGTAGAGGAACGTCGAAAGACAGAAATGCGCATTCTTGCGCATCCACTGAAGCCTGCTATGGTTTGTCGTACTCTCCTGAAAATGGGTGTCGAAATTGTGGCAGCAGATGGTTCAAACGCTGTGTTCGATTCAAAATTTGATGCTGCCAGAACCTATGCGCTCCTTGGGCAGAAGAAGGGATCATGGTGGTATCTGCAGCATGAGGACATAACTGCTATCTCTCGTTATCTTAAAGAAGGGATAACTCTAGAAGAGTATGCTGCTAAGATTGAACTCGAAACTATTTTAATTGAAGACACCGCAGAAGTTTTTCACCTTAAACTATTATATCTTGATTTATTTACTCCATTAGACCCGAGAATACAGCCGCCTCCAGAAGGGAGTTTACAAGAACCAGAATATAGGCTTTTTGTGGTATAGATCTATAATGTAACAGGCACTAAAAGTGTCGTGTTGTAATATTAAGGTTCAGATAGCCGATGAACTTAGAAGCTTATCTACCAACATAAGCAAATGATTGAGGAGGCTTTATTCCATAAGAGGCATGTAAACACCTTGGCCTATGATACCTGATGATTTTACCCACCTTGATTGCGTAGCCTTTATTTTTATCAAAAAAATAAGAGTAAAAACCCTCTTCAGTGATACCTGAATACCGTTTGGTTCTAGACCATAAGCTATCTAAATCTTCGAAAAGAATCTCCTTGATCCAAAACTCGCCGATGACCATTTTCGTGGGCGACGAAACATAAACAATTATCCGCTCGACTTGCGCTCTAAAGATAATCCTCCGATACTCGAATCTCTTTGTGCCACTAAAAATCTGTAGCGCGTACTGAGGCTTAATCGACAATAATACGTCCATCTGTTTTTGTCTCCTTGAGTATCAATTCGAAAGACTGGGAGCTTAACATTTCGAACCCCCTTGGAGCTGACTTGACATCGGGTATTACGCCAATTTCTATCAAACGCTGCATATTTATTCTTGTAGGAAACGAGTAGACGTATAAGAAATTTACAATAAAAGGTCTGTAATTCTTATAACGATCCCACTCCTTCAGAAGCTCTGCGTCGGAAAATACACTCCGCTTTTTACAGAGACGTCGAAACTCAACAGCCGAGCCAATGGTTGCGATTACATTTTCGACAATACCGATTGTTGTTATTACGGCTTTGTAATATCCACCTGTCCTGTAGAAAACGATAAGATCACCTGATACTAAGTCCCTAAAATGTGAACGAGAGATAAAGACTTTGGAAATCGCATTCCTGAATGGTTCATTCTCTATAAAATTCTTAGGCGATTCCGTCTTTAAAATCGAATCTGGGAAAAGATTGGTGTGGTAATCTGGATAAATCGAAACAATAAACGGGCGCGACCGCCTGCTGATATAGGGGTAAGTTAATTTAGGATTGTCAGAATCAAAGCCCTTCTCCATGTCCCTGACATATACCAGTTCATCGCCAAAGTCATTATGCTTCTTCCCATGATAAACGAAACCATATTCCTCTAGCATTTTAATTAGCCACTGCTGCGGTATCGTTTTACCAAACGTAGTAACGTAAATCTCATCTACATCGTAGCTAATCGCATTGTCGAAAACTATCTTCAGCAACCGCTCGCCGATCATATGACGGTTGAGCGCGGCCTTGAATGTGCCGACCTTTAGCCGCTTCTTTCTAGTGAATACTGGCATTATCTCTGGATAAGGTTCTCGCTCATCCTCTACCTTTAGATAAAGGAAGGCTGAAACCCCTTCCGCAGTCCGACAGACGTAAGCTTCTTCCTGACTTTTACTAACGAACCACCTCTCGAAGCCAAGGTAATCCTCCTTGAGGCTGTCGAAGAACGGGTCATTTATATCAATCCTACCAAAGTAGTCTTTCCTGACTGACAGGACCTTGTAATCTGCCAGTTCCGGATGCTCCGCAATTACTCTCTCCAAGAAGGCATTGATCGTGAAAACCCTTGAGTCAATGCTGAGGAGTTCAGCCTTCTTTCGAATCTTCTTATCTTCAGTGATCAGAACATCAACCCGCTTGTTATAGAGTTCGTTAATCAGGAGGGTATCATTCGCATCGTTGTCGTCAATATCAAGGGGGATGCAAACGTTGGCGACATCTGGATGCAAGGGAGCAGTAACGTTCAAAGGGACGTATGAATCAAGTTTGATATTCAGACTCTTGAGAACTTCACTGTTCTGATATTTGTTGATTTCCTGAATGGTAAGAGGATGCACGTACTTTGTGTACTGCAGACGGTCTAGCCATTTAAATAGGAGGCCGATATTTCTGACGATGACTCGTGTGGCTTCCCTATGGATGACAATATTGGTATCCAGAAGGACTTTCATATAAGAAGGTCAGCCTATCCGGAAAAAACCGCCGACAGCCCTGCAAAGGGATATTAGACCAGCGATGCAAAGACTCGCTGGCGGAGTCGTGAGAAACAATAAAACGCGGGTAAGATATGTGGAGGTTCGCAGCTATGTCAATATGTTTCTGCGGCAGTACAATGCCTTCATGGAGATAAAGTCCTACATCAATAGAACTTTGTTCATTATATTAGACAGCTGAATGGGTTTCTTTTGTAACGTTCATTAGTGCATCTAATTTTTACGGATGTGATAATTGATGAATAAACAAACGTCCAGCCTAAGACGTAAACGAAAAGTTGCTCTCGAGAGCAACGCCGTTACTCATAAAGCTAGCAATTCAATTGCTCCCAAAGATAGTAATTTCGTCGCCGCCAACACAGATAAAGAAACTGAAACAATCAATTCTGACCTTGAGGAATATAAGTTAGCCAATGCGGTACAAGAGAATCTATACAGTGTGGCAACTAAGAGCATCACCATCTTTATAGCAATCACTGCCGTGTCTCTGGGCTTCGTTTTTCGTGAGAGTGTTTCTCAGCAATTAAAGATTATTTTTTGCGGGTTCAATATTGCAATGTCCCTATTCTTTGTCATAGGGTTTGGTGGGTTTTTCATTATCACTAGGCGAGTCGCGCGCCGGATGGATAGACTTGGGGAAAAGCTTTCATTTTCATTACCACACCACAACGCATTAAGTTATGGTATTTTCTTAACCCTTCTTAGTGGGATTGTTGTGCTGATATTTTGGATCGCAACAATCGTTCTACGCTTTTGGGTACAAGGAACTGCAAATCAAACTACATCTAATAGAAACTCATGGCTTGATTGGTACGATTTGTTATAGGCCATTTAATCTGACGCTTCGATAGCATCTCTTTCGTGTCTAAGTCCTAACCGTAGCAGAGAATGAAGAACTGCTAGTTAAGTAAAGCAACATATTGAGCATGAAAGAGCAAGCTCTAGAATAGCTTGCTCTTTCATGCTAAGTTTTAGCAAGCCTCAACTGGCCCGCATAATCAAACCGACAATCGGCCCGGCCTCCCGCTCGTCTTCATCTGTGCTCGCGTTGCCCACGCCATGCGCCACGATGTCAATGCGCTCCGTCCCTCTGATCGTCAGAATATCGTAGATGAAATCATCTCGATTGCTGTCCGTGATCCGGAACGTCGGCAGCCTTCTGTCCCCGAACGTCGCCGCCTGCCGCAAGTCTCCGAACAGCGCTGGGATTGAACTGTTGGCTTCCTTCTTCGGCATCACCTGCGCGATCTCTACCGGATAGCCAAGGAAACTCTTCCGCTCGACAATAGTTTCGCCGCTCAAGCGCAGCATCACTTCGGCGAAGAACTTTCGAGAGCAATACCACTTCGCCTCCGTCTCGTCTGCTGACTCCGGCACGCGCGCGACAACGGCACGCATATCCGAGAGCGTAATCTCGCTCCACAGATTGCCTGAGGCTTCGACGAGCCCCGCGATGTTGGCCACGCTCGCGTCAAGGCTCCGCAGCTTCGTGATGACTCCCACGATGCCGTGGAACTCTTCCGTGCCGTCACCGGTGAAGCCAGCGCGATCTTCAAACTTCGCCATCGCTCTCCCGATCTCTCCCGCTAACTCGTCGCTGAACGATGTGATCGAGTCCTCGCTGACTTCGGATTCGAAGCGCGCCAGCGTCGCGATCTTGTGAGCCTGCAGTCCGATGGCATCCCAGCTCATCTGTGACTCAGGTATCGTCTGCCCCTCTCCCACCGGATAGGCTTCTGCCTCTGCGGCGCGGCGCAGCAACTGCTTGCGGTCGCTGGCCATGCGAGTGACATAAGCGTTCCTTCTGAAGACTCCATACTTCTCCCGCAAGTCCAGAATGTCCGCGCTGAACTCTTCGGGCACCAGCGCGCCGCCGGAGTTGTTCTCCTTCTTCGTATGAGCGCGCTCGAGCGCGATGCCATTTGTGCGGCAGAACTCCTGCGCACGTTTGACGATGCCCGTCGGCACATCTCCCTGATAACGTGCCAGCGGGCCGCCCAGAGCCCACATGCCGAAGCGATAGGCACGGACTTCCGCATCCTCGCCCGTGAAGTTGCGCACGCGAGTGACGCGTGAGGAGCGCGCTGCTCTGGCCAGTTGCGCCAGACTTCTGCTCTCTGCTGTTGGTTCGTTGATCATCACTGCTCTCTCTTTCTGTGTTGAGTGAGGAGAACTCTCTCCGGCTCCGGCCCCTGCTGTCTCAACTCCTCCAGCCGCTCCAACTGCGGGCGGATGCCGCTCACCAGCTGACTGGTCTGAGGCGACCACAGCCACTGCGGCTGTGCATCATACCGCTGCAGGAAGGCCCGCAGCTCCGCTTCGATCTGCTGGAAGGCTCCTAACTCTCCGGCCACCAGCTGACTGTTGATCTCTGCGTAGCCCTGCCAACTGGAGGCTTTCACCTCCAGCGAGTGATAGAGGATGAAGCTTTTGCAGCGGTCGCAGATGACATAGCCACGTCGTTGCCAGAAGTATTTGTAGAAGTCAGCCTTCTGGCCACAGGAGCAGCGGACACGGATAGTGACGGCAGTGGAGCCAAGATGTTGAGCACGCATGGGGGAAAAGAGTTCTCCTCAATGAGTGATGGCTCCTGGTTGAGGTGCGATGAAGGCCATCTGGCCGGCCTGCGTGGAAAGTGATGCGCCTGGGAAGTGGCGCCGCAAGCCGCAAGTATCTAAACAGAAAAGGAGCGGGAAATCATCACGGCCGGGCGCAGCGGAGCGCGGAGGAGCGCAGAATTGTCCCATGTTACTATTACCACTGCCGACAGATTACTGACTCGCTTAACGTCACTGATGTCACTAACGTCACTAATGTCACGCCCGCGGTCGCGGAGGAGCGGCGGCTCCAGCCGTTTGCGGGTCCTTCCCAGAGCTTCACCAACTGAGGGTAGCTCGCGACCTCACGCTCTCGCTAGTCACAGAAAATAATCTTCAATCATCAGCAGGACTTTTCCACTTGAGCCAATGTTTATGCGGGTCTGGTGCGCCTGTGCTGATTTTTAAGGCTCCAGATTTAGCTTGAAAAGCTGCGAATTAGAGCCGAATTATGTGCGTTGCCAAGCTAAATTTGTTGAGAAAATGGAGATTTGAGCCAAAATTCAGCATCCTTTTTTCACGCAGAAACAGAAGAATGCTCGATTTTCCTCAGCAAAAAGAAGAATGTGACAAAAAGTGCTGCTGATGAAATGAAATAAATTTCTGGCACTAGAGAGAGAGTGCGGTGGCGAGCTACCCTCAGTCTTTCAATCTCTAGGAAGGACCCGCGATGGCTGAGGGCCTGCAAGGGACATGGCAATTTCTTTAATGGAATTGAAAAGTGTAGCTGAGAGATAGCATAAATGGTCTAATCACAAATGACAAATTTTGCATGACTCGCCCGGCCCGCCTCTCGCTGAGTTGGCGCCGCAACCCATAGCTTGGCGAACCCGCCCGCCGGGTGTGAACTCCCCGCAGCGATACTT
>JAWVFT010000129.1:0-4701 GCA_033855775.1 Blastocatellia bacterium | reverse complement strand
AAGGGCGGTGTCCTAGGCCACTAGACGAACGGGACATATCGGGCGCGGGCCGACGAGCAAGGGCGCGCGTTCAGCGAAGAGAGCAATGGCTCCGGCCATCGCGCTTTGTCCGTTAATTCGCTGGATGAACGATGAATGAAATTACAGTAGAATCAACAGCAGTGTCAACCGCCGGAGCTTTTCTACGCCGCGCGCACGGATGCCATTGCGCGATCCGCCGAGTGATTGTACGTTAGGCTCACGCCATCGCGCTTTTGCGAGAGCGCGTGAAGCCTTCATGTGACGAAAGAATCGGAGGATAAGCTTGCGTTCCATAGCTGAAATCATCAACGATTTATCAAAGCCCATCCCGCCGCGCCTCTTGAAAACCAAGACGGTCGGCGGGCAGAAGATTCAGTATATCCCATGGCACACCGCCGTCAGATTTTTAGACCTCTACGCGCCGGGCTGGAACTACGAGATACGGCACCTGACGGAAATCGGCAACAAGCTGATTCTGGTGGCCCGCATCTCCATCCCTTGCGCCGAAGGCTTGGTTTATCGTGAAGCTACGGGTCAGGAAGATGAAGAAGTGCGCGGTTACGGAGACAGCAGTTCAAACAGTGAATCGATGGCTCTCAGGCGCGCGGCGGCGAAGTTTGGCCTCGGCCTTGAGCTTTACGATAAGAAGCCGGAGAAGCAGGGATGAGCGAAGTGATGAAGAAGGAGTGATGAAGCATGAGAGATAAAGAAGCAAGTGATGAAAGCGTTGCTGCTCATGCTTGAGTAGCTCTTCTTTCATCGCTCGCTTCTGCATCTCTCAATCTCTCAATCGCTCGTGCGTTGCTTTTAAGGCGTGCCGGGTTTTGTGTCGGGCTTGCCTTGCCGGTTCGCGGGCGGGTTGGCTTGGCCGGGCTTTTTCTCTTGCTCGGCGGGCCTGCCGGGGCGCGCGGAGTCGGAGCGCGATTCAGGAAAGCGCTGTCCGCTCTCGCGGTCGAAGACGCCGTTGCGTAGAAAGTCCTGTGTCGTCCAGGGCGGCGGAGCGCCGCCGAGATGTTCATGGAAAAATTCGAGATGGGCTGTGTAGTAGAGAGCCATCTCGTACCAGTTGGGCCAGTGTCCGGCGTTCGAGTAGATGATGAGGCGCGATGGCACGTTCATCTTTTGCAGGTCTGTGTAGAAGTGCAGCGACTGCGTGTAGGGAACGCGATAGTCGCGCTCGCCGGAGATGATCAGAGCCGGGGTTTTGAAGTTTTTGACGTAGTTGGAGGGCGACCACTTTTCGTAGTCCTTGTTCTCCCAGGGCAAGCCCTTCAAGTCCCATTCGGGAAACCAGAGTTCTTCGGTCGCGCCGTGAAATGAGCGCAGGTCGTAGATGCCCATCATCGAAGCGATGGCTTTGAAGCGGTCTGTGTGTCCTTCGAGCCACATCATCATGTAGCCGCCGTATGACCAGCCCATCGCGCCCATCCGGTTGGCGTCAACGTAGGGCAGCTTTTCGAGCGCGTCCGTCACCTTCATCAAATCTTCGTAGACGCGCCCACCGAAGTCGCCGGAAATCTGCGAGGTAAACTCCTGCCCGTAGCCGGTCGAGCCGTGCGGGTTACAGAAGGCGACAACGTAGCCTGCGCCGGGATAGACTTGCCAGTCGCCGCGAAAGCCGTCAGTCCACTGCGACTGCGGCCCGCCATGCACGTTGAGAATCAAAGGGTACTTGCGCGCAGGGTCGAAGTCGTGCGGCTTGACGATGAAGACTTGAACGCGCTCTCCGCCCGCGCCTTGAACCCACATCGTCTCGGCGGGACGAACATCAACTTCATTCATCAAGGCTTCGTTGATTTTCGTTAACCGCCTGCCGTTGCCTATCTCCGAGCCGCCACTCAAGTTCGTGATGTAAATTTCCGAAAGCTCGCCGACGCTGCGACGAATGTAAACAAGTTGCTTTTCGTCCGGCGTAAACTCGAAATCGTCAATGGTCTGCGCGGCGAAGATTTGGCTAATCTTGCCGCCGGCTATGTCAAGACGAAAGATTGGATTCTGCCCTTCGACGGGGCCGGAAAAGTAGATGGCCTTCGAGTTGTTAGACCAGTGAAACTCGTCAATCCAGTTGCGAAAGGTTTCGGTCAGGACAGTTGACTTGCCGCTCTGGCGGTCGTAGAGCGCGATGCGAAAGAGGTCGGATTCGTAGCCCGGTTGCTGCTGCATGCGATAGGCGATGTATTTGCCGTCGGGCGAATATTTCGGGCTGCCGTCGTAGGCCGGATTCGAGGCGGTGATGTTGCGCGGGCGCGCGTCTCTGTCCGTCAGCGAGAGCAGCCAGAGGTCGTTATTGGTCGAGGTGGCAAGGACTTTATCGGGGTTGGAGACGTAGACGAGTTCGCGGCTGTCGGGCGAGAAGTCGTATTGCACGGGGCCGCCGAGTTGAAAGTTGGGGGCGTCTCTTTCGCCGGGCGTCACGTCGCGCGTCTCGCCGCCTGCGACTTGCGTGATGAAGATGTGCGTGCGCGTGCCGTCCTTCCATGCTGTCCAATGACGATACAACAAATCGTCGGCCATGTGTCCCTTAAGCGAGCCTTTCTCCCAACGCTCGCTGATGCGCTTGTTGCAGGCGTCGTCACCTCCGCATTCGGGATAGACATCCGTGGAGAAGGCAATCATCTTGCCGTCGGGCGACCACACGGGGTCGGAGACTCCGGTCGAGATGTTGGTCAACTTGCGCGAAGGGCCGCCCGTCGCGCTCGTCACATACAGGTTCGAATCGCTGATGAAGGAAATCCATTTTCCGTCGGGCGAAAAGAGCGGCGTGTTGGCTCCCTTCTCGTTCTGAAGAATCGGGTGAGCGTTCGTGCCGTCCAGATTCATCATCCAGATTTGGCTGGCGCGTTTGGCTCGCGCGAGGTCGGGAGCGCCGACCGTGTAGATGACGGACTTGCCGTCGGGCGCGACGTAGATGTCTGAGACGGACTTGACGCGATATAAATCTTCAATCGTGAAGGCGCGCTTTTGCGCCAGCAGCGCGGGCGCGCACACGACGACGAGCAACATGAACAAGAGAACGCGACGCATCATTTAATCACCTCTGTGGCGGAATATGGACAATGCCTGCAACCGCTCTCGCAACAGTAGCCGCGAGCGCGTAAGTATTCAGCCGTGAAGACCATCAGCCCTTGCTCAAGATAGTAATCGCGGCCTGCGACGAGGGCGCGCGTACTCTGCGCGGATGTTGGTTCATCCGCCGGAGTCGCGCTGCCCGGATTTCCTTTTTTCACGAGCCGTAGTCTATCAAACCTGAGTGGCTCTTATCATCCCGGCAGGCGCGGAAAAGATGGACGAGCGAAGCCAATTTACTTTCAACGGGCAAACTCGCCCGCCCGTTTGACCATCAGAAGGAGCAACCCGGCCCGACGAAGCGCGCGTCCCGTAAAAACTTTTCGGGCAGGGCATATCCTTTCCGGCGTTGCCGGTAATATTCAGACAGGAACCGAATCCTGAAACGGGATTCAACAGTCCGGCAGATAGCCTTTAAAGCATGACAGACGAACGACTGCTGACAAGAGCGAGTCGCGGCGATGAAGCGGCTTTTCTACTGCTCTACGAGCGACACCGCGATGCCGTCTTCCGCTTCGCCTATCGCCTGCTCGGCTCTACTGGACTGGCCGAAGATATTACGCAGGATTGTTTTTTGAGCTTGCTCCGTCAGCCCACGCGCTTCGATGCGTCGCGCGCAAGCTTGCGCACTTATCTGTTGGCGGCGGCGCGGAATCTCTCGTTCAAGCAGTTTCGCAACGCGGGCAACGACGTGGCGGTCGAAGAGTTGGCGGAAGAGTTGCGGACGCCCGAAGGCTCAGAGCCTTTGCGCCGCCTGCTCGATGAAGAGTTGTCGAACGAAGTGCGCAGGGCCGTCGAGAGTTTGCCGCCGCTGCAACGCGAGGCCGTCATCCTTTTTGAATTTGAAGAACTGTCGCTGGCCGAGATTGCCGAAGTGGTCGGAGCCGAAACGGGAACGGTCAAAGCCAGACTGCACCGCGCCCGCCAGCGCTTGAAACGCATTCTGGCTCCTTATCTAAACACGAGCCGGAACCCCGCTGCCGTGGAAGAGGCGTTCAATGAAAGATAAGAAAGACACTCAACCACTATCCATCTACCCGCGCCGGAGCGAGCCGCAGGCCGGAGGCCGCGAGGCTTCGTCTGAGGCTCTACAGCCGGAGCAGGAATTGAGCCTCCTGCTCAAACGCTGGAACGCGCCCGCTACGCCTTCGTCGCTCGAAAATCGTTTGCTCAGCGTCTACCGTCAGGAATTTAAACGCGCGCCCTTCTGGAAACGCCTGTTCGGCGCGCGCGTCCCCGTTCAACAGGGTTCTGTCCCAAGCCGTGAGGAGATTTTTATGAAACAGTGTTCGACCTGCCATGAAGAGTTCGCTAATAAGTTCAGCTTCTGCCCCGTTGACGGAACGCCGCTCAACGAACTGGCCGCCGCCATCGTCGCTTCGCCGCCCATAGTCGCGCCCGTTGCGAGCGACGACGAGGCACAGACCCTCGCGGCGATTCCGACTTACAACAATCCTGAGTATCACCTGACGATAATGGAAGACGCCGGCATCACTCGCCGCCTCGCTCAGCAACTCTCCGCCGTCAAACATCAATCTCAACTCACCTGGCCCGAATTTAAGCGCGACCCTGCTGGCTTCACTCGCCGCATGGCCTCCGGCTACGGCTCTTCCG
>JAWVFT010000128.1:0-33281 GCA_033855775.1 Blastocatellia bacterium | reverse complement strand
GCGCGATAGTTATTCGGCACGCGGTCGTTGAGAATGCCGAGCCAGAATTGATAGCCGCCCTCGTCCGGGTTGCGTTGCAGGTAGCCGAAGTATTGCATCAAGACGAACGCCGCGTTGTACTCGGCTTGTTGAAGCGTCGCGTTGTCGGCCACGTTGCGGACGACGAGCGCGCGGCCCCCGTTGTTGAAGTCGGTAATCAAGCTGGCTCTCTGGCTTGAAAGGTCAACGCCGGAGTTTTGCAGGACGTTGAGCAAGAGAGAGTCAACAAACTGCTGGCCGCTCAAGCTGGCCGGATACTTGGCGATGAACTCAGGCCGCTGCACCCAGTTGGCCGCGAACGTCTGCTTGCGCGTTTCCAACCCCGTGCCTTCGAAGACCTGCGCGCGGTCGTTCCTGAACTGCGTGAAGGTCGGGCGCGTGCCGTAGCTCGCTTTGTAGAAACGATAGACGAAGCCGCCCGTGCGCTGAAATTCGTTCTCGACGAAGAAGGCCGCCGAGACGCTGATGCGGCGAATGTGTTCGCATTGCGCGTCGCCCGACGCGCAGGGCGAAGGAGCGTTGCTGCTGTTGCCCGTAATCTGCTCCGACCAATACTGTAGCCCGCCCGCGTCGGCTGTGCGTCCAAGAAAGTCCTGATAGTGCTGGCCGACGAAGAAGCTGGCCGAGTCAATCTGGTTGGCCGGTTGATTGACACAATTGCTGGCCGTCAAGTTGAGCGTGAAGTTGCCTATCTCGCCGCCCCAACCGTCAACCGCAATCTTATAGACGGCGCCTGCCGTCGCCGTAAAAGTCAGGCTGCTGTCCGTCGTGTTCGGCCCCAAGTCGTCGTTCTTGCCGACGACTTGAAGCGAGCCGACGCTGTTGCCGGTGTAGACGCCGAGCATGGTGTCATAGTTCGTCTGGCCGCCCGTGGTGGTGACGGTCACGCTGCCGCCTGCCGGAGCTTGCCATTGATACCAGACCGAAGCGCTGCCCGGATGCCCCGTCGAGTCCGGGTTGTGACTCGGCTCGCCCGCCTCTTTGTCGGCCCCGATGTTCGTGGCGTTGATGGTGGCCGCGCAGCCTGTGATGGCCTGCGCGTTGGCGAAAGCGTTGTTCGCAGGCACGGGCGGCGGGGGCGGCGGCGCGCTGTTTTCCAGATTATAGCCGAAGGTATTGAGCGCGTTGATGTCTGCGCTGGTAATCGGACGATGAGTGCTTCTGGGAATGCGCGGGTCCATGATGCCGATGTAGGTTCCGCCGTTGAGGCTGGCCTGCTTCCAGTGGCTCGATTGATTGCCGTCGCCGCCCGCCGCGTCGCCGTTCGGCCCGCCGGTCGAAAGAGCCATATCAGAGCCGCCGCTGAAATAGTATTGAAGGTCGTTGGCGGTCATGATGCGCTGAGCGTTGGTGAAGGCGCCGAGCGTCGTGCCGGCGCGAAAACGGAAGAAGTCCCAGATGGCGGGCGGTGTCGAAGACGTGACGCCCGACCTTGAAGTGAAGCCGAGAGCGTGGCCGATTTCATGCGTGGCGATGGCTTCGAAATCGGTCTGGCCCGAAGTGATGCCGTTGCTCGGGTCAAAATCGTAAGGGCCTAAATTCGAGTTGAAAGCAATCTGCGCGGAGGCATCGGTCGGAGATGCGGTGGCGTTCAAAATTCCTATCGCGCGCGCAATCGAGGAAGAGATGGAAGCGGCCGTCGCGCTGCTCAAATCTGTGGGCATAGCCGCCGAAGGCAGCGCATTATAGAGCGACGCCTCCGTCGCATTCGAGGCTGTTTCGATTAATTTGCCGCGAACGAATGAATAAGAATTGGCGACGTTCGGCGAGCTAGTGGCGCCGAGCACGCCCGTCTCCCAGGGCTGGCCGAAGAAGGTCGGGCCGTAGTCCACATTGAGATAGATAGTGACCGGAGACTTGATGAGATTTTCCCAACTCTGCGCGGCTCTGACGAAAGCGGCTTTGGCCTCCGGGAAATTATCCAACTGGTCGGAGGCGCGCAGAATAATCGTCATGTTGGCGGCGACAATCGTCTCCGAGTTCAGCGCGTTCGCGGCGCTGGAATCGGATTCGCGCTCGAAGTGATTAAGCGGATGAAGGCCGAGACGAGTCGTGTCAACGCTTCTCAACTGGCGTCTTAGCTCCGGCGTCGCCGAGCGGCAGACAACATCGCCCGCCGCGTTCTGGTAGAGCATGAAGAAATCGCCGTCCTGCGTGAAAGCAGTTTTAGGACTGGCGGTTGTCTGCTGCGCCGAGACGTTAAAACTGAGTGGAGCCAGGAGCAGCAAAGCCGCGAGGGCAAGCGCCAGCGCGTCGCTGAAAAGCCTGTAGAAAACTTTGCTGGAAGTTCTCCGGTTGTTTTTGATATTGGAATCGAAACGGGGAAACAGAGCCATCTATCTTCTCCTAAAAAACAGAGGTAAAGGGTCATGCACACCACAGAGCCAGCCTGCCAAAAGGACGCTTTCGTGTTATGCCTTCATGCGCACAAAACTGCTGTCAAAAGAGCCGGGTTTTTAAGAGGTTAGGGCGTTCAGCCGAAGCGGGGGTTCGCGATACCGTATTCAGATGTCGGAACTTGCCCGCAAGATGCACGGAAAGCTTTCCCTGCGCAAAAATTTTACGTCGTTGATGGAGCATCCTGAACCCGCGTCCGGTGAAGCCCGCGCGGGTTGTGCAACGGGGCGAGAAAATTATAACAGAAAAGGCTTTCGTCTAAGCGCCAAAAATCTCTTGCGGCGTCACAAAAGCGTTCGTAGCGGAAAGTTTGCTTAGCGGAAGTTCTGGCCGATTTGCTCCGTGCCGAACGTGCCGATGCCGTTTAAGCGGAAGCTGAAGACGAAGCGATTCTCGCTGCGCAGGCCGACGTTGAAGGTGTAATTCTGGACTGTGACGGAGCAGCAGTCCCAAGTGTAACCGGCGGTGACGACGGAACTGACGAGCGAGGAATTTCTCAGCACCGGACGGTCTGGCGGCAAGGCCGAGCGGTCTTGAAAGTCGAAGAAGAAAGAGACGCCGCCGAAGAGTCCGCGATTCGGGTCGCCCAGAAAAAGGGTCGGACTCCACTGCGAGCCGCGCAGCGTTCCGGCCTCGAAGCCGCGCGCATCCGCGAAGCGGCTGAGCGACGGAGCCAGCTCGATAGCCCGCGTATAATAAAAGGTCGTGAAGGCTTTGACGAGACGACGGCTGAGGCCGAAGCTGACGGCGAGGTTACGCAGGCCGCTGCCCTGCACGTCCAGATCCGTCCGCGCGTCGGCAAACAAATTCTGGCTCGGACGATAACGCCCTTCGACGTTGATGGGCGAGAAGCGGCGCGGCACGCCGCCGTAGGTGAAGCCCGAAAAAGTGTTGATGGGATAGAACTGGTTGCGCTGGCCGGGAACCAGTGCGCCGCCGAAGTAAGGGTCGAAGAAATATTTGCCGCGCACAGTGATGGTCAAGGCTTCGTAGGGCTGGCTTGAGAGCGACGCATGCCCGCTCGCGTCTGCCGCGCGACGAGCCGCCGGGCTGACGTTTTCGGTCGAGCGGCGCGTGAAGAAGCGATTGACGAGTCCGTACTCTATCTCGTTGGTATCGGCGACGGTGTCATTGTAGTCGAAGCGAATGATGCGCTCGAAACTGGTGACGCCTTCGATTTTGCGATAGATGATATAAGGCTCGATGACGTGGCGAAAGAAGAAGGAGTCGTCGCGGTGGCGAAAGTTGCGCGCGAAGGCGGGCGGGCGCACGTCCAGTTCAAACTCGCCGTAGCCGCGCACGACATCGCGGCTCAACACCAATCGCGTCGAAGGGTCAATCGAGTTTGAATAGTAAGTTCCGCGCAGGCCGAGCGTGCCTGTCACAGACCAGCCGCCGAAATAGACGGGGACGGAGAAGCGCGGGTGCACGTCCAGGCGCTGCACGATGGAGGGCGAGTCAATCACCCGTCCGCTGCCGACAATCTGCGCAAACTGGTCTGCGTCTTCTATAGTCTCTTTGCGGCTGACGCCTTCGAGGCCGCCGCTGATTGAGAAATAGACCGGCAGCCGCTCGAAGTAGCGAAGCGCGGAGGGTCGCTTGTCGAGCGTCACGCTCGGCAGTTGACGAATACGGATGCGCGCGCTCGGCAAAGATGTGACCTGCGAGCGGGCCAGAAAGTCGAAGCTGTAGTCGCCGAAGTTTTTGTTGATGAAAACCTGCGAGCGTTCTTCGGGCGAGATGGCCTGCTGAATCGAATCGGAGAAGACCTGCCGGAACGCCAAATTGGAAGTGATGTTGACATCGGCGGCGGCGAGAAAGCCGTTCGGGAAATAATGAACGCCTTTGACGTAGAAGCTTGAGCCGCCCTGATCGGGCGCGCCCGGCCCTGCCTTCTCGCCGAAGATGCGGTCTTTGACGGCGAAGAAACCGAAGTCAAGAAACGAACGCGAGTTGGCGCGCGTGCGAATGTCAGCGCCGAAGCCGAGGCCGCGCGCCGCGTAAATATCGTTGCGAAAAGTCACGTCGGCGGAGCGACCCAAAGTTTGATAATAAGCGTTGGAGAGACGAAAGCCCTTCGCGCCTGAACCGCTGAAGGTCGGCGTCAGAAAGCCGCTGGCGCGGTCGCGCCGCTTGATGGAAATCGAAGCGTACGGCAGCACAAGCACGGGCACGCCTTTGACGCGAAAGTTTGGAGTGGAGACGCGCACGCGGTCGCCGATTTTGATTTTGACGCGCTTGCTTTTGAAGCTCCACTTCGGCACGTCTTCATCGCAGGCCGTGATGGTGGCATTGATGGCGACGATGGTGTCGATGCTCACCTTCTCAACGCTGTCGGCGGTGTAGTAAATCGTCGTGCCGTCTTCGGTCTGGTTGGTGAAGCCCGTCGAGTTGATGAAGAATCCGAGCTTGGTGCTGTAGTTCCACTCGGCGCGCGTGCCGGTGATGCGCTGCGTGCCGCGGTCCGTGCTCTGGTCGAAGACGACGTTGCCTTCGGCGATGACCTTGTTGGTCGCTTCGTAGACAGTCACCTTGTCGGCCTGCAAACGATACACGCCGATGCGCGCGTCAACGTTGCCCTCGTGAACGACGACGAGCGCGTCCTTTTGGCCCGTGGCGCTTGACTTGTCGGCGCGCACATCGAGTTCCTGCGTCTGCTGCGGCTGCCCCGCCGTCGCGCTCGGCTGAGCAGGCACAGAGGCGCGCGGGCGCACGACGACGGGCTGCTCCTGCGAGAGCGGGTTGACGTTCGGCGTGTCTGTGATTGGGTTCGTGACCTCGCGGTCAACGGGATTGGTCTGCTGGGCGCGCAGAGGCCGCGCCGCACAGAGCATCGTCAGCACGGCGAGGAGGAGCACGAGGCGCGCATACATTCTGTTGTTCAGGGAAACTCCGCTCCGCAAAGAAGAACCTGTTGACCTCCGCAGGCAGCAATCGGGGCGCGGCTCGCAAATGCTTAAAAGGGCCGGAGAGCTTAGGACGCGCCGTGTCGCTTTCAGAATCGCGCTGATGCTAACACGCTCTTTGCGAAAGACAAAAGGAACAGATGAACTCTTGCTCGACGAGAGATGAACTCTTGCCCGGCGGCGTAATCATCAGAGCGCACGGCGCGGCGCGAAGGGCCACGGCTTGCCGTTTCCCGCCGTCCCTTTCCCCTTTACACGCATCTTCTTTATGATGCCTGCGATGAAGGAAAAGCTACGTTTGATGATTGTCGCGGGCGAGCCTTCGGGCGACGCGCACGCGGCGGCTCTCGCGCGCGCGCTGCGCGCAGAAGCGCCGCAAGCCGAGCTTGAACTGTTTGGGGCGACGGGCGCATTGATGCGCGAAAGCGGCGTTGAATCAATCGTCCGTTCAGACGATTTGGCGATTATGGGCATCGTCGAAGTGGCGCGCGTGCTGCCGAAATTCTGGCGCGCTTTTCAAGCTCTGCGGCGCGCGGCCAGCGAGCGCCGACCGGATGCGGTGGTGCTCGTTGACTGGCCTGAGTTCAATCTCAGGCTGGCGCGCTCGTTGCGCCGTCGCGGCTTGCGCGTCATCTACTACATCAGCCCGCAACTCTGGGCATGGCGCTCGTATCGTGTGCGCAACATCCGGCGCGACGTTGACCTGCTGCTCGCCATCCTGCCTTTCGAGCCAGCCTGGTACAAAGCGCGCGGCGTCGAGCACGTAGAGTTCGTCGGCCATCCTCTTGTCGGAGAAGTTGGAGCGCGAAGCACGCGCGCGGAATTTTGCGAGCGTCATCATCTGGACACGACGCGCCCGCTCGTCGCGCTGCTGCCGGGCAGCCGTCACAAGGAACTCGAACGCATCCTGCCGCCGATGCTCGACGCGATTTCCCTGCTCTCGCAATCGCGGCCCGACGCGCAGTTCGTCATCGCGCTCGCGCCTAACAGAACGATGGATGAAGCGCAGGCTCACCTTGACGCGGCCAAACGCAAAGGGGCGCGGCTGCCGGAGGGCTTGCTTATCGTTCGACAAGAGACGCGCGAAGCATTGGCGGCGGCGGACGTGGCGGCGGTCGCCAGCGGGACGGCGACGCTCGAAGCCGCAATGCTCAATGCGCCGATGGTCATCGTCTACAAGGAATCAAGCATCAACTGGCACACGCTTGGCCGTCTCATCACGACCGAGCACTTCGGTCTCGTCAACTTAATCGCGGGCGAAAGGATAGCGACCGAGTTGATGCAGGATGATTTGAAGAGCGAGCGACTATCGCAGGAACTGCTCTTGCTCCTGGATGCTGAGCGCAACGGCGCGGCTCGCGCGCGGCTCCGCGAGATTGCCGCCAGCCTCGGCGAGGGCGGAGCCTCACGGCGCGCGGCCCAAACGATTCTCAAGGCCATCCGCGATTGGAAAAAGTAATGCAAGATTAACCGCGCCTTCATCAAGCTTAACTAACCGCGCCTTCATCAAGCGTCGAGATGAGCGGCAACAAACCAACGTCGCGCTTTGCTCACAAGCTTCTTTCGGAAAAGCTTTCATCTTCGTCCATCAAACGGGTCAGCTTAAGCCTCAAGATTCCATGCTGCGTCTGCTGCGCGACTCTGCTTCTACTGCGCTGGCCGGCGGCTGAAACACTTCCCGGCAAACCTGCATTAATATTTTAGAAGCAGCGCTCAGGACAGTTGCCTTTGTCAATTGTCTTTGAAGAGCGGGCCACGTCGGCTTTGAAATCGGCTGGCGGCTCTTCGTTGCTACATCTCGTCAAAGGGCGGCGGCCAGTTGTGCCGTCATACTCGCCCAAAGGATTTCTCTGCGCGAACTCCTCGTCTCTACGGTTCGCGTTCCGTCTTTACTCATCAACCTTAAAAGGAGGCTCAAACATGAGAACCAAATATATTGCGAGCGCGTTGCTCGCGCTGCTCGTCGCAGTCGTCTGCGGCTCGCTGTTGATTCAAGGACGCGCAGCCTCGAACGAAGCTCCCGCTCCAACTCGCGCGACTGAGGCGGAAGCCTTGAAGACGCCGTTTCCAGACATCCCGATTCCCGGCATCCCGGCCACGGGCGAGTGCTGCCTCTGGCGGTCGCAAAAGAGAATCCAGGGCGCACGTCAAGCGCAATTTGAAGCCCCTTACGCTTGCGCTACCGGAGCGACGATGCGCGGCAGCCTGCGCATCAGGATGCAACTGGCGACCACGACGCCGGTCTGCGACCAGACGGCTGCCGCGCTTCCCAATGGCAGCGTGCTTGTTGCAAGCGGGCGCGTCACCCGCCGCAATGACGGCTTCATGCATTTCATCGGCGATTTCACCATCACCAATCCGGCAAACGTTGTCCTCTTTCGGGGAACGATGGAGACGATTGACCGCATCGGAACGCACAGTCAGCCCTTCAATTGTGAACAGTGTAATCCGCCTTCGCATTTTGAAGGCTGGCTCGTCGGACGAGGAGAAGGAGCGTTGGTCGAGCTCTCTTTGCGCGCGATGCTCACGGCAAGGGGAATCACGCCAAGTCCTCAGTCTCCAAACGCGCCGTTTGGCGGCCTCCTCAGCGGGACTCTCATCAAATGTTCGTGAGGGTAACTTGCAGCTTAGTGAATGAGAATGTTGCACGAACTGTGGATGAGGATGTCGGATGAGTAAACAGGCTATTCCTGCTCCTTCATCCTCTCCATGAGTTCGTTGACCTGACGGCGCAAGGCTTTAATCTCTTCGCGCATCTGCGGCAGGCGACCCAAGTGCGCGTTGAGGCGTTTGTAGTCGGCGAGCGGCTGCACTGGAACGCCCCACCAGACGCCGGGACGAACAATTTTGCCCGGCAGGATGCCCGCCTTCGAGCCGATGACGGCGCCGCTCTGCACGCGCGCGTGGTCGCCCAACCCGACCTGCCCGCCGATAACCGCGTCGTCTTCAATCACGGTGCTGCCGCTGATGCCCGTCTGCGAAGCGATGACGACGCGCTCGCCTATCTGGACGTTATGGCCAACTTGAACCAGATTGTCTATCTTCGTCCCGCGCCCGATGCGCGTCTCTCCGAGCGCGCCACGGTCAACGCACGTGTTGGCTCCAATCTCCACGTCATCCGCGATGACGACCGCGCCCATCTGCGGAAATTTGTGATAGCCCGTCTTGCTTCTGACGTAGCCAAAGCCGTCGGCGCCGATGACGACTCCGGCATGAAGAATCACGCGGTCGCCGAGTTGCGCGCCGTCGTAGAGCACGACGTTCGGGTGCAGCACGCAGTCGCGCCCGACGCTCACGTCGTCGCCGATGAAGACTCCGGCGAGAAGCTGCGTGCCTGCGCCAACGTGCGCTCTCGCGCCGACATGCGCGCTCGCTCCGACAAACGCGCTCTCGTCAATCGTCGCGCTCTCGGCCACCTGCGCCGAAGGATGAACGGTAGGCTCGCTTCGTCTGGGCGGATGCAGAAGCTCCGCGATGAGAGCGAAGGCCAGCTTCGGTTGCGCGGCTTCAATCAAGCACGGCGCGTCGAGTTGCGCGCCCGGCGGGACAAGCAAACACGAAGCCTTGCTCGCGGCAGCACTCGACAACAGCCTTTCGTCTTCCACGAAAGCAATCTCGCCCGCGACGGCGCGCTCAAGGCTGGCGACTTTGTTGACGCGAATGCCGCCGTCGCCACGAACGCGCCCGCCGATGTGCGCGGCCAACTCGGCGACGCTCTTTTCGTTTGTTGCTTCGTCCATAAGCTTCAGATGGAGAGCGCTTCTCCGGCCATCTCCGGCTGGCCCCGCGCGGCGCGCGTGAAGCCGCGCGGAGAGTCGCGTATAAAAGCTATCAGATGATTGACGTGCGCGTCGTCCAGTTCGGCCATGCGCGCGAGCGCGTCGGTCAAAGGCAAGGCGGAGCGAAAGAGCAGTTGATATGCTTTCTTCAACGCGCGGCGCGCTTCAGGCGAGAAGCCCGCGCGGCGCAGGCCCACAGCGTTGAGGCCGCGAACGCGCGGCGGATTTCCGTCAGTGATGAAGAAGGGCAGCACGTCCTGCACAATCTTCGATTTGCCTCCGGCCATCGCGTAGCGTCCCAGGCGCACGAATTGATGACAGCCGACGTTGTTGGAGAGAAAAACGTGGTCTTCGACCATGATATACCCGGCCAGCGCCGCGCCGTTGGCGAAGATGTTGTCGTCGCCGACCGAGCAGTTGTGCGCGACGTGAACGCCAATCATCAGAAAGTTGCGCGAGCCGATGATGGTCGCTTCACCTTCGCCGCTCGCGCGATGAAGAGTCACGTATTCGCGTATCAGATTATCGTCGCCGACGACGAGACGGCTCGGCTCGTTCCTGAACTTAACGTCCTGCGGCTCGCCGCCCAGGACCGCGTGCTCGTAGACGCGATTGCCGCGCCCCAACGTGGTGAATCTTTTGATGACGGCATGAGCCGCAATCTCGCAGCCTTCACCGATGACAACATCGTCTTCGATGACGGCATACGCGCCGACGCGCGCGTCGCTTGCGACCTCTGCGCGCGGGCTGACGATGGCTGTCGGATGAATAAGCATAAAGGGCTTCGAGCGTCTCGGATAGTACAATAAAGCGGCGCCGCATGACGAGCGGCTGCGAAGCGTCAACCCCTTCTGATTCGCCATTTATCCGGCGTCTCACTCCTTGCCTTTGCCTGCCGATGCCGTTATTATGTGACGTTGCAAAGCTTCATGTGTAGACGTGTGCTTCGCCAGTCAGCCGGTGAAAGCCGTTTATCCTGCTTTTTATTTAATTGAGCGCGCGAGCGCGTTTATCAAGGAGAATGATTCTTGTTTAGTGATCAATTCCGCAGAGGCGAATCGGAGAAAGGCAAGTTCAGTGGGGTGAAAAGCTCCACGCTGATCTCTAACCTTTCGGATGTGGCGTGGAAGGTGTTCCAGTCGGTCAACAAGCGTCTGCCCGAAGGCGAAGCTATCAGACCGAAATGGGCGCCGGGGCCGCTCTTGAAATCTTACGAGCGCACGGCTCCGCCGCTCGGCTTCCCGCGCGAGACAGACTCCTTGTGCCCGCGTTGCGTCAAAGAAGTGCGCGACGCCGTAATCACCGGCGAGACGACGCTTGAGATGCTGATGCACCAGCATCCAGGCGAAATCAAGGCGCAGATTTTAGAAGAGAACAATCAAGTCATCATGCGCAAAACTTGCCCGAAGCACGGCGAGTTTACGGACGTGATGGCGACCGACCCGAAGTTTTTGGAGCGCATCGAATCGCTCTTTTTCGGGCGCGACTTTCGCGCCGCCGAAGACAAAGACATACACAAGCACGGCACGTCGAACATCAAGTTCGGGCGCGGTGCCGTGTTGACGGTTGACTTAACGAACCGCTGCAACATGATGTGCAATCCGTGCTTCATGGACGCCAATCAAGTCGGCTATGTTCACGAGCCGACGTTTGAAGACACGAAGGCTATCTTAGACCGCGCCGTCTCCTTCAAGCCGCGCCGCCAGATTATCATTCTCTTCAGCGGCGGCGAGCCGACGCTCTCGCCTTACTATCTGGAAGCCGTCGCCTACGCCAGGAAGATCGGGTTCTACAGAATCCTCGCCGCCACCAACGGCATCCGCTTTGCCGAAGACATAGAGTTTTGCAAGGCCGCGAAGGCCGCCGGGCAGCACGGCGTCTACCTGCAATTCGACGGCGTGAGCGAAGAGAAGAACAAGCACAGAGGCGTCGGCAACCTGTTCGATGTCAAACTGCGCGCCATCGAGAATCTAGCCAGCGTCGGCATCAAGGTGACGCTCGTCACGACTATCGTTAACACGATTAACAATGACGGCATCGGCCAGATTGTCGAGTTCGCGGCGCAGAACATTGACAAGGTGCAGACCATCGCTTTCCAGCCTGTCTCTTTCACGGGGCGCGATGAAGACGTGCCGGACGACATTCGCATCCAGCAGCGTTACACGTTGGCCGGAATGACGCACGACCTCAAAGACCAACTCGGAGGCCGCCTGCAACCCTTGCGCGATTGGTTTCCGCTCTCTTCCTATTCGGCTTTCACGAGCGTGATGGACATGCTGCAAGGCGCGGACGCGCCGTGGGGTTGGTCCAGTTGTAATTGCCACCCGAACTGCGGCATCTTCACGCTCATCGTCGTCAATCGACAGACGGGCGAGATGACTTCGCTCTTCGACTTCTTCAACTACGAGCAGTTCATGAAGGACGTGGCCGTGATTACAGACACGGCGCGCGGCAAGAAGCTTTCTTACGCGCAACTCGGCATGGCGATTATGCGAAACTTCGACGCCACGAGCGCCCCCGAAGGCTTTCCCATCTCGCAAATCATCAATCTCTTTAAGCCTTCGTCCGCCAACTCCAACTCCGACCGCAACGACCGCATGAAGGCCCAAGCGGCGACGACCGAAGAGGCGAAGGACGACATCTGGCGCGTGCTCTGTGTCGAGGGCATGTGGTTTCAGGACTTATTCAACTACGACTTCCGCCGCACGGAGATGTGCGTCATCCCTTACGGCACGCAGGAAGGCGAAATTTCCTTCTGCGCTTACAACACGGGCGTCGGCTGGCGGCAGATTATCGAGAACATGCACAAGACCGCCGGCCTCGCCGAGTGGTACAAAGAGCACGGGCGCCATGCGGTCTATGCGAAGGGCAACAACGTCCCGCTCAAGACGACGAAGCACTCGTTGAGCCTGCCTATCGTCAACGCTATTCTGGCCGAGGACAACGGGCAACCGAATCCGGCAGTTTCGCCCTACCTCATCGAAGAGAATGAGGAAGCGACCATCTAGGATTTAGCTAAGAAGTGTTTCTCTGTTACTAACAGCGTCAGACCAGTGAGTGTCTGACGCTATCCCGACTCACACTCAACGACCTTGGTTTACTGACCAGTACGCCAAGGCTTTCACTCTACACTCTGGGGTTTCCTCCTCAGATTTATGCTTAGCCCCTACTTAAAGGAGAATATCTTATGTCTATTAGACGCATAATGTCCCCCCGTCGTATAGCACAGTCCATCACTCTTGGATTGCTCTTTGCGATGGTTTCTCAGTTTGTCACCCCTTCGCTCGTTCTAGCCAGTCGGCCCACAACTGTGCTTCAAGCGGAAGAAGTCACTATCCCGGACGGGACTGAAATCGTAGTTGTCACCACTGAGGAAATTTCCAGCAAAACCGCTACTGAAGGCGACCCGTTGTCTTTCAAAGTTGACGAAGACGTGAAGATAAATGGTCGCGTCGTTATTGCCAAAGGCACGCTGGTCAAAGGCGTCGTCTCTAATGCCAAAAAAAGTGGCAGACTGGGCAAGGCAGGCGCGCTCAGCATTAGAGTTGAATCAACCATGACGGTTGATGACCAGAAAGTCCGGCTGCGCGCTTCTAAAGGCAATGAAGGAGACGACAAGACCGGAACAACTGTCGCGCTTGTAGTCTTGTTTGGCCCTTTAGGCTTTCTGAAGAAAGGCAAAAACGCTAAGATTAAACCGGGAACTCAAATCAAGGCATATACCGACGAGGAAAAGAAAGTTCAAATAAAGGGGTGAAGTAAGTATAGTTCGAGTTTTAGTTATTCGCCTCTGCGCTTATGATTGCATCGCATCGCAGTCTTCAATAACGCGCGCAGTCTAAGCGCAGAGGCGCACATTTCTAAGATTCACTATAGATTGCTCGCCCCTAATTCTGGTATTTTGCAATCCATGAATGTCACTAAAAAATTCCGTCGCTTAGCGCAGGCCGCGCGCCTCTTCGTCTTCGGGCTGCCGCAGTACGCCATCGGCTCCATTGATGTCACCAACCGCTGCAACCTGCGTTGCGAGCATTGCTACTTTTTCGCCGAGAGCCACAAGGGCGAGAAGGAACTATCGGTCGAAGAGTGGGTCGAAAAGCTGGAGGCGATGAAGGCTGCGGGCCACCCGATGATGCTCTGCACGTGGGTCGGCGGCGAGCCGATGGTCAGAAAAAAACTTATCGAGATCGGGCGCAAATATTTCAAGCACAATACCATCGTCACCAACGGCACGATGGAACTGCCCGATTGGGACGATTGCAACTACGTCATCTCGATTGACGGCACGGAAGAAGCCTTCGCGCGCATGCGCGCTCCCGGCATCTACCAGAAGATTAAGCAGAACGTCATCAACCACCCGGAGTTGAAGATTCAAATCTCCTGCGTCATCACCAGCATCACGAAAGACTGCATAGAGGATTTGGTCAAAGAGTGGGGGCCGATTGCGCGCGGCGGAATCATCTTCGACTTCTTCACGCCCATCACCAATCTGGACGAAATGCTGTGGCTCGATTGGCCGGAGCGCGACCGCATGATTGACCGGATTCTGGAGCTGAAGAAGAAGTATCCGGGCATCATCAACATGATGGACTCGACGCTGGAACTGATGCGCTCGAAGAACGCCAAACAGGTGACGGACAATTGCCTCTTCAGCCGCAAAGCTTTCACGCTCGGCCCGACCGGCGAGCACAAAGGCAAATGCATGATGGGCGACGCGGCAGACTGCGACCGCTGCGGCTGCGTCGTTCCCTTCCACATGGCGACGCTCAGCAATCGTCGCCTGATGCTCAAAGAAGCGCTCAAAGCTCCGTTTGCTCCGAAGCGACGAGACTCGCCCGCGCCGCCACAGCAACCCGTCCAGATAACTTCCGCTCGTCCCTCATGGGAAAACTCCGCGCAGCCCGACGACGCTTTCTAAGCCGCAAGAGTTTCGCCGCCCCGTTCACGCAAAGAGACAAGGGACACCAGACATCAAAGGACGCGCTGAAGTAGAAGCTTCAGCGCGTCCTTTGATGTCCTGGCTTTGAAATCTTCCTTGATAGCTTGTCTGTTAAAATTCTTCCCGGCGTCGAAGCGCGTTCGCCCTGAAGCTTCAATGGCGCGGCGGCTCGCCGGTTTCGCCTTCATCGTTGCCGTTGTAAGTTTGCTGTGGACGCTGCACTTCTCTTAGTTGCGCGACCGTATCTCTGATGCGCCCGGCCAACTGTTCGATAGTGACGACGCGGCGCCGCGCGCTCTCGCTCAACTCCTCGCGCAACAGCAACTGCGCCTGTCCGAGCACGCCCGTCAAAGGATTGTTAATCTCATGCCGCACATGCGCGACCAGTTCGGCGATCTCCGTCAGCCTTGCTTCCTGCTCGGCGAGCAGTGTGCGCAAGCGCTGCTCGGAGCCTTCAGCCTGCGGCTCATCTTCGCTCATATCGCTCACCGCGCTTTCCTCCAAAGATAGATGACGCGAAGCCGCAAAGCCTGCGCGCCGCGCCATTTTGCCGCCCGTGACCGTCCGCCTCTATTGTGCGCGGAGTGATTGAGATTGAGCAAGCATAATTTACGCGCGCGCCGCTTGAGCCAGCTTTCGCAAACCAACGCGCTCTCTGCGCGGCGCGGTTGACAACTGCCGCGTTCATCCGTAAATTCATCTTCGGCCTTGGGAGGTCGTCCAATGGTAGGACTCCAGACTCTGGATCTGGCTATCGGGGTTCGAGTCCCTGCCTCCCAGCTTTTTATAGACAACAAGTTACGGGCGACTCTAAATCAGAGCCGCCCGTTTTGTGTGCCTCTAGTGTGCCAACGTCTGAAGAGTCTAATCCTGGACACATATAAGCCATGGATGCTTTTAGTTATATCTCGGTCATCATCTCTGTCGTCATCGGCCTCGGCCTCTCGCAACTCCTGACGGGGGCCGCCGAGTTGGTCAAAGCGCGCCGGAGGGTTAGCTTCTACTGGGTACACCTGCTCTGGGTCGCGCTCACCTTCGTCGCGCACATTTTTTTATGGTGGACGATGTGGAACCTGCGCCTGGTTCGGGATTGGAACTTCTTTTCCTTTCTCCGCCTTCTCCTTGCGCCAGTGCTTCTCTACGTGGCCGCCGCATTCCTCATCCCCAAAGTCGAGCCCGGCGTTTCAATAGATTTGCGAGAGTATTTCTACGAGAATCATGCTGCGTTCTTCAGCGTCACTGCCGCGTTTACGGCCTTGCTGGGCATAGAGAACTGGATGCTTAGAGGCCGCCTGTCGCCTGCGCCTGTCACAGTCGTCTTCGCCGTCTGGTTCGTCCTGCTCTGCGTCTCCGCGGTCGTGAAGAATGCGCGCTATCATGCCGCCATCGGTCTCTTGTTCGGTTTATTATTTCTCTTGTTTATCGTTCTGTTCGGGCTGCGGCTAGGCGCCACATGAGAGACGCTGAAGGAGCTTGCGTCCTGAGCGGGCAAAGCGAAAGCGGCGGGCTTGACTAGGTTGTGGCTGAGGAGGAAAATCGCGGCCACGCGATGACGAAGCGCAAGGCCGCGAGACTCGTTTCCCGATGCGTTTCCTGCTGTTGAAGCAAGCTTGTCAGGCGCGCGTAAGTTCCCGTCCGCCAGTTTAAAGATGAAAGAAGGAGACACATGAGATTAAGCGAAACGCTGTTACCGGAGTTTGACCATGAGATGGCGAACACACGCAAGACGCTCGAACGAGTGCCGGAGGATAAGTTCGATTGGAAGCCGCACGAAAAGTCTATGACGATGGTGAATCTGGTGTCGCACCTCGCCAACCTGCCGAGTTGGACGATGCACACGATTGACAAAGATTCGCTCGACCTTGCTCCGCCGGACGCTCCGCCGATGCAAACCTCGCCAGCGTCGTCGCCGAAAGAAGCGGTCGAGATGTTTGACAAGAACGTCGCGGCGGCGAGGGCGGCTCTCGCAGGGGCGAGCGACGAGCATTTGCTCAAGCCGTGGACGCTC
Source organism: Blastocatellia bacterium (assembly GCA_033855775.1). Lineage (GTDB taxonomy): Bacteria > Acidobacteriota > Blastocatellia > Pyrinomonadales > Pyrinomonadaceae > DASVTR01. Next base: position 17,213 of record JAWVFT010000128.1, on the reverse strand, counting down.
CTGCATGGCGGCAACGTCGTGATGTCGCTGCCGCGCATCAGCGTGCTGCGGAGTTTCGTGATGAATCACAACATACATCATCGCGCGCAACTCGGCGTCTACCTGCGTCTCAACGACGTGGCTGTGCCTTCCATCTATGGCCCGTCGGCTGACGAAGGCGGGTTCTAAGCGCAAGGCGCGTTGTAAAGGCAAAGCCCGTTGGCTCTCGTCCGCAAACGGCGGCGCGTCGAATTGCGGATGAGAGCGAGGCTTTGCTAAAGTCTGTGTGAGATGCAGAGCCTAAGTCTTCATTCGTCCGCCACAAGAAACGAAGCCCCTGACTTAACGTTGGAAGTCGCGCGCATGGAGCGCGCTTTGACGGAGCGGCGGAGCGAGTTGACCGTCTTGCAGGAAGAGTTTCGCGCCTTCAAGACGCGCTATACGCAGATGGTCGGCGGGCGGCTGGCGGAGTTGGCCGAAGTCGAACGCGCTATCAAAGAGGCGGAAGCGAGACTGCTCGGTGTCGAAGAGGCTGAAGCGGAAGAGACGATTGAAGAGGGCGCGGCTGAGGCTTCGTCCGGCGCGCAGGCCGGTGGCGGATTGCGCAAGCTGTTCTGGGCGGTCGCAAGGATGTTTCATCCAGACCATGCGACGGACGAAGGCGAGGCCCGTCGTCGTCATACGGTGATGGCCGAGGCGAACCGCGCTTACCGCGAAGGCGATGTCGAGAGCCTGCACACGCTGCTCGGCGATGAAGAGTTGCAGTTCTTTTGCGCCGGGGCGCAAGCCGAGGACGACCCCTTAGACCTCGCCGGTCGAATCGTGCTGCTCAAGGAAGAGTTGCGCACGGTCGAGTTCGGCATCAAGCGAATCAAGCAGAACGGCCTTTATCAATTGAAGCTCAGCGTCGAAGAGGAAGCGCGCCATAACCGCGACGCGCTGGCCGCTCAAGCCGAACGCATCCAGCGCCAAATCGTGAAGGCCAGACACAAGCTTGAGCATCTTTCCTGAACGGCGCGCTCCAAAGATTAAAGACAAACGCTCTATAGCTTTGAACAAACGCAGCATTCGTTGACACGAGCGCTGCGTTTGTTTCATCGAGCGCAATATTCATTCAAATCAAAGTCGCGTTTGTTCAAACGAACAGAGAATTTATTTAAACAAATACAGTTCTCATTTGAATAAATATTGTTTTCATTCAAACAAACTCTCTGTTTGTTCAAATAAATATTCCATTCATTCAAACAAATACGACTTTGATTTGAATGAACTCTCTGTTCGTTCAAACGAATAGAATATTTATTTGAACAAATGCTGAGTTCATTCAAACAAATAGAGAGTTCGTTCAAGCAAACTCTCTGTTCGTTTGAATGAACGTCATGTTTGTTCAAATGAATAGAGTATTTGTTTGAATGAACGATGCGCTTGTTTGAATATTAAGAGCGACAAGAAAAGCCATCCTCTTCTTGTCGCTCTCAGTGTTCGGGCGCGTTGGAATGTTTGCGAGGGTCAGGGCGCGCAATCGTCGTCGCGGCGCGTGACGGTCGCGCTGAACCGTTCCTGATATTCGCGCGAGGTGATGAAGGCGCAGACCATGCTCTTGTAGCCGTTCATGTCGTTCGGCAAACGATTGTTGAGAATGCCGAGCCAGAAGTCGTAGCCGCCCGCGTCTGGTTCGCGGCGGAGGTAGCCGAAGTATTGCATTAGGACGAAGGCGGAGTTGTACTGGCGCGCGTGCAGTTCGGGCGTCTCCGCCACTTCGCGCAGGATTTCTCCGCGCCCGCGACGATTCTGTTCCAGGTCGTCAACCTGACGATTGCGCGTCACCGCATCGGGCGCAAGCTCCGCATTGCGATACAACTCGTCAACGAACTGCGCGTTGCCCAACACGTCGAAGCGCGAGTGAAACTCAGGACGCTCAACCCATGCGTTGGCGAAGTCGCGCTTGCTCGTCTCCGTGCCGAGAGCCTGCGCGTTGCGGCTTATCTCCTGCACCTCCGGCAGAAATTGCTTATAAACGGGCCGCCGGTTGAAAGAGACTTTTTCCAGCTTGTAGACGAAATAGCCCGTGCTCTGAAATTCGTTTTCGACGAAGAAGGCAGCCGAGACATCGCGGCGACGTTGATTGAGGCAATGCGCGTCCGTGCCGCAGCGAACGATTTCCGTAGACCAGTAATCGAGGCCGCCCTGGTCAGGCTCGCGGCTGAGAAAGTCGTGATACTGCTGGCGAACGAAATTGAAATTCTCGTCAATCACGTTGCCCTGTGTTCCGATGGGGTCGTCGTCTTCAATCTCAAGCTCTGCCACGCTCAGGCCGCCGAGCGTCGCGCTGCCCGTCACGTTCGACAAAACGAGTTTGGCCGTCTCCTTCGTCTCATGATAGCTGTCCTGATTAATCAGCACGGGAAAGGTCTTGCTCGTCTCGCCGGGGGCGAAGCGCAGCGTTCCGGAAGTGATGATAAAGTCGGAGAGCTGCTTGGCAGAGTCCGTGCTGGTTCCTTGCAGGCCGAGGCTGTAGTCAACCGTCACAGCATCCGTCAAAGGAGCGGAGCGAACGACCGTCACCAGAATCCGGCCCGCGCCTTCGCTCGCCTCAAACTCGTCGTCGGCAAACTGTATAGCGTTGGGGCCGAGCGTCGGCTCGTCTTCCGGCCTGTTCGTCAAAGCGTTGCCCGCGTTGATGCGCGAATGGATGGAAGCTTCGATGCGCGCGGAAGTGTGTTCGACCTGAGCGATGACCTTGCTCGGTGGAAGATTCGGGTAGGCCGCGCGCACCAACGCCACTTCGCCCGCCGTCAAAGGTGAAGCCATCGAAGTGCCGCGCCACGTGCCGAACTGCCCGCCGGGAACCGTGCTCATGATTAAATCGCCCGGGGCCGCGACCTTAATCCATGAGCCGTAGGTTGAAAACGTGGCAAGCTGGTCGGCCTGCGTCGAGGCGGCGACAGCCAACAGCCCGCTGATATTTTCGGCAGCCGGATACTCGTTGATTTGCTGTCCACGGTTGCCCGCCGCCGCCACGACCACGACGTTATAATCCTTGCCGTCAATCGGCGCGCTCGGGTCGTTGTCCTCAAAGTCGCTGCACGCGCGGTCGAGCAGGCTCGACAACAGATTCGTCTTGCGCAGCGTGCTCAGGCTGAGATTGATGACGCTTGCGCCGTCATGCGTGTTCGGGTTGCCGTCAGGGTCAACGGCATAGGCAAGGGCTTCGGCCAGCACCCAGATGTTGCCGACGCCGTTCCGGTCCAGGACTCGAATCGGCATAATCTTCGCGTCGGGCGCGACCAGCGCGACCAGCCCCGCGACATGCGTGCCATGACCGTAAGGCCCGTGCTCCGCATCGCCGACCTCGCTCGGGTCGTTGTCGAAGTCAACGAAGTCAAAGCCGCCGACCAAGCGTCCCGCCAACAACGGGTGCGTTCTATCAACGCCCGTGTCCAACACAGCCACCGTCACGCCCGCGCCGCGCGTCACGTTATGCGCGGCTGAGAGTTGAAGCGATTGCGCCGCCCACTGCGACCTGTAAGCGGCCTCCGTGCCGCCAGTGCTGTACGAATCGCCGACGCCCCACGAAGGCTTGCTCGCTTCCGGCGCGTTCGCCAGATAGTTCGGCTCGGCATAGACGACGCGCAACTGCGGGTCTGCTTTGAGCCTCGTCACTTTCTGCGGGACGGATTCGCTGTCTGCGATTTTGAGACGATAAATCGGGCGAGAGCCAAACTGGTCGAGCGGGACAGTAGCCAAGCCGTACTGCGTTGTGATGGCCGCTAGGTCAGCCGCGCTTGCGAGTTTGACGACGACTTCGCCGGGGACGTAATCGTTGCTGCTGCCGGAGCCTTGCGCGCGGACGCCCGCGGGCTGCGGCAGCATCCACAACAGCGCAAAGATAATCCACAACAAATTCAACTTGTGCCTGAATAACGGGAGTTTACTTGGCATTTCGGTTGCTTCCTCTTGCGCCGCGCGGCTCTCGCCAAAGGGCTTCGGCTCAGATGCTTTTGATACTGTCAAAATGAAGGCTCGAAGTTGCTCGTCCGGCGACACCTTTAACTGGTGTGACAGTGCAGACTCGCGCTCGAAAAATACAACGTTCCGGGATTATTTTGCGCCCAATTTTACGGGGACTGATGTGATGAACCAACACGTCCGCGGGTTTACTCGATAATGCAGAAAGATGACGAGAAAAGAGACTTTTTATTTAAGAGAGCTTAACTTTCGTCGCTCGCCTGCGCTCTTCCCTTTATCGTTCAGCCCTTCCCTTCACCAACGCCCGACCAGCACAAAGGGCGACCAGAAGAAAGGGTGCGGCTGTTCCTGTAGCTGCCTGCGCTGTGCCGCGCGCAGGGCCGCCGCCGGAGCGTCGCCCGCGCGCAGGCGTTGATAGAAATCCGTCATCAACGCGGCGGTCGCAGCGTCGTCAACCGTCCACAAACTCAAGAGCAGCGACGGCGCTCCCGCCGAGAAAAAGCCGCGCGCCAATCCGATTAACTCATCGCCCGGAGCGACGGCGCTGACGCCCGTTTCGCACGCGCTGAGCGTGACCAACTCGCAGCGCAGGTCCAGGCTGTAAGCGTCACGAACGGTCAGCCAGTCGCCCGTCAAGCGCAGCGAAGAGAAGAGCGGATTGTCTGGCCGAAACTGCCCGTGGCAGGCGAGGTGCAACACGTCCGCACGCGGCGCTTGCTCTCGCAGGGCTTCGAGCGTCGCCCTTTCGTTCAGGAGGACAACGGATTCAGGAAAGAGCGGCGTCAGGCTCTCTATCTCTGCGCGCACGAGCGGCGTCTGCTCGTCTTCGACGCCGAGCAGGAGCGCGCGCTCAAGCGGCCTGCGATGCGGGCGCGCCAGGCAATGACGCAGGACGACCGCGCTCGGCGTATAGCAGACTTCGCGCCGCTCGATGAGATAGCTCGCGCCGTCGTGCAAGGCTTGAAACGGAACGTAGTGCAGCGCGCGATGCGGGACAATCATCAAGCGTCGCTCGCCGAGCGACTCTTCAAACGGAGCCAGCAGCAGTTCATACAATTCTTGCAAGTGGCGCTCGCAGCGCGCCGTCAAACTCGGCAGGTGCTTGCGCATGCGCGCCGACCCGTAGCGCAACGAATCAATCTGAAAGCGCAACTGGTTGAGCGCGGCATTGACTTCATCCTCCGAGCCGAGCCCGCGCACAACTTCAACGCCCGCGTCCGTGACGACGAAAGCCATCAACTCGCCGTCGAGCGCCGTGTATTCGACCAGCGCCGTCTCCGCGCCGAGGTCTTGTTGGAGGCGCGCGATGTCCAGCGGCTCAATCTGCGTGAACGTGCCTTCGCCGCGATGCTGTAGCTGGCGCATGATTTCCAGCGTCTCGCTCTCGCGCTCCTTCAAGCCCTCTTGCAACGTCGCCGCTTCATTCGCCCCGCGCGCCGCTTCCATTGACGGCGGGCGATTGAGTTGACTGTAGAACCAGTTCAACTCTTCGTGTAGCTCGTCGAGACGCGCCAGCAATTGAGCCTCGAAGGGGTCGCGGGCTTGCCGCTGAAGCTTCAACTGCCCGCCGAGCATATCCACCAAAGCTCTTGAGCGCGCGCGTTCGACAAAGCCGAGGGCTTCATGAGCGCGATTGCGGCGTTCGTCGTCCAGACACAGGCGCACGAGTTCGTCGTAAGGCACGAGTTTGTCTGCGAAGAAGGCCGTGCGAAATTCTTCGGCGGGCAGCGGCGCGCGCAAGTCTTCGATGAGGGCGACCGCTTGCTTGAACCATTCTTCGGCGGCGTCAAGGTCGCCGCTCTTCGCCGCCAGCAGTCCGAGCGATGTATAGCAGCGTTGCGCTATCTGCGGCTGCGCGTGCGTGTCCGCATCGCCGAGCGTCGTCTCAAAGAGCGCGCGGGCCGCGCTCAAGTTCCATTGCTTTCTTTCGGCCTCGCCGCGCAGCCAGCGCGCCAGCAACAAACGACGCCACATCGCTTCGGCGGCGAAGGGCGGTTCGGCCTCCGCTGCCGCGCGGCTGGCGGCTTCGTAGTTTCCTTCCGCGTAGCAAAGCTGCGCCGTCGTCAGCAAGACAATCGCCTCGCCGATAGCGTTGCCTTCGGCGGCGTAAAGCTCGCGGGCGGCGGCCAGCAATTGATGCGCCCGTTCGATGTGATTGAGCAGAATCGCCGCGCGTCCCTGTTGCGTCAGCGTGCGCGCTTGCTCGGCCCTCATGCCCAACTGCGCGAAGGTCTGGCCGACGCGCTCGTAAATCGCAGAGGCTTCGGGCGCGAGATTCAGTTCGAGATAAGCGTCCGCGAGTTCCAACTCGACCGTCGCGGACTCGTGCGACATGCCGAGCACGGCATACTTGCGACGCGAGCGTTCGAGGTAATCGAGCGCGCGGTCGTAGCGTCCTTGAAAGAGCGAAAGCTCGCCGATGCTGCATTCGATTTCGGCCTGGATGACGCCGAGCTTGGCCGTCTCGGCGCGTTGGAGAGCTTGATTATAGAGTTGCTCGGCGGAGTGAAACTTGTGCTGGACGGTGTGCGTGATGGCGAGGCAGTTTTCTATCTGCGCCAGCCGCTTCTGGTCGCCCAAAGCCGCGAAGCGATTGCGCGCCGCTAGCTGAAATTGTTCCGCCTCTTGATAGCTATCGCGGCGCAAGTGTATGTTGCCGATGTTCTGCTCAATCACGCCCGCGGCCAGCATGTCGCCATGCGCGACGAGGACTTCGCGCGCTCGCAGGCCGCACTCGATGGCTTCGTCGTAACGCCCAAGCATCGCCAGCGCGATGAGCTTACTGACCTCTGTGGCGGCTGCCGTCTGCGGTTTGCCGACCATGAGAAAACGCGCCGCCGCATCATCAAGATGAGCGATGGCGCGTTCCATCTGTCCTTCGACGAGCGAAGCCAGCCCGTTGCCCCACGAAGCGAGGGCGACAATTTCAGTCTCGCCCCTTAGCTCCGCCAGCGCGTCCAGCGCGGCTGCCGCAGCCTTCGAGCGCGCAGGGTCGCTGCTCCAACCGTCAAGGCCAATCTGATTCAGTTCGTAACCGAGCGCGACATCCGCCAGCGCGGAATATCGCTCCAACAATGGCGCGCGTTCGTCGCCCGCAGCCTCGACCAGACGCGCCGCCAGTTCTGCACGCTCCATCTCATGCCTTTAGCTGCAACTCAGGAATTTCGACCTCCACATCGTTCAAGCGCAGGCGCAGTTTATAACTGCCGGACGGAACCGCAGGTAAAGTAAACTCGCACAGTTCGTTCAACTCAGCCGCGACGACTAACGCCGCGCCGTCCTCCAACTCGACGCTGCCGCCGTCGCACTCGCCCAACACCTGACCCGACACGACCCACGATTCGCCCGCGGGCTGAACACGCACATCGACATCGTTCTCCCCCGCGCTGTAGAGCATCTGCCGCGCCGTCGCCTGCCCGGAGCGAACTCCGTAGACGGGCGCGAGCGTCGTGCTATCGAAATTGAGCGCGGCCAGCACGCGCCGCACAAGCGATGGCTCGCTTTCGACGGCGCGCGAGCGAAACATATTCATGACGGAAGCCAGCACGCCGCGCGGCGCGTCTGTCGCCTCGTCCGTCCGCATCAAGTTTATCGTTCGCTCAACGCGCGCCAACTGCTCTGAGCAGCGCGAGCAGCCGGAAACGTGCGCCTCGGCGGCGGCGCGTTCGGCTTTAGCCAAGCGGTTTTCGGCCATGTCGGCGATTTTTTCGAAGGGGAGATGTTGAAATGTCAGGTTCACGGCAAGGCTCCTGTGTGGTGTTGCCACTCTAAACTCAACCCAACAGTCTCCGGCCTGCGCTCAAAAATACACGACGATTCATTTTTCCAGAGCGCGCGTCAATTTCTGTAAACAACGCGCGCGCGTCGGGCCGATGCTGCCTTCGCTGGTTCCCGTGGCCCGCGCGATTTCGGCATACGACGGCGGCTCGTCCCTGTAAAAAAGCATGGTCAGCAGCGTGCGGCAGCGTTCGTCCAAACTGCCGAGCGCGGTTCGCACGCGATGCTGTTCTTCCAACTGAACCAGAGCTTCGTCGGGCAGCAAGGCCGAATCCGCCACAGCGTTAATCTCAGCATCGCTGTCATCATCGTCATGCCCCGTATAGCGTTGCGTCGTGCGGTCGCGGCTGATGAGCCGCCATGTCTTGCGCCGCGCCGTCGTCACCAGCCATGCGTGCAGGCGCTCCGGTTGCTCTATGTCGTCCAGCTTTTCGAAGAGCGTCGTGAAGACTTCCTGAAAGACTTCCGCCGCCGCGTCTTCGTCCAATCCGGCGCGGCGCGGAATCGCATAGATGAGTCGCTGGAAACGATTGACGAGCTTTTCCCAGGCGGCGCTGTCGCCGCTCCGGCAAGCCTTTAGCAAATCCTCGTCCCGCTCTTCCATGCGCCCCCTGAAGTTTCCGTGGCGGTCAGCATAGTGCGCCCGCTCGTTCGTTGTCTAGCCTCCACGCGCGCCGCGCGCCGCAATTTTAAGCGCAACTCGGAAACGGTTTGCCGCGCTCGCGGAATGTATTAAGATTCGCGTCATATCCGAATCCCGCCTGACGGTGGCCGAACGTTGACTCGTGATGAGCAGTTCCAGTGTTGACTTTGTAGGGACGGAGCGCTTTGAAATCCGCCGCAGGCTTGGGGCCGGCGGGATGGGCGTCGTCTATGCGGCCTACGACCGCGAGCGCGATAAGACGGTCGCCCTCAAGACGCTCGTTCACGCCGAAGCAGCCGACATCTATCGTTTCAAAAGAGAGTTTCGCGCGCTGGCCGACGTGGCTCACCCGAACCTCGTCTCGCTCTACGAACTGATGGCCGACGCCAATCGCTGGTTCTTCACGATGGAGTTGGTCGAAGGCGTTAACTTTCTCGAACATGTCCGCGAAGGCTTGAAGATGGAGCGCGAAGACTTGGCTTCGGAGTCAACGACGCTGCGCGTCACGATTCCCGAGGGCTCGCCTCACCCGCTCTCTTACGGGCCGGAGACGCCGACCCTGCGCTCGACCGAAGCCGACGTGCGGATTCTCTCTTCGCGCCGTGGGCCGCCCATCGCGGCCTCGAATCTGGAACGGCTGCGCGCGGCGGTCAGGCAGTTGGCCGAAGGCATCTATGCCCTGCATCAAGCGGGCATGCTGCACCGCGACATCAAGCCCTCGAACGTGCTGGTGACGAAGGAAGGGCGCGTCGTGCTCTTAGACTTCGGCCTCGTCACGGACTTGACGAGCGACGAACTGCGCGAGAGCTTTATCATGGCCGGGACGCCCGCCTACATGTCGCCGGAGCAACTCTCTCAACATCAGATAACGGAGGCCAGCGATTGGTACAACGTCGGCATGATGCTCTATGAAGCCCTCACAGGGCGTCTGCCGTTCGCGGGCAACATGCTCGAAGTGATGATGAAGAAGCAGAACTTCGAGCCTGTCCCGCCAAGCGAAATCGTCGCGGGCGTTGACCCTGACTTAGACAACTTGTGCCGCGACTTGCTGCGCATCAACCCGCAAAGACGCCCCAACGGGCGCGAAGTCTTGCGGCGTCTCGAAGCTTTTCAGCCTGACATAGTGAACTCGATGCCGCCCGCGCCGTTCGCGCGCGACGGCGCATTCATCGGGCGCGAACAGCAGATGAAAGCCCTCGATGATGCCTTCACAGCCACGCGCGCGGGAAGCGCCGTGACGCTCTACATCCACGGCGTTTCGGGCATGGGCAAAAGCGCCGTCGTCCGCCACTTTCTCGAACAGACACACAGGAGAGAGAGCAACGTCGTCATCCTCGAAGGCCGCTGCTACGAGCGCGAGTCCGTTCCTTATAAAGCCCTCGACGGCGTGGTTGATAATCTCAGCAAATATCTCATGTCGCTGCCGCAGGCGAAGGCCGAAGAGTTGTTGCCGCGCGACGTGCTCGCGCTGGCGCGTCTCTTCCCCGTCATGCTGCAAGTCGAAGCGGTCGCGCAAGCGTCGCCAGCCTTGAAGCAGGAGAGTCCAGACCCGCTCGTGCTCAGGCGACGAGCCTTCGCGGCCCTGCGCGAACTGCTGATGAGCATCGCCGCCCGTCATCCTTTAATCATCCACATTGACGACCTGCAATGGGCCGACGCCGACAGCATCGCTCTGCTCGATGATTTGCTGCGCCCGCCCGCCGCGCCGCCGCTCCTGCTGGTCGCCAGCTTTCGCAGCGAGGAGCTTGAGTCGAGGCCGTTTCTCAAGTCGCTCTTGCAGCACACGGGCAGCGAAACCAGCCGCGAGTTGTTCATAGACCCTTTAACGAACCGTGAAGCGCGCGAGCTTGCGCGCTCGCTGTTGCCGCCCGAACTGCCGACGACCAACAGCTTCGTCGAAGCCATCGTGCGCGAGGCCGCGGGCAGCCCGTTCTTCGTCGAGCAACTGGCGCGCTATGCTTTGGACAGCGAGGGCGCGGCGACGACCGGCATCACCTTGAGCGAGATGCTCGAAGCGCGCCTGCTGCATCAACCATCGGGCGCGCGGCAACTGCTTGAGACGCTGGCCGTCGCCGCTCGTCCCGTCGTTGCCGAAGTCGCCTATCGCGCGACCGGAATGGAGGGCGACGAAGAGCCTTTGATTGCTTCGCTCAGGGCCGCGCATTTCCTGCGCAGCAGCGGCGGCAACAATCGCGGCATAGAGTTGTATCACGACCGCATCCGCGAGACGCTCGCCTCCCTGCTCGAACCCGCGACCGTCAAGCTCATTCACCGGCGCATGGCGCAGGCACTCGAAGAGAAAGGCTTTGACGACGCAGACGCTCTCTTCGAGCATTATCTAGGCGCGGGCGAACTCGAACGCGCCGCCGCTCAAGCCGCGCTGGCCGCGAAGAAAGCCGCCTCCGCGTTGGCCTTCGACCGCGCCGCCATGTTCTATCGCAAAGCCCTCGAACTCGCTCCGGCGAGCGGCGAGAGTCTCATAGAGCTTCGGGCCGGACTCGGCGAAGCGTTGGCTAACGCGGGGCGTCCGGCTGAATCTGCGGAGAGTTATCTGGCCGCCGCGAGCGTCGTAACGGAGGCGACGCGCGCTCTTGAATTTCAACGCCGCGCCGCCGAGCAATTGCTGATGGGCGGCTACATAGACAAAGGCTTGGAGGTCATCAGAGCGGTGCTGGCGGCGGTCGGCCTCAAGCTCGCCGCCGGGCCAAAGCGCGCTCTGGCTTCGCTCGCGCTGCGACGCGCGCAACTCTGGCTGCGCGGGCTGAACTATGTCGAGCGCGCAGAGAGCGAAGTCGCGCCGGGAGACTTGCTGCGGATAGACACCTGCTGGTCTGCCTCCGCTGGCTTGATTCTGGTGGACAACATTCGCGGCGTTGACTTTCAAACACGCCATCTACTGCTCGCGCTCAGGGCTGGCGAGCCGTACAGGCTGGCGCGCGCGCTCGCCATCGAGGCTGGCTTGTCCGCGACCGGAGGCAAATCAACGCGCAAGCGCGCCATGCGATTTTTGAAGGAAGCCGAAGCTTTATCGGAGAAGGTGCAGAGGCCGCAGGTCAAAGGCTTGGTTATCATCAACGAAGCGGCGGCGGCGTATCTCGTCGGCGAATGGAGAAGAGCCTACGAGTTGTGCGAACGCGCCGTCGAGATTCTCCGCGACCAATGCACGGGCGTTAACTGGGAGCTAACGACGGCGCATCGTTTCCTGCTCAACTCGCTGATGTTCCTCGGCGAGTTAAAGGAAGTCTCGCAACGTCTGCCCGTCCTGCTCTCGGCGGCCAAAGAGCAGGGCAATCACTTCGCCGCGACAGACCTGCGGACGCGGCTCAACCTCGTCTGGCTGGCGGCGGACGACCCGGCGCGCGCTCGCGCCGAAGTGATTGACGCCCTCAATGAATGGCCGCATCAGGGCTTTCATCTACAGCACTACAGTTCGTTCTCGGCGATGGCGCAGATTATGCTTTACACCAACGACGGGCCGGTCGCTTGGAAGCACTTCAGCCAGCAGTGGTCACAGATGAAGAGTTCCGTGCTCTTGCGCATTCAAGTCCTGCGCGTGGAGGCCAACTATCTGCTGGCGCGTTGCGCGCTGGCCGCCGCCGAGCAGAATGTTGAGACGCAACGGTTGCTGCGCGTCGCCGCGCGCATCGCCGGAAACGTCAAACGCGAGCGCGTTAAATGGGCCGCGCCCTACGTCCCTTTAATTCTCGCCGGAGTCGCAGGCTTGCGCGGCCAGCACACGCAGGCCGCGGAGTTTCTCAAGGCCGCCGCCGAAGGCTTTGACGCCGTTGAGATGAGCCTCAACGCCGCCGTCGCGCGCCGTCACCTGGGCCAACTCGTCGGCGGCGACGAAGGCCGCCAACTCGTCATGCAAGCCGACGAATGGATGACCGCGCAACTGATTAAAAAGCCCGACCTGCTGGCCCGCGCTCTCGCCGCCGGCATGAAGAACAACGTGTGAGCCTTGAAGAAGAAGCTCTTCATCACCGGCGAACCACATGACGGGCGAGCGCATGAAGGAGAGCCAAGCTGTCATCGCTCTTGAAGGACGAGCCGCGCTGTCATCGCTCGTCCCCGACGCTTGCCGTCAATGGAGAATGAGATGGACGAACTAACGACACTGACTTACGAAACCACTGGGCGCATCGCGCGCATCACTCTCAATCGCCCGGCGCGCGGCAACGGGATTACGGCGGCGATGCCTGCCGAGTTAACGGCCTGCGTCGAGCGCGCGAATTTAGACCGCAGCGTTCACGTCATCGCGCTCGCGGGAAACGGCAAAGGCTTTTGCGGCGGCTACGACCTTGTTGTCGCAGCCGAGCACGGCATCGCTGGCGAGGCGTTGAATGCTGAAAGCGTGGCTGGCACGGTCTTAGACCCGCTGGCCCAGTTGGCGAATCACGATTCGTCGCAGCCATGGGACGCGATGCTCGACTACGCGATGATGAGCCGCAACGTGCGCGGCTTCATGAGTCTCTTCTTCAGCGACAAGCCGGTCGTCTGCAAGGTTCACGGCTTCTGCGTCGCGGGCGGCACGGACATGGCTCTCTGCTCCGACCTGTTGGTGATTGAAGACACGGCCAAGATTGGCTATCCGCCCGCGCGCGTCTGGGGAGCGCCGACGACCGCGCTGTGGGCTTCACGCATCGGCTTGGAAAAAGCCAAGCGGCTGCTCTTCACAGGCGATTCGCTCTCTGGAACGGAGGCGGTCGCGTGGGGTTTGGCGACCGAGGCCGCGCCTTTGGAACAACTCGATGAGCGTTTCGAGACTCTGTTGGAGCGCATCGCGCGGCTGCCCGTCAACCAGTTGATGATGATGAAACTCCTGCTCAACCAGAGCGTCATGACGCAGGGTTTATACGCGACGCAGATTCTCGGCACGGTCTTCGACGGCATCGCGCGTCACACGAAAGAGGGCTACGCCTTTCAACAACGCGCCGCCGAAGCGGGCTTTAAGGAGGCCGTGCGCGAACGCGACGAGCCGTTCGGAGATTTCGGCGCGTCAACCTCGAAGAAATAACTTTCCGCACGCCGCGTCATTCCTCGCAAGATACCGGGGCGATGCCATCCTCCAAACATTATGATTTTCCGCAGTCCTTACACGGACATAGAGATTCCGGAAGTCTCGCTGACAACGCTCGCCCTGCGACACGCCGCGCGGCTGGCCACGAAGCCCGCGCTGATTGACGGCGCGAGCGGGCGCTCTCTCACCTACGCGCAGTTGGCCGGAGCCGTGCGCCTCGTCGCCGCGAGTCTCAACCGGCGCGGGTTCTCGAAGGGCGATGTCTTCGCCATCTTCAGCCCGAACGCGCCGGAGTATGCTGTGGCGATGCACGCCGTCTCGCTTCTGGGCGGCGTGACCGCGCCGATTTATCCGCTGCTGACGCCGCGCGAATTATCCGCTCAACTAAAAGAAGCCGGCGCCAAATACTTGCTGACCGTTCCGCAGTTGATGGAGACGGCGCGGGCCGCCGCGCGCTCGACGAACGTGAGCGAGATTTTCGTCTTCGGCGAAACTGAAGGCGCGACCGCGTTCGCCTCGCTGCTCGACGGCGACGCGCAAACGCCAACGATTGAGATAGAGCCGCGCGAAGATTTGTTTGCGCTGCCCTTCTCCAGCGGCACGACGGGACTGCCGAAGTGCGTCATGCTCACGCACTACAATCTGGCCGCCAGCCTTTGCCAGATGGACATGGCCAATGTTGTTGACGAAGACGATAGAATCATCTGCGTCGTGCCTTGCGCTCATCTCTACGGGCTGCACGTCGTCATGAACCTCGGACTCTTTAAGGGAGCGACCATCGTCACCTTGCCGCGCTTCGAGCTTGAACAGTTTCTACAGGTCTTGCAGGACTATCGCATCACGCGCGCCCCGCTCGTCCCTTCGATTGTCTACGCGCTGGCTTATCATCCGTCGGTTGATAACTACGACTTGTCTGCGCTCCGGCAGATTCACAGCGGAGGCGCTCCGCTGGCGGCGAGCGTCGCCCAAGCCTGCGCCGCGCGGCTCAATTGCCGCATGCGCTACGGCTACGGTCAAACGGAAGTCAGCCCACTGTCGCACATGAGCGGCGCGTTGGAGAGCGCGGACAAGGCCGCTTCGGTCGGCTGCTGCCTGCCCAACACCGAGTGCAAAGTGATGGACGCAGAGACGGGAGCAGAGCTTGGCCCGCGACAGCAAGGCGAGCTTTGGACGCGCGGCCCGCAAGTGATGAAAGGATATTTGAACAAGCCGGAAGCGACCGCCGCGACCGTTGACGCCGAAGGCTGGCTGCACACGGGCGACATCGGTTACGCCGACGAAGACGGTCATTTCTTCATCGTTGACCGCGCCAAAGAGTTGATTAAATATAAAGGGCTGCAAGTCGCCCCGGCGGAGTTGGAGGCGATACTGCTCTCGCACCCGTCAATCGCGGACGCGGCCGTCATCCCCGTCGCGGACGAGGAAGCAGGCGAGATTCCGAAAGCCTTCGTCGTGCTCAAGGCCGAGACGAGCGATGAAGAGATTATGAGCTACGTCGCCGCGCGCGTCGCCCCACACAAGAAGATTCGGCGCGTCGAGAGAATAGAAAAAATCCCACGCTCGCCCGCCGGAAAGATTCTGCGCCGCCTGCTCATCGAACGCGAGAAAGAATCTTGAGAGCGTCGCTCTCTGGAAATCTTGAGATAGCCACTCTCTCTCAAAGATTCTTCCGGCGCGCTGTTCAACCAATTTTCAGCGACTCAAACGGGGTTGCTTCTTCTACAACTCCGACTCGTTCATCTTCCGTTTGATGAGTCGCCGGCGCTTGCGTTTTGACTGAAGACGAAAGCCCCGGCATGCCTGAGTTGATAAGCTCTTCGGAGAGATTGCCGCTCTCGTCCGTGACCATCACGGGCTGAAAATATTTCTCAAAGCGGGAGGCGACGCGAAAGGCCGGAGTGTAAACGGCGTCGAGCGGTTCGGTCGTGCTGATGTATGTGCGCGGCTGCTGCTGCCGTCTGCCGCGCCAGCCGCCGCGCCTGTACCCGGTCGAAAATTTCGGAGCGCAGAGCAGCCCCGCGTTGCCGAGGGCAAGCGCCATTTGAAACGAATTGAGATGCGAGCGATAGCGCCGCGCGAAGCCGATTGAGTGGCGCAACACGCGCCGCCTGTAGCCGCGCAAGCTCTCCACGTCGCGCATGAATTTGACGACCTCCGCGAGCGGGTCGAGCGGCTGCATCATCACAGTCAGCCCGTCCATATCGCGCAGCTTCGTCGAGGGGAAGAGGGCGCGGCTGGCGACGCGCTCATGAAAGTAGGGCGTGCCGAGCAGCGGAATCGAAGAGGTGATGAAACTCGGCAGAGTGATTTCCGGCGTTCCGGTGATGAACTCAAGCTCGCGGCGCAGGTCGCCGACGCGCCGCGACGTGACATCAACCATCAAGCCGTAGATGAAGACGATGCCCGCCGTCAAACATCTGGTCATCATGCTGACCTGCGGCGCAATCGTGTTCTGTAGCTTGTTAAAGCTGCGCAGCCAGACGGCATCAAACGACTCGACGCCGCTGAAGAGAATCCGGCATCCGGCTTCACGCACGCTGTCAAGATTCTCGTCCTTGTTGAAGAAATCGTTGGTGACGAGCGCGCCCCAATCTTTGAGATGCCCGGCCCGCCGCAGTTCGGCAATCAAGCCGACGCGCTCTTGAAAGTTGCGGCGGTCGCTGCCGTAAAAGTTGTTGTCGATGAAGAGCGCGCAGCGGCGATTCATCGTTACCAGTTGCTTACGCACATAGTCCAACTCGTAAGTCTGGTAGCCATGCCCTTCGCCCGTCAGCGCGCAGAACGAGCAGCGAAAGTTGCAGTAGCGCGTTGATTCGACGTGGGCCAGCCAGCCTATCCAGTATGCGAGGTCAAAGCGCGGCAACATCTCTTCGGCAACATAGTCCGGCCCGAAGGCGTCCGTGATGACGCCCGCCAGTTGCTCTATGTCGCCCGCGCAAGCGTAGTCGAAGAACTGCCGGGCCAGCAGCGGCAGGGCGCGAACAGCCGGGCCACCGGCGACGACGACGGCCTTCGGATTCTTCGTCCGCGCGTAAGCCGTCAGGTGCAGCATGCGGTCGAACGAGTTGGTGAGTCCGGTCAAGACCAGCATGTCGGGCCACGAAAGCAGAGCTTCGTCTTCGAGCGGCCCGCTGTAGAGTTCCGTGTAGACGCGCACGTCGCAACGCTCGCGCGAGAAAGCCCCGGCCAGATAGACTGGCCCCATCGCCTGCGGAATCTTGGTCGTGCGGCGCAGCGGTTGACGCGAATCGTCAAAGTAGCAGTTAACGATGAGCGCTCGCTTCCTGCGCCCGCTCGCGCTCCTTTTCTCTTCCGAGTTTATGCCGTGCATGCCGCGCGTTTCCTCATCGCTCAATGGCTCAGGACGACTCAGCTTGTTTCAATCAACCATCGCGCTTCAACTTGTGTCATAATCCTGCGCGCTCTTCAAGTCTTGACGGCAGGGTTTCTCCTTCGGAAAATATGCGGACGAGGCTGCGCTGGCGGTTGGGCATCTATGCATCTCTGGCGATGATGATGCTGGCCGCTTACCCGCAGTTAAGAGTCTGGACGGCGCGCGGCGCGGACGACTTCGGCTTTTACGCATTCTTCTCCGAAGACGAGGCTGCTTACTGCGCTTACGTCAACGCGCTCATCGCCGGACGCCCGCGCCGCAACGACCCTTACACGGGGCGCGACGATAAGCCCGGACAAGCGCAACCCGAATCGCTCTTCTCCGTTCAATTCTTACCGCCCTACTTGCTGGCCTTCGCGGCGCGCGTCTTCGGATTGAGCGCGCCCGCCGTCTTCTTCGCGCTGACGTGTCTGGCCGCTTTCGCTTCATCG
>JAWVFT010000127.1:0-30619 GCA_033855775.1 Blastocatellia bacterium | reverse complement strand
GACGCGCTGTCTCTGGCTCTTGGGACAATACCGCACGAGTGTGGGATGTCGAGACAGGCAAGTGCCTCGTTACTCTTGAAGGTCATACCGAGTCGGTGTTTGGAGTAGCAATAACGGCGGACGGACGACGAGTAGTTTCCGGCTCCGGCGACAATACTGTGCGAGTGTGGGATGTCGAGACAGGCAAGTGCCTCGCTACTCTCGAAGGTCATACTGATGAAGTGAATGGAGTGGTAATAACAGCGGACGGACGACGCGCTGTCTCCGGCTCTGATGACAATAGTGTACGAGTGTGGGATGTCGAGACAGGCAAGTGCCTCGCTACTCTCAAAGGTCATGACAGATTAGTGTGGGGAGTAGCAATGACAGCGGACGGACAGCGTGCGGTCTCCGCCTCCCATGACCAGACCGTGCGAGTGTGGGACTTGTCACAGTATGATGAGAAAGCCGCCAAAGAGTCCGCAGTCACAATGTCCGAAAGCGCTCGCTATGCCTCCGAAGCAACTCGCTATACCAACGCGAAGGTGCTGCTGGTGGGCGAAACGGGCGTTGGCAAGTCTGGGCTGGCTTATCGGTTGACGGAGGATAAGTTTGTGCCGACCATCTCGACGGATGGCGTGTGGGCGACTCAACTCAAGTTAGAGCATGAGAGTGGGAGCAAGGAGGTCGAGCGGGAAATATGGTTGTGGGATTTTGCGGGGCAGTCGGATTATCGCTTGATTCATCAACTGTTCATGGACGAGACGGCGTTGGCTGTGCTGGTGTTTAATCCGCAGAGCGAGAATCCGTTTGAGGGGCTTGGACAGTGGGACAGGGATTTGCAGCGGGCGGCGCGGCGCCCGTTTAAGAAGTTGCTGGTCGCGGGAAGGTGCGACCGTGGCGGGTTGATGATTAGCGGCGGCAATATCGAGCGTTTTCGGCAGGAGCGAGGGTTCGCGGGTTATCTGGAAACGAGCGCGCGGACGGGGAAGGGCTGCAAGGATTTGCGCGAGGCGATTATCGAGAGCATCCCTTGGGACGAGATTCCTTGGACTTCATCGCCGCGCATCTTCAAGCTGCTGAAGGAAGAGATAGTGAAGCTCAAGGACGAGGGCAAGGCTCTGTTGCGTATGGGAGAGTTAAAGCAGCAGTTGGAGATGCGCTTGCCCGCCGAGCCTTTCACGCCCGAACAGTTGCGCGCGGTCGTGGGTTTGCTGGCGGGGCCGGGCATCGTCTGGCAGTTGGAGTTCGGCGACTTCGTGTTGCTACAGCCGGAGCGCGTCAACTCTTACGCCGCCGCGGTGATTAGACGAGTCCGCGCGCACACGGAAGAGATTGGCGTCATCACGGAAGAGGACGTGCTGGCCGGAAAGCTTGATTATCAGGAGATGAAGCGGCTGCCGGCGGACGAAGAGCAGATTGTGCTGCGCGCGATGCACCAGACGTTCGTTGACCACGGCCTCTGCCTGCGCGAGCATACGGAGGCAGGCACGCTGCTCGTCTTTCCGTCCTACTTCAAACGCGAGCGGCCCGAACTGGAAGGCCACCCGGCGGTCTTCGTCACATACCAGTTCAACGGTCAACTGGACGAGATTTACTCAACGCTCGTCGTCCGCCTGCATCACACGCCGACGTTCGAGAAAGACCAACTCTGGCGCTTTGCCGCCGACTTCAAAACGCAGGGCAGCAAGCGCGTCGGCCTCAAGATGACCAAGCAGGGCGAAGGCGCAGCGGAGATTGCCGTCTACTTCGAGCCGGACATCTCCGACGACACGAAGGTCACTTTCGTGCGCTACGTCCACGAGCATTTGAAGGTCAAGGCTCAGGACCTCGTGCGCCTGCGCCACTACGTCTGCCCGCATTGCCATACGCCGATTGAGAATCGCAAGACGGCTCTGGAACGTCTCAACCGTGGACTGAAAGACATCCTCTGCGTCAACTGCGAGCGGCGCGTGCCGCTGTGGGATTTAATCGAAGAGAAGTTTGCGTCGGAAGAGTTTCAACGCCGCGTGCGCGAGTTGGAAGAACAGGCCCGCATCAGCATCGACAACGAAAGCAGGGAATTGATTCTCGTCGGCCACGCCTTCGCTATCGCGGGCGAGGCGGGGCAAATCTTTCGCCCCACGCCCAACTCGGATTGGGGCATCGACGGCGAGATAGAGTTCAAGAACTACGAAGGCGAGGCCAGCGGCAAGCGCGTCTACCTGCAACTCAAGTCGGGCGACTCTTATCTCTACAAGCGCAAGGGCGACGGCCAGGAAGTCTTCACCATCAAGAAGGCTCGGCAAGCCGCATACTGGCAATCGCAAGCCTATCCTGTGATGCTCGTCATACGCACATCCGACGGGCAGATTCGCTGGATGAACGTCACCGATTATCTACAGCGGCAGAAAGCGAAGAGCGCCAAGCAAGTCATCTTCGACGGCGAGCCTTTCACGGCCCTCAGCGTGACGAGGCTGAGGGATAAATTGCTCGCGCAAAGTTGAGGGCGGCAGAAGTGAATGAAGCCCCGCCGCCGTCATCAGCGGCGAGTTCCAGTCGTCTCTTCCGGCCAGCTACTTAATCGCTTTGACGCTGGCGGGGCGCGCGAAGAGCGTGTCGGGAATCGTGGTGTTGAATTCGATGGCCTGATAGTTGATGCGGCTGGTCTGGATGCCGGTGGTGTAGTGGTCTATGACGAATGGCGAACTGACGCCGTTCGTGTTGACGAACTGCGCGAGGCGGTCTTCTTCGGAGACTTCTTCGCCTTCGGCGTTGGCGCGCGTGTAGAGAATCTTGGCGGGAAGACCGTCCTGCGCGCTGAACTCGAAATCGACGATGAAGTCGCCGGGATAGACGACGCGGACGGCTTCGTTGCGCCGCGCGAGGCCAGCTTCGCGCCGCCCAAGATACGTCACCTTCGCGCCCTCTTTGCGCCATTGGCCGCGCAGCAGATTGTCAACGTTGGTTCGCATCGCCTGCTTGAAGTCGGTCACTTGCAGGGGCGTCATGTCCTTGATGGTTTTGGCCGCCCCGTCGTAAATCCAGCCCGTCTCGCCCGTGTTGGTCTGGATGGTCTTCGAGCCGCCGCCGCGAAACTCCGTCCGCTCTTTGTCCGGGTAGATGATGTAGTCAACGAAGGAACTGGGAATGCTGGAGACGCCTTCACGAAAGGGCGTGAAGAGTCCGCGCCCGGTTGACGAACGAACGCGCAGGTAAGCGTCGCCGCCGAGAGCCGCGACCGCGCGCTGCAAAATCTTTTCGGCCTTCTCTTCGATGGCGGGCGCGGGCTGCGATGGTTGCGCCGGCGCCTCGGCTCGCTGCGGCGGAGCGGGCGTCGGCTCCGTCTTCGGTTGTTGAGCGAGCGCGGGCAGGGCAGCGACGCAGGCGAAGACCGCCAGAATCGTTAGTTGACGGATGAGCGTCTGGATGCGAAAAGTTCTCTCGTTCATGGCAGTTCGGAAACAAAAATGGTGGACGGCAGATTCAATAACGGGAGCAAGTTAATTTAACAAATGTGGGAGAGCCGGACAAAGCGAAAGGGTCTCAACGGAGAAACTCTCAATCGAGACCCTTTGGTTTTGGACGCCGCCAGAGCGGGCGGCGGTTGCCTAGTTATTCAAAGCGTCCGGTGCCGTTTTGATTGACACCTCGCCGTCTTCCACGTCAACGAGGAACCGCGAACCGCCGCGCCACATGGTCGTAATCGGCAGCTTCACCTTCTCGTCAATGTGCCGCTTCAGGAAACGCGCGCCGTAAGCAGGGCTGAAGCCTTTCTCGGTCAAGCGGTCAACGGCGCGTTCTGTGATTTCCACGTCCTTGCCCTGCCGCTCCATCTGGCGGCGCAGCTTGTTCAGGTAGATGATGGCGATAGAGCGCACCTCGTCCATCGTCAAAGGCGAGAAGACGATAATCTCGTCGATGCGATTGCGAAACTCCGGCGAGAAACGCTGCTCGGCGGCCTTCATCACTTCATGCTTCACGGCGCGAACGTCGCCGAGCGTCTTCTGCCCGAAGCCGAGCGGCTTCTCGTACTTCTTAAAGCTCTCAGAGCCCAGATTCGAAGTCATGATGACGATGGCGTCGGAGAGATAAACCTTCTTGCCGCGCCCGTCCGTCAACCAGCCTTCGTCAAAGGCCTGTAGGAAGATGTTCATCAAGTAGGGCGAAGCCTTCTCGACTTCATCGAGGAGCAGAACCGTGTAAGGGTTCTCGCGCAGTTGCTCGGTCAGGATGCCGCCGCGCTCGCTGCCGACGATGCCGCGCGGCATGCCGATCAACTTCTCTATGCCGACCGTTCCGTCGCCATACTCCGACATGTCTATGCGCACCATCTTCTCTTCGTCGCCGAACATAAACTCCGCGACGGCCTTCGCCAACTCCGTCTTGCCCACGCCCGTCGGGCCGAGGAAGAGCAGCACGCCGTCCGGCTTGTAGTGGCCTTCCTTGAGCGGGCCTTTGTTCAGGCGCAGGCGTTGGGCCACGGCCTTCACGGCGTCAAGCTGCCCGACGACGCGTTGGCCCAAGTCTGCTTCCATCGTCGCAAAGCGGTCGTTGGTGTCGCGGAAAATCATGTCGCGCGGAATGCGCGACTCCTGCGAGATGACATCGATGACGTGTTCGGGCTTGACCACCAAAGTCTGCGGCTCGTTAATCTCGACCTTCACCGCAGCCGTGTCGAGCCAGCCGATGGCCTTGTCCGGCAGGTGCAAATTGCGTATGTACTTCGGAGCCATCTCAAGCGCCGTGTTGATGGCGTCGTCCGAGATGGTGACGGAGTAGTTCTTCTCAAGGCGAGGACGCAGGCCGAGCAGTATCTCGCGCGTCTCCGTCAGCGTCGGCTCCTGCACCTTGACGAGACGAAAGCGCCGCGCAAGGGCTTCGTCTTCGGCGATGTATTCCTTGTACTCGGTCAGGGTCGTCGCGCCGATGATGCGCAACTCGCCGCGCGCCAGAGACGACTTGAACATGTTGGCCGCATCAGATGATGTGCCGAGGGCCGCGCCCGCGCCGATAATCGTGTGGGCTTCGTCAATGAAGAGAATCAGATTTTCTTTCTCTTTCACTTCATCAATGATGCCCTTGATGCGCTCCTCGAACATGCCGCGCAGCATCGTGCCTGCGACGAGTCCGCCCATCTGTAGCTGCACGATGTGCGAGCCGCGCAGGCGGGCCGGAACCTTCTCCGGCTCAAGCTCGATTAAGCGCGCCAGACCCTCGACCACAGCCGTCTTGCCCACGCCGGGTTCGCCGACGAGCATCGGGCTGTTGGCTCGCTCACGATGGCAGAGAATCTCCACCATCTGTTGAATCTCCATCTCGCGCCCGATGGTCGGCGGAATCTTGTCCGCCCGCGCCAGCCGGTTCATCGAGACGCCGAAATGTTTCAAGTAAGGCGGCAGTTCAAACTTCTTCTTGTACTGCTCCTCTTCCTGTTCGCGTATGTGAACGCGTGAGCGCACGTTTTCCACGACAGCCTCCGGGTTTGCGCCGAGCCCTCTCAAGACCTCGACGAAAAGACCTCTTTCGTCCTGCGAGAGCGCTGTGAAAATATCTGTGGCCTCGATGACTTTACGTCCCTGAGCGCGGGCGCGTTCCATCGCGCGCTTGAACAAATCGGTCGTGTCGGGCGCAATCTTGAAGCCTTTGCCGACATGCTGCCGACTCATTTCAAGACGCTTCTCGATGGCCAGCTTGACCGAGCGCGGGTCAATCGAAAGGTCGCGCATAGTGCCGTTGAAGAGGTCCGCCTCCTCGCTGGCCAGCGCGTTCAAAATATGCTCAATCGAAACGTAGTTCTGGTCGCGGCGGCGCGATTCGCCGAGCGCATGCTCAAGGATTCGCTGGCCACTATCGCCAAATTTATCTTTGTATGCCCCAAGGTCTATCATTGCTTATTTCTCAACTGGTAAAAGGAAGACTCGGCTTGACCGTTAGCAAATGCCAGTGGTGTGACAAAAGTTTGACGGGAAAGTTTCGTCTACATTCTCAAACTTCCCGGTCGCCTGATGCAGCGACCCTCTTCGGACAACTTTTAGATGCGAGGGGCATGAACGCCGTTGCGTTTCGATGCAATCGGAATCATACCATAACACGCGCCTGCAATTGTCTGGCCAACAAAAATGCGTGGATGGGAGATAGGGGTTGGGGGTTAGGGAAGAACTGCGACGGCGATGCTGCTTCTGTTCTTCCCTAACCCCCAACCCCTAACACCTGACCCCTGCCTTTCAGTAATCGTAGTCTTCGCCTCCGCCGTGCATGGCGGGCGCGGCCCTTTTCGGCTCCGGCGCGTCGGTGACGGCGGCGTCCGTGGTGAGCATCAATCCGGCGATGGACGCAGCATTCTGCAACGCCGTGCGTACCACTTTCGTCGGGTCAATAATTCCGGCTGCCACGAGGTCTTCATACTCGCCTGTCGCGGCGTTGAAGCCGCGCGCGCCTTTGGCGTCTTCGACCTGCCCGACGACTATTGAGCCTTCGACGCCCGCGTTCTCGGCGATGCGGCGCAGCGGCTCTTCCAGAGCGCGACGCACGATGCGGATGCCCGTCTGCACGTCGAGGTCTTCGACCTCAAGCTTGTCAAGGGCGCGGGCCGCGCGCATCAGGGCGACGCCGCCGCCCGGCACGATGCCTTCCTGCGCCGCCGCCTTCGTCGCGTTCAAAGCGTCTTCGACGCGCATCTTAATCTCTTTCATCGCCGTCTCGGTCGCCGCCCCGACTTTGACCACGGCCACGCCGCCAGCGAGTTTCGCCAGACGCTCCTGCAACTTCTCGCGGTCGTAGTCCGAGGTCGTTTCCTCTATCTGGCGACGAATGGCAGCGACGCGTCCCTGAATCGCTTTGGCCTCACCGCCGCCTTCGACGATGGTCGTGTTGTCCTTGTCAATGATGACGCGCTTGGCCGTGCCCAAATCTTCGAGGCCGATGTTTTCCAGCTTGATGCCGAGGTCTTCCGTGATGACGCGCCCGCCGGTCAGCGTCGCCAGGTCTTCAAGGATAGCCTTGCGGCGGTCGCCGAAGGCCGGAGCCTTGACGGCGCAAACTTTTATCGTCCCGCGCAGTTTGTTAACGACGAGCGTGGCCAGCGCGTCGCCCTCCACCTCTTCGGAGATGATGAGCAGGGAACGGCCTTGCCCCGCTGTCTGCTCAAGCGTCGGCAGCAGGTCGCGCATCGCCGCAATCTTCTTTTCGTGAAGCAGAATCAAAGGCTCTTCGAGCACGCACTCCATCCGGTCTGGATTGGTGACGAAGTAAGGCGATTGATAACCACGGTCGAACTGCATGCCTTCAACGATGTCCAACTCGGTCGAGAGCGTCTTCGATTCTTCGACCGTGACGACGCCGTCTTTGCCGACCTGCTCCATCGCTTCGGAAATCAGCTTGCCAATCTGCCGGTCATTGTTGGCCGAGACGGTGGCGACGTTGGCCAGTTCTTCCTTGCCTTTCACCTTCTTCGACATGCGCTCAAGCTCTGCGACCGCCGCGTCCACGCCCATCTGAATGCCGCGTTGCAAGGCCATCGGGTTCGCGCCCGCCGTCACGTTCTTAACGCCCTCGCGAAAGATGGCCTGCGCGAGCACGGTCGCTGTGGTCGTGCCGTCGCCCGCCGTGTCGTTCGTCTTGGTCGCCACTTCTTTGACCATCTGCGCGCCCATGTTTTGATACTTGTCGGCCAACTCAATCTCTCTGGCCACGGTCACGCCGTCTTTGGTAATCACCGGCGAGCCATACTTTTTGCCGATGACGACGTTGCGCCCCTTCGGCCCAAGCGTGACGCGCACCGCGTTCGCCAGCACATTGACGCCCTGAAGCATCGCGCTCCGGGCTTCTTCCCTGAACTTCAAATCTTTGGCTGCCACTTTGTTGTCTCCTTAAAAATCGTCTGTCGTTACAAGATTGAATCTAACTTTTGGCTATTCCTGCGCGGCCCGCTTCGCCCGCCCGACCTGCACGCGCGCGGGCCTGAGCAAACGGTCGCCCATCTTATAGCCGCGGCCATATTCAGCCGTCACCGTCGCGTCGCGTTCCGGCTCGACCTCGATGGTGTCCACGGCTTCGTGCAACTCAGGGTCAAACGGCGTCCCGACGGATGCGAGCGGCTCGACGCCCGCCGCCAGAAGCGCGCTCTCGAAACTGCTGAGCGTGCTGCGCACGCCGTCGAGCACGGCTTCCAGAGAACTGCCCGCCGCGCTCGCTTCGACCGCGCGTTGCAGGTTGTCCGCGACCGGCAGGAGCGCGCTGATAAACTCCGCCTTCTCGCGCCGCGCGCGTTCGTCAGCCGCGCGATTCAAACGCTGTCGCGTCTCGTCCGTCTCACGCTGCAACTCCGCGCGCAACTGCTCAAAGCGCGACTTCACATCCAACACTTTCTGCTCGGCCTCACGCGCTCTCGCCTCAAGCTCTTCGACATAGCTCGGCTTCAGGCTCGGCTCTTCCGCGGCGGCCGCGCCTTCGCTCGAACCTTGCTGTTCGCTGTCCAGATTGATGCGCCGCCTGTCCGTCACACGAATCTCCTCTGCCGCCCTTGAGCCGCGCGCGTCATCGCCGCGCGCCGCGCGGGACGCCCTTTCCTCTTCCATACGTTTCTTCTTTTTCTCCCTGCGAAAAGATACCATAACGGCAGTGACGAGTGATGAGTGACAAGTGACGAGCAAGAGCAAGCGACGAGCCGCGAGCATTAAGCTCTTGGCTTTAACTTGCTGCTCGTCACTTGCCACTTGTTACTGTATTTTAATCTCCACGCGCCCGGTTTTCTGTTCCTGTCGCTTTGGCAGGCGAACGCTCAACACGCCGTCTTTGTACTCGGCCTTGATGGCCGCCTGATTGACGCTCGGAGGCAGCGGGCCGAAGCGACGCAGAAAGCTGCCGTGTCGTCGTTCAAGACGCTGCGCCGCGTCCTGCTCGATTGTGCGAATGCCGCGCACGAGGAGCCGGTCGTTATCGAGACTGAGTTCCAGAGCCTCGCGCTCGATGCCCGGCAGGTCAATCATAATCAGATACTCTTGCTCGCGGTTGTAAACGTCCGCCGCCGGACTCCAATCCGCGCGCTCAATCGCCCGCTCGCTTTCGTCTTCTTCGTCGCCTGCGCGCTGCTTCGTCGCATCCTCAAACAGGCGATTCATTCGTTCTTGCAGCATCACCAAATCACGTAAAGGATCCCAACGCTGTGTCATCGTCAACTCCACAAAGAGAGACGCCGGCGGCGATGAAGGATGAACTATCGAGAGCAAGGCTTTCGTTCATCGCCGCCAGCGTTCCGCCTTCATCATTCTTACGCGGCTGCCGCCGCCGCTTCGGTCTTGAACTTCATCTCGTCGCCGTCCGCCGAGACGTGTATAACCTGCCCCGGAGCAATCTCGCCGCGCAGCAGTTGGACGGCGAGCGGGTTTTGAATGAGCGTTTGAATCGCTCGCTTGAGCGGACGCGCGCCGTAGTTCGGGTCGTAGCCTTCGCGCGCCAGCAAGGCCCGCGCCGAATCGTCAAGGACGAGCGTGACGCCGCGCTCGCCGAGCATCGCGCGCAGCCGTTCGAGTTGCACGTCTATGATTTGCGTAATCTGCTCGCGCGACAGTTGATGGAAAATCACTATGTCGTCAATGCGATTCAAAAACTCCGGCTTGAAGTTCAAGCGCAACTCCTGCGCGACCGCCTCGCGCACCTGCTTCTCGTCACCTTCGGCGGCCTGTATCTCGCGGCTCCCGAGGTTCGAAGTCATAATCAAAACGGTGTTCTTAAAGTCAACCGTTCGTCCCTTGGAATCCGTCAGGCGTCCGTCGTCGAGGATTTGCAGCAGGACATTGAACACGTCCGGGTGCGCCTTCTCTATCTCGTCAAAGAGCACGACCGAATAGGGACGACGGCGCACGGCCTCCGTCAACTGCCCGCCTTCCTCGTAGCCGACGTAGCCCGGCGGCGCACCAATCATCCGCGCCACCGCATGCTTCTCCATGTACTCTGACATATCAAGACGAATCATCGAGCGCTCGTCGTCAAAGAGAAACTCCGCGAGCGCGCGAGCCGTCTCGGTTTTGCCCACGCCGGTCGGCCCTAAGAAGATGAACGAGCCGACGGGGCGATTCGGGTCTTGCAATCCTGCGCGGGCGCGGCGGACTGCGTTGGCGACAGCCGTCAAAGCTTCGTCCTGCCCGATGACGCGCTGGCGCAAGCGGTCTTCCATCGTGACCAGCTTCTGCATCTCGCCTTCGAGCATCTTCGAGACGGGCACGCCCGTCCACTTGGCGACGACCTCGGCCACGTCCTCTTCGTCAACCTCTTCCTTGAGCATCACGCCGTCCTGCTGCAACTCGGCCAGCTTGTCCTGCTCGCCCGCGAGCTTGCGTTCGAGTTCGGGAATCTTGCCGTACTGTAGCTCAGCCGCTCGCGCGAGGTCGCCAGCGTTGCGCGCCTGGTCTAACTGAAGGCGCAACTGCTCAAGCTCGTTCTTCGCCTCGCGCATGCGGTCAATCTCTTCCTTCTCGGATTGCCACTTGGCCTTCATCCCGCCGGACTTCTCCTTGAGGTCGGCGATGCGCTGCTCTATGTCGCGCAAACGAGCCTTCGAGCGTTCGTCTTCTTCGCGCTGCAACGCCTGCCGCTCGATTTCCAGTTGCAGGATTTCGCGCTCCAACACGTCAATTTCCTGCGGCAGCGAATCAATCTCGATGCGCAGGCGCGAGGCCGCCTCGTCAATCAAGTCAATGGCCTTGTCCGGCAGAAAGCGGTCTGTGATGTAACGATTCGAGAGCGTCGCGGCGGCGACTATCGCAGAGTCTTTGATACGCACGCCGTGATGAACTTCGTAGCGTTCCTTAAGCCCTCGCAGGATGGCAATCGTGTCCTCGACCGTCGGCTCGCCAACATAGACTTGCTGGAAGCGTCGCTCAAGCGCGGCGTCCTTCTCGATGTGCTTCTTGTACTCGTTCAGGGTCGTCGCGCCGACGCAGCGCAACTCGCCTCGCGCCAGCGCGGGCTTCAACATATTCGAAGCGTCAATCGCGCCCTCGGCTGCGCCCGCCCCGACCAGCGTGTGCAACTCGTCAATGAAGAGCACAATCTGTCCCTGCGCGTTCTCAATCTCCTTGAGCACCGCCTTCAAGCGGTCTTCAAACTCACCGCGATACTTCGCGCCCGCCAGCATCGAGCCGAGGTCAAGCCCGACCAGCCGCTTGTTGCGCAGAGTCTCCGGCACATCGCCGGAGACGATGCGTTGAGCCAGGCCTTCGACGATGGCCGTCTTGCCCACGCCCGGCTCGCCAATCAAAACCGGATTGTTCTTCGTCCGGCGCGAGAGGACTTGAATCGTGCGCCGAATCTCGTCGTCGCGGCCAATCACGGGGTCAAGCTTGCCGCGCCGCGCGAGGTCTGTCAGGTCTTTCGCATACTTCGAGAGAGCCTGATAGTTTTCCTCCGCGTTCTGGTCCGTGATGCGCGAGCCGCCGCGCGTCTGCTCGATGACCTTCAAGAGGTCTGCGCGGTTGACGCCGTGCTGGCGCAGGATTTTGCCCGCGTCGCCTTCCTTCTCGTCGGCAATCACCAACAGCAGATGCTCGGTCGAGATATACTCGTCCTTCATCTCTTCGGCCTGCTTCTGCGCGGCGATGAAAATCTGGCTCAAGCGCGGGCTGAAGTATTGCTGCCCGCCCTGCACCTTCGGGAAGCGAGCGACCGCCGCCTGCACGTCGTTTAAGACGACCTGCACGTTGGCTCCCAACTTGCCGAGCACCGGACGCACGATGCCTTCGGGCTGTTCGAGCATCGCAAAGAGCACGTGCTCCGGCTCGACCTGCTGATTCTGATTGCGCTCGGCCAACTCGATGGCCGTCTGAATGGCTTCCTGCCCGCGCAAAGTGAATTTATCCAAACGCATGACTGTTACCTTAAAAGTCTTAAAAATATTCTGCTGGAATTTGCTGTCTGACGATTATCACAACCCTAGCACATTCATTCAAAGGGCAGAAAGAGCGGAGCGACCCGGCGAAGCGTCGCTCCCGAGCCACCCCGCTCCTTTGTCAATTGCCGCCCCCCGGCAATTTAGCTGGCAGACGCCTTCTGGCTCTTCTCGCCGCCTTCCGGCTTCGCCTCAATCGTGCGCCGACCTTGCGACTCGGCGCTCTCGCCACTCACCTCTATCCGGCGAGCTTTGACTTCCTCGCGCTTCGGCAGCGTCACACGCAGAACGCCGTTGCGATACTCGGCCACGGCGCCTTCAGCCGAGACGGTCTGCGGCAGCGTGAACGAGCGCGTGAACGAGCCGTATGAGCGCTCGACCCGATGATAGTTGTCCGACTCTTCCTTCTTCTCGAAACGACGCTCGCCGCGAAGGGTCAGCACGTTGTTCTCAATCGAGAGGTCAAAGTCCTCACGACGCATGCCCGGCAATTCCGCTTCGAGCACGATCTGGTCTTTGTTCTCGTAGATGTCAACGCTCGGATTCCAAGCCCCGCGCGCAATCCCTTCGTCGCCAAAGGCGCGCGAGAGATTGGTCGTGAAAAGGCGATTGACTTCATCCTGTAGACTCCGCAAATCGCGGAACGGATCATAACGAACGATACTCATTTTGAAGCTTCCTCCTAAATAGCTTTGCACGCTCCAACGTAGCGTAAAGGCAGCCGAAGGAGCGGATTGAAACGACTTCCGGCTGCTGAGCGTAGGTGCATAATAAAGGTTGAGTGCCTCTTTGTCAAGTCCTCTTTTGAACTTTTTTCGAGCGAAAATCCCCATAAAAACGACGCTTTTTTGCCCGCAGTCAAAATTTTCCGCATTGGATTTACAGCTTCGAGAAGGCCGCTGTAGGATTGGTTTGCTCTTAAAGAGACGAACTTGATGAAAGAGGAGCGACGGAAAATGACTTGGAAATGAAGGGCGATTGGCTATGGGGCGCGGGGAGTTAATGTGCCCGCAGGAAGTTAGTCGAAGCCGAAGATTTTCTTGATGGTGGCGATGATGCCTTCGGACTCCTGCTCCTGTTCGGCTTCGCCTTCGGGTTCTTTCTTGAGGCCGACCTTGCGTTCGGCGATGATGCGGCTCAGGGATTCAACGAGGTCTGGGTTAGTGTCGAAGAGGCGCTTCATCGCTTCGTAGCCGATTTCCAGCACTTCCGTCTCTTCCACGGCGACGACGTTGGCCGTGCGCGGCTCGCGCGTGAAGAGAGCCATCTCGCCGAAGAAGTCGCCTTCGTTGAGGATGGCAACGTTGCGCGCGCGCCCGTTCTCCGTCACCTGCACTTGCACGCGCCCGCCGTTGACGACGAACATCGAACTGCCATCATCGCCCGCGCGGATGACCGTCTCGCCCGGAGCGAACACGTGGCTGACGGAAGCGCCCGCGAGGCGCGCAGTCTCTTCGGTCGTGAGGGGAGCGAAAATATCTACAGCCGAAAGTCGTTCGATGATTTCGCTGCTGATTTGTGCTTCGTCCGTCTTCGTGCGGCGTTCGAGGCGAAGCGTGCGCGTCGGGTACGCGAAGCTGAGACCGGCGCGGCGAAAGGCGTACCAGATACGCTGGCGCACGAGCGCGTCCGTGTCGTTATACTTCGCGTAATCTTCGAGCCAGTATTTGACTTCGTAGTCTACGGAGCTATCGGCGAGCGAGCGGATGCGGACAACCGGCTTGATTTTCTGCGAGACGTTTTCGGCTTCGCGCACGGCCTCGCGGACGATGTGAATCGTCTTGGCCGGAGACTCGCGGTAGCGCGTGTTGAAGAAGACGATGCGCGCGTTCGTGTTCTCGCGCGGGGCGACCTCGATGGCTTCCTTGGCGATGTTGCTGTTGCTGACGAGGACAATCTTGTTCTGAAAAGTTCTAATCTTGACGGCCCGCCAAGTGATGCTCTCGACGACGCCTGTGAACTGCTGCTGCTGCCCGAAGCCAATCACGTCGCCGACTTGAAAGGGATTGTCCGCGTGCAGCGAGATGCCCGCGAAGAGATTGCCGAGCGTGTCCTGCAAGGCGAGGCCGAGGATGACGCCGAAGATGGCCGAAGTGGTAAAGAGCGCGCCCAGATTGACGCCCGGATAAATCTGGCTGAAGGCGATGAAGAAGAGAACCGTGAAGGCGATGAGCGAAAAGATATTGCGAATCAAGCTCGGCGCTTCGGCGCCTCTGCGCAGGCGGAAGGCGAGCCGGAAGATAGCCGCGCTCAGGGCTCTCACCAGCAGGATTATCAAGCCGGACCAGAGCAGCAGCTTGATGATGTTCAAAACCGCGTTGAAGGCGGCTTCGGCTTCGGCCCTTTTAGCAGGAGTTTCGTGCGGCCCCATGCGGTTGACCGCGTAAGTTGTCAACGACGGCTCGGACGCATGTAGGGCATAGAGCGCCAGCGTGAGCACGGCGGCGACGATTAGAAAAAGCGCTAACTGTGTTTTAGGTTGGGGGCGTCTCACGCGGCTCTGTGTCACCTCTGGCAAGAGTGCTACCAGTTAAAACGGTCTGGAGTTTCGTCTCGCTATTTTTATCACTAATCGCTTCGGCTTGGCGAGCGGAAATTCTGCTAATGAGCAAGGATGCGCGGAAAGATTTTGGTGATGATGAAAAGCAGCGAGAGGGCGGAGATGGTGATGGCCGTCAGCCACGCCAGCGCGTTATAGACGGGGCCGTTCGTGTGCTCGCCCATCACTTCTTCGTCGTTCACAAGGCGCAGGATGGCGATGAGCAGGACGGGCAGCAGCAGCCCGTTGATGACCTGCAAGTTAAGCAGCGCGTCTATAATCGGCAAGCCCGGCATCATCGCGACGAGCGCGCCGACGACGACGAGAAACGTGAAGATGCCGAGAAAAATCGGAGCCTCACGAAAGCTGCGCGAGACGCCTTTTTCATAGCCGAGAGCTTCGCTGATGGAGTAGGCGGTCGAGAGCGGCAGCACGCCCGCCGCCAGCATCGAGGCTCCGAAGAGTCCGACGCCGAAGAGCAGTTTGGCGTAAGGGCCGGCCAGCGGTTCAAGGGCGCGCGCCGCGTCCGCCGCTTCCGTAATGTGTATGCCCTGCTTGCTCAGCACGGCGGCGGTCGAAACCATGATGAAGAAGACAATCATCATGGCGAAGAACGTTCCCGTCCACACGTCTGCGCGCGTCAGTGCGTAGTCTTCCGCGGTGACGCCCTTTTCGACAACCGACGACTGCACGAAGACCTGCATGTAAGGCGAGATGGTCGTGCCGACGATGGCGACGAAGGTAAAGAGGTAAGCGGCGTCGAACTGGAAACTCGGATGAACCACTGCGCGCCCGATGTCGCCCCACACGGGCTTGGCGAGAAAGGCCGAGACGATGTAGCCGAGGAAGACGAGCGCCATCAGTAGAAAGATGCGCTCGACCCGTTTGTAAGAGCCTTTGACGACGAGCCACCAGACGAAGGCCGCGGCCAGCGGCACGGCCACAAAGCGCGGCACGCCGAACAGTTCCGAAGCCGCCGCGATGCCCAAAAATTCCGAGACGGTAATGCCGCCGTTGGCAATCAACAGGGCCAGCATGACGAGCGCCATCCAGCGCACGCCGAAGCGTTCGCGTATCAAGTCGGACAGTCCTTTGCCCGTCACCGCGCCCATTCGCGCGCACATCTCCTGCACGATGCCGAGGCAGATTGTTAGTGGAAGCAGAACCCACAGGAGGCGATAGCCGTGGTCTGCGCCGACGCTTGAGTAGGTGGCGATGCCGCCCGCGTCATTGCCCGCGTTGGCCGCGATGACGCCGGGGCCGAGCACCGCCAGATAGGCCAGCAGCCCTTTGCGCTGCGCGAACGTGCGCCGCACAGAGCGCGCCCCGCGCCGCCATAAGCGACGCCCGGCGGTCGTCACCGCTATGCGCGATTGGGCCATGATTAGGAGGTTCTCCGTCTCTCATACGGTCAAGCGGTAAAGAGTGAAAAGCAGCTGGACAAAGCGACAGTTTCTTTTATCCTGTGCGCCGTGTTTTGTCTAGCCGGACAGTCTCGGCAAGCGTTGCCGCCAGCCTTTCGGCAGCAGAATTTCCATCGCGTCGTCAACGGTGATGATGCCCAAAATCTCGCCCGCTTCGTCCAAGACGGGCAGAGCCAGCAAATTGTACTCGGCTATCTTCTGCGCCACTTCCTTGGCCGAATCGTCCGGGTGCGCTGTCTGAAACTCGTCGCGCATCACGTCCGCGAGCGGGGCTTGCGGGTCTGCCAGAATCAGGCTGCGCAGGGCGATGACGCCCAAAAGCTTCCAGGAGCCTTCCTCTTCGACGACGTAGAGGTAGTAAATCATGTTCGGCGTTTCGGCCATCTCGCGCAGTCGCGCAAGAGCTTCGCCGACCGTCAGGGCGCGTGGCAGCGTGACGAACTCGGTCGTCATCAATCCGCCCGCCGTGTCGTCTTCGTAAGGCAGCAGTTCCGCGACATCCGCTTGCTCTTCGGTGTCCATGCGATTGAGCAGGTCTTCGGCCTTCTCTTCCGGCAAATCGCCGAGCACGTCCGCCGCTTCGTCCGGCGACATCCATTCCAGAATGTCCGCGGCGCGCTCTTCGTCCATCTCGCCGATGATGCGCGCCTGCGCAATCGCGGGCATCTCTTCGAGCGTCTCGGCGGCAATCTCGTCGTCGAGGGCTTCGACAATCTCCGAGCCGTGATGATAGGAGAGAGCTTCGGCGAGGCGCGCGATTTCGACCGGGTGCAGGCGCGCGAGTTTGTCCGCCGAAGACTTCAAACGAACGCCGCCCGCGTCCGTCGCCAGATAGCCCACGTCCTTCCAGTCAATGACTTCAACGGGCCGCGCCGCGCCGACAAAGCCGACTGGCATGAGCCTGCGCCACAAGCCTTGCAGGCTCACGTCCGCTCCCGTCACGCGAAACTCGTTCGCCGCCTCAATCAACTGCACGTCGTTGACGCGCACGACCCGTTTGCCGTCAACATCAATCAACTGCTTGTCGAGCACGTCGCGCGCCAGCAACACTTCGTCTTCGCGTCGCTTGAACGGGCGCAAGTCCAGAATGTCTGCGTTCAAGCTCGCGCCCTGCTCGCCAAACTGCGCGATGCGCCAGCGCGGCAGAAAGAAATTGCGGCGGCGATAGCGCGCGACAAAGCCCGTCACAGGCGGATGGTCTTCCTCGCCCAGACGCACGATGATGTCCCTGATGGTCGCCACACGCTCGCCTTCGAGGTCGCGTATCGGACGACCCAACACTTGAGAGAGATACAACATTTTGGACGGCCCAACTATCCTTCTTGCCGGTAGAGCCTCATCATAACACGACCCGCGCGCCTGTCACACAAGGTTTGAAAACGCGGGATGAGAGCGCGGCTGTAATGAAGATTTACGAAGACTTGCTGGACGACAAACATCGAAGGCCGGAGACATAAAAGAGAGAAGACAGAACACGGAAAGAGAGAAGATGGAATACGGAAAGAGAGAACACGAAAGCTTGCATCGCGCCTTCGTGTTCTCTCTTTTTCAATTCTCTCTAGTGGCCTTAAGTGTCGGCTATGGCGAGCGACTGTTCGCTCAAGGCGGCACAAGTTGCTTTAGTCGAGCGCGGCCCTGCGGGACGAGAGCGTGCGGGCCGTCTCGACCATGTTGATGAAGTCGTTGCGATAGCCGTGCAGGTCTGTGCCGGTTGACGAGCGCGCCAGTTGCAGCACGTCCGTGTAGCTGGCGTCCGCTTTGTATTTGGAAGCGCGCAGGAGCATGCCGAACTCCGCGACCGCCGAGGCAAACTTGAAATTCTCGGAGGCGTTGTTCAGCTTGTTGCCCGCGTCCGCGAGACCGATGTTGAGCAACTTGCTAAAGCTTGCGTCAGGCTCTTTGTAGCGCAGCTTGATGTTCATCAACTCGCGGCTGTCGGCCATCTGCGAAGTCTGCGAAGGTTGCTGGTACTTCAAAGGGTCAACGCCCGCGTTCTCGAACTTCTGCCCGAAGGGGACGACTTCGTAGAGAGCCGTGACGGTGTGGCCCGCGCCGATTTCGCCCGCGTCCTTTGTGTCGTCGTTAAAATCCTGATCGCGCAGGAGACGATTTTCGTAGCCGATTAAGCGATACGCGGCGGCCTGTTTCGGGTTGAACTCGACCTGTATCTTGACATCCTTGGCGATGGTGAAAAGCGTGCCGCCGATTTGTTCGCCGAGAGCCTTGCGGGCTTCGCCGAGCGTGTCAATGTATGCGTAGTTGCCGTTGCCTTTGTCGGCCAGCTTCTCCATCGTCGAGTCCTTGACGTTGCCTGTCCCGAAGCCGAGCACGGAGAGGAAGACGCCGCCCTCGCGCTTCTCTTCAATCAAGCGCACGAGGTCGCCTTCGCTGGTGACGCCGACGTTAAAGTCGCCGTCGGTGGCGAGGATGACGCGGTTCGCGCCGCCCTTGATAAAGTTCTGCTGCGCGATTTGGTAAGCGAGTTGAATGCCCTCTGCGCCGTTGGTCGAGCCTCCGGCTTCGAGGCGGTCGAGCGCGGCGAGGATTTCGCCTTTGCGGTCGCCCGTGGTCGAAGGCAAGGCCAGCCCGCTCGAACCCGCGTAGACGACGATGGCGATGCGGTCACGCGCGCCCAACTGCTCAATCAACATCTTCAGGGCAGACTTGACGAGCGGGAGCTTGCGCGGCTCATTCATCGAGCCGGAGACATCGAGCAGGAAGACGAGGTTGGCGGGCGGCATCTGCTCCGGCGCAATCCGCTTGCCCTGAAGGCCGATGTGGACGAGGCGGTGCGCTTTGTTCCAGGGGGCCTCGGAGACTTCAGCCGTCACGGAGAAGGGAGCTTCGCCGACCGGCTGCGGGTAGTCGTAAGAGAAATAGTTGACCAACTCTTCGATGCGCACGGCGTCCTTGGGCGGCAACTGCCCGTCCGTGATGAAGCGGCGCGTGTTGCTGTAGGAAGCCGTGTCAACGTCGATGGAGAAGGTTGAGAGCGGAGCGCGCGAGGCTTCGATGAACGGGTTGTCGTCAAAGTGCGTGTACGCCTCCGTGTTGGAGGCTTGACTCTCCTGCCTGCCGTCGTAAGCCATCGTGCTGGCGACGCCGTTGGGCGAAGCAGACGTTGCCACGTTCGCCGTCGTCGTGTCGGAAGTCGGTGTTTCCTCCGCGACTCCGGCCACGCTCTTCTTTGTTTTCTCCTGCTGGCACGACGCTAAGAGCAGCGACGCAATCAGGCAGGCAACGAGAAAGAGTTGACGTTTGCCTGCATGCGCGCCAGCGCGTCTTGAGAGAAAATTCTTGCTGCCGTTTGATGTCTTGCCATTGTCGTCTTTCATCACCAATCTCCTTCGGTCGTCTGCTTTCGCGCTAGCGTTTGAAAATCTTGCAGGCTTTGAATGAAGCTCTTCGTAAAACTTGCGCGGCAGCCGCCGCTGCCAAAACAATTTAACGGCCCGTTTGTTGTTCGACCTGCACTAAGACCGGAACGGCTGTCTCGATGGTGGCCTCGGCCTGTTCGGAGCGGCGCAGTGCGTCGTCGGCGGAAACGGTCGAGACGGTGACGAGCGCGTAGAAGCCCGCGCGCCGGACGCCCGCGCTGTTGCGCCAGGGAAATCTACTGACGACCGTGAGGGATGCCTGGTTGCCGCCGCCGCCAAACGGCGCGCGCAACTCGACGGGGCCGCTTGTCCATAGTTCGTCAGGCGATTCCGGCACGAAGAAAGAGGTGTTGACCCAGAGCATGGCGGGCGCGGGCGTGTTGCTCTCGCGCTTGACGGTCAACGTCGTGTAGCTCATCTCGTTGATGAAATCCAGAGAGACTAACCGCGGTTGATAATCAATGGGCGGCGACGAGTTGACGCGGCGGGTCGGCAGTTCATAAAGAGGAATGGGCGGAATCATTCGCAGAGGCGCGGCCACAAGGCTATAGATGTAGACCGAACTGCTGACGATGAAGATGAAGAGCACGAGGCCGGCGATGTGCTTTTGAATATTCAATGGAGAGTCTCCTTTTCGATGTCTGACGGACGAAGGCCGGGCGTCGCTTTTGCTGCCTGCCGCGCTCGTGTAGAGCGAAGCGCGCCGGACGGACACAAGAGCCGCGCGTCCCGCTCTTTGAGTAGAACGCGCCCATCCGAAAAGGCTTGCGGGCGAACGTGGCGTCTGCTGAAACTTTAGACGCCGCATGTTTAGAAAGGTTCCGTTATTAGCGGCGGCGATTTTCGTTGGCGAGATAGGCGAGGGCGCGTTCGAGGGCGCGGTCGCGGCGGGCCGAGAGGTCTGCGCGCTTCAGTTGAATCGCTTCGTCCGGCACGACGCCGACGCCTTCGAGCCGCGCGCCCGCGCTGGTGCGATAATCCATTTCGCTGACATCCAGTTCGCCGCCATCGGGCAGCGTGTGGCGGCGGCGGATGGCGAGCACGCAGCCGCACGTGTTCTGGCCGATGATGCGCGCGCGCCGCGCAGCCTTCAGAGCGTAAGCGAAAATCTCCGCCGCGCTCGATGTGCGCTCGCTCGTGAGGACGACGACGGGAGCTTGCAGGCGCGTAATCGAGTCGGCGAACAGCAGCAGAGACGAGCGCGTCTGGGCTTCGAAGAAAGCGCGACCGCCGCGATCCGTGAAGCGACCGAGGCTCTGGCCCACGGGCAGAAAGGACGAGGCGATTTCGGTCATCGCTTCGGCGTCGCCGCCGCCGTTATTGCGCAAATCCAGAATGAGCCCGCGCGCCCCGCGCAGGCGATTCATCAACGTGCGCGTAAACTCAAGCGCGGTGTCGGGAGCGAACACGTCGAACTCGACAAGGACGTTGCCGCCTTCCACCGAGCGAGCGCGCACAGCCGTCGAACGCTCGCGCAGTTCGCGGCGTAAACTGCCGCTCTTCTCCTTCTCATCGCCGCCACGCCAGACAATCCTGACGCTTGAATCGCGCGGCCCGTCAAACAGCGTCGCCATCGCGCGCAGCCGCGCCGCCGCAGCGGTCGAAGAGCCGCCCTGTTCCTGCAAGCGACGACGGAAAACGTCGAGCGCCGCTTCGTCGTCAATGCTGATTATCGTGTCGCCCGCGCGCAAGCCGAGGCGTTCGGCCTCCGCCCCGCGCTCGACCGCGACGACCACCGGCTGACCCTCCACTTCGCGCACGGACAGCCCGACGCTCAAGACGCGCGGGCGTTGCCAGTCAAACTTTTCGTCGGGCGTGCGGATGCGCGTGTGCGCGTCGCGCAGGTTGCCAATCATGCGGCGAAGGACGGCGTATAACTCCGCGGCGTTGGTCGCTGTGGCGGCGAGCGGGCGAAACGTCGCGCGTTGCGCTTGCCAGTCAACGCCGTGAAACGAAGGGTCGTAGTAACGGTCACGAATCGTCTGCCACACGTCATCGAAAACGGCGAGCCGTCCCTCGCGCGTCTCCGTCGAAACGCCGCCTGAAACTTCCCGCGCGCCGCTCGCCGCCGCGAGGCCCAGGCCGCACGCCCCCAGCGCCATCAACAGCGCGCACAGACGAAATAAAAAGTTAAGACGACGCAAGCTTTCTAACTCCTTTAGAGAACGATGCTCAGCCGTCAGCCGCAAGCCGAAGACTGAGTTGCTGACTACTGACCGCCCGTTGCTTTATGACTGCTGCTGATTCCCGCCCGCTCGTGATTCATGAACGCTGTTCGCTTTTAACTGCCGCTCACTTTTGACTGCTCACGGCTGTCGCCTTTTGGCTTTCGCCGGGAGGGCGGCGAAAGTTGTAGCGCAGCAGCACGCGCAGCGGGACGGGCGAGCCGTCGCGGGTGGCCGGGCGAAAGTGTAGTTGACGAATGACGCTGACGGTCGCTTCGTCAAGCCCGTAACCGGCCCATCGCACGACTTCGACGCGCGCGACTTCGCCCGCCGCGTCAACCTCGACCTGCGCGTCAACGACGGCTTCAACTCCTGCGCGCGCGGCTGTCTCCGGATAAGCCGGTTGCACGCGACGATAGGGCGCGGGCAAGCGCAAGCCTAAGGCAGCGGGGCTTTCATCCATCGGCGCGTCTTCGACGAGCGGGGCGCGATGCTCTATCGCCTCGGCGCGTTCGTCGCGCTCACGCGCTTCGGCTGCGCGCACAAGTTCAGCATAGCTCGCGGCTCGTCGCTCCAACTCCGCGAGCAGTCGTCGCTCGGCAGCTTCCGGCGAAGCCTCCTCCGCGCTCGGACGCTCCCACATGATGAGCCTGCCGGTGCGAGAACTGACGAGAAAGACGGCGGCGGCGGATTCGAAGTAAGCCGGACGGTCGGAGCGAGAACGGCGCAGCGTTTGCGCGTCGCCGAGCAGATAAAAATCAACGCCGAGCGCGGAGCCTAAATCGCGCGCCTCAACCAGCGTCAGGTTGAGCGAACCCGCGTAGCCAGACCCGCGCGCCGCCGCCCGGCTTTCATCTCTATCCGGCACTGACAAGCCTGCGTCGGCGGCCAGCGCGGTTCTGAACTTCAAAGCCGCGCTCGCGCCCGTCGCCGTCTCTCCGAAGTCGAGCACGGCCACGTTTGTCCGGCGCGCGGGCGAGGTCGGCTGCGCCGCGACGCTTGAGGCGAGCGCGGCGCAGCCGAGCAGAACGAGCAACAATAAAAAGCGAGGCTTCAAGGCTTAAAGTTTAATGCGGCGTCAATGCTAAAATAAGCGGCGTCAATGCGTAAAATCTAATGGACGGAGAATCAAGGCTGCCAGAGTTGTTGCGACGGCACGCGCAGGGCGCGATTGAATTTGCTGGAAGCGTTCTCCCAGGCGATGATGGCCGTCAACTCGACGATGGCATCCGTATCATAAAATTCTCGGAGGCGCGCGAACAACTCGTCG
This sequence comes from Blastocatellia bacterium, assembly GCA_033855775.1. Lineage (GTDB taxonomy): Bacteria > Acidobacteriota > Blastocatellia > Pyrinomonadales > Pyrinomonadaceae > DASVTR01. The sequence continues at coordinate 7,999 of JAWVFT010000127.1, read as the reverse complement.
CTCACGTCGCGGTCTGTCATCGTCATCGCGTCCGCGTATTCGAGGGCGACACGCTCCGCCGCGTCGTAGAGCGGGCTGCTCGCATAGTCCGCCAGCGCCAGAATCTTCTCTTGCGACAAGCCAAGCTCGCTGCCCACGGCAGCGTTGATGTCCTGTCAAAACTCGCAATGGTTGAGCGCGGCGACGCGGCGATTAAGGAGAGCTTGCAGGCGCGCGTCAATCAGCGCGGATGCCTCAATCCCTTGCCACATGCCGCGCGCCCCGCGAAAGATGGAAGGCCGCCGCGCGTAGACGAGGTGATTAAGAAGCGGAGCGCCCCACTTCTTCGCCTGCGCCTCGAAGACTTGACGCGCATAGCGGTCAACTTGCTGCGGCTCAACCCCGTCAATGCGTGCCATCGCTTCTCATTCTCCGTCAAAGGACACAATGAACGATGAGGGACAAGCTTTCAAGAGCAAGGTCGTTGTCCCTCGCTTCGCTTGCGCTTAGCGCGCATCGTTCATGGGTTCGCGTTCATCGTCGCCTGCGCCGGCGCGACGCTGTGGTAAAGCTCGTAGACGGCTTCCTTGGCTTCGTCGGGGAAGCAGACGCGGTGCAGTTCGTAGCCGCGTTGCAGGCCGCGCACGGCGTCGGAGACTTCGCTGATTTCGCGTATGCGCGGTCGCGCGTAGCCGTCTTCGACGTAGATGCGCGTCTTCGGCTCGGCGCCTTCCGCCGTGTAGTAATTATAGTACGGCACGTCGCCCGCGTAGTCTTCGATGAAATAGTATTCGGGCGCAAAGCCCGCGGCGCGCACGCGCTCGCGCGCTTCGTCCAGAAAGCCCGCGCGCTCTGCTTCCGGCATGTCGAGGTCAATGGCTTTGAAGAGGCGGCGATGAACGAAGCGGCGGCTCAAATCGCTCAAGACGGCATCGGAGCTATGTTGCCACTGCTTGACGTGAAAGAGCACGTCGGAATCGTCCATCTCAAGATGGTCTGCGAGGCTCAAGGGCTGGCGGCGCAGCACTTTCTCGAAGGCCGTCCCGGGCGCGCACCACACGTCCTTGCCAGCTTCAAGGAGTTCGAGCGCGCGCCTGAGCGTCGAGCGCAGGACGGCCTCAGCCGAGCGCAACGTGCGATGAAAGTAGACCTGCCGAAACATGTAATAGCGAGCCTGCAAATATTCCTCGACGGCGTAGAGCCCGCGCGCCGCGACGTAGATGCGGTCGTTCTCTTCGTCAATCTGCAAGGCATTAATAATCCATTCGAGGTCGTAGATGCCGTACTTCGCTCCGGTCATCAGCGAGTCGCGCAGAAGGTAGTCCATGCGGTCAACGTCGAGTTGCGAGGAGACGAGGTGAGCCAGAGCCGCTGGCTGAAACTTGCCTTCGATAATGCTGGCGACTCGCTGCGGCAACTCCTCGGAGTAAGAGCGCAGCACGCGGCCAATCTCTGTCTCTTCGGAGAGCACGGCGCGCACCGTCCATGCTTCGTGATGAAAGCCCATGACCTTTTCCATCACGTGCGAGAAAGAGCCGTGGCCGACATCGTGCAGCAGAGCGGCGGCGCGGGCGGCGGCGCGGTCTGCTTCCGTGATTTTGTATTTCTCGCTGAGACGGTCTAACACGCGCGTGATGAGATGCAGCACGCCGAGGCTGTGCGTGAAGCGCGAGTGCTCCGCGCCCTGATAGGTGAAGAGCGCGAGGCCGAGTTGCTTGATGCGCCGCAGGCGTTGAAATTCCGGCGCGTCAATTAGGCGCACCATCAACTTGCCTTCGGCCTCTTCAGTGCGCAGCCGAATAATATTATGAACGGGGTCGCGGTAAATACGTTCCGACACGTTCTCTCAAAACCCTTCTCGCCGGGGCTGGACTTTCGCAACCGTCCGGCTCTCAATCTCTGTCGATGAGCAGGTGAAGTCTAGCACAGACTCTCGCGCCCGCAGTCTCGAATGGTTTGGATTTATGGATGGTCGTTCATTTTTTTGGATGACCAGCGCCCCGTCGCCTCGCCGCCTCTGGATGTTAAGCGCAACCATCTGCGGCGCTTCACGCCGCGCTCAATGACGGGCATAAGAGTTGCAGTTATGAATCGCGACTTAAATCAATGTCTCCTCCTTGAACGTGATAATTAATCACTGACTGTCGAACGCATGGCACAAGCGGGAGTTTTCCATCCAAGGGGTTCCAGTCTTTCTTTATAAAAGACAGCCAGTCTAACCAACCGTTAGCAGAAAGGAACTCGTCCATGAACGTCCACTTGAGAAACAGGAAATGGTTGGCGCGCGTCTTCACGCTGGCGCTGCTCGTCTTGAGCCTCACGCCTGCGCTCAGAGCGCAAGAGCCGACCGGAGCGGTCGAAGGCGCCGTGACAGACCAGCAGGGCGCCATCGTCCAGAACGCCACCGTCACCGTGCGCAACACGGCCACCAACTTTGCGCGCACCGCGAACACAGAAGAGAACGGTCATTATCGTCTCTCGCAGTTGCCGCCGGGCGCGTATGAAGTGAAGGTGACGGCCCCGAACTTTAAGACTTCGCTGGCCTCGGATGTGAGGGTCGAAGTCGGGCGCGTCGTCCCGCTCGATATTAAATTGGAAGTCGGCGTCGTCGGCGAAACCGTCAACGTCGAGGGCGGCGGCGAAGCACAGGTTGACCGCATCGACAATACTGTGGCCGGAGTCGTCAACACGCGCCAGATTCAAAACCTGCCGCTCAACGGTCGCAACTTCCTAGACCTCGCGCAGCTTCAACCGGGAACCGAAAAGGTCGAGGGCGGGAGCTTCGACCCGACGAAGGCCAACTACACTGGCGTCTCGATTGCCGGTCAGGCCGGACGCTCGACGCAGATAACAGTTGACGGCGGCTCGGTCGTGGACAACATCGTCGGCACGACCGTGCAGAATTTCTCGCAGGAGATTGTGCAGGAATTTCAAATCGGCATCTCCAACTACGACCTCTCGACGGGAGCCTCCGCCTCCGGCTCCGTCAACATCGTGTCGCGTTCCGGCAGCAACGAATATCACGGCAACGCTTACATCTATTACCGCGACGCCAAGTATGCGGCCCTGCCCGCGCTCTCGCGCCTCGACGCGGCCAACGGCCTGCCGCCTGCGGCCCGCGCCGACCGCGTTCCCTTTGACCGCGAGCAGTTCGGCGGAACCATCGGCGGGCCAATCAAGAAGGACAAGCTCTTCTTCTTCTTTAACGCCGAGTACAATAATCAGGACGGCACCGCGATTCACAACACGGCTTTGAGCGCGCCTTCCTTCAGCGGCTTCACGGGGAATCCTTTCAACGAACTGCTGCTGACGGGCAAGGTGGACTGGAACATCAACAGCCGCTCGAATTTCTTCGTCCGTTATTCGCACGACGACAACGACCAGCAGGTTCCTTTCCCTTCGACCGCAGGGATAGTTCCGCGCGCGTCAACCTCCGGCATCTTTAACTCGAACGACCAGGCCATCACCAATCGCTCGGACGGCATCGTCGCGGGCTACACGCGCAGCTTCGGCTCGAACCTCGTCAACGACCTGCGCTACAACTACAACAACTTCAAGAACGTCATCCTGCCCGCGACCGTCGCCAGCGGCGGCCTCGGCGAACTGCGCATCTTCAACAGCGCGCTCGAACAGGATTTTCGGACCGGCACGAATTATCTGGCCCCGCAGGTGACGGATCAGGTGCGCCATCAAGTGCGCGACGATTTGACCTACACGCGCGGCTCGCACACGTTCCGCTTCGGCGGCGACTACGAGCGCACAGCCATCGGCGGCCAGTTCGCTTTCGCCAAGCCGTCGCGCGTCCGTCTCTTCGGCCCCGACGCCGGAGGCCCGGCGGCCTTTAACACGGAGGCGGATTTTCTCGCCGCCCCCGTGCGCGACATCACGCTCGGCATCGGCGACGACATCCTGCCGTTCAATACGCCCGGCGGCTCGACCATCAACAATCGCTTTCAGATTTACGGCAACGACAACTGGAAAATCTCTTCCAGATTCACGCTCAACTACGGGCTGGCCTATCGCGTCGATTCGAACCTTTGGAATCACGACCTGAATCGCCCGACCATCATCGCTCCGCTCTTCGGCAAAGGAACTTCGCCGAGCCCGCGCGACACCAACAACTTTGCCCCGCGCCTTGGCTTCGCTTGGGACATCAAGGGCAACGGCAAGACCGTCGTGCGCGGCGGCTTCGGCATTTACTACGACACGGCGATTGACAACCTGCGACTCTTCGAGCGCGCCGACCTCGGCCCGCCGGGAGCGGAGTTGTTCCTCGTCGGCACGGACATCGTTGCTCCTGTGACGCTCGGCGCGTTCGGCGGCGACGGTCGCTTCGCCCTGACCGGCTCGAACCGCATCACGCTGGCTCAACTGCTGCCGCTCTTGCCCTCGATTCGCTCGGAAGTCGAGCACGTCTTCAGCAGTTGCACTCTGCCGACTTCGATTGAGTGCGGGGCGGCGGCTGGCCTGGCTCCGTCCGGCCCGTTCTTCTCGACAGAGTTTCAGGTGCCGTACTCGATTCAGTACGCGCTCGGCGTGCAGCGTGAGTTGCCCGGCAAGATGCTCTTGCAGGCTGACGTGAACTATCGCAAAGGTCTGCATGAAGTGATTGTCTACGACGCCAATCTCTTCGAGACTAACTTCAAAGCGGTCGGCGCTCCGCAGCAAAGGCTCAGTTCCTTTGACAACTCCGTGCCGTACGCGGACTCTTCAGCCTTCTCCACCTATCTCGCCCTGCTGGTGCGCCTCGACCGTCGTTTCTCGAACGGCTTCCAGTTCACGGCCAGCTATACGCTGTCGCGCTTCAAGGCTTTCGGCAGCGACACGCTTGGCCTCGGCGAATCACAAACCAACCTGCTTAACTTCCGCGAAGACTACGGCCCGGCTGCGCTCGACCGCACAAACCGTCTCGTCGTCAGCGCTATCTGGGAAATGCCCTTCTTCAAGAAGAGCGATTCCGGCTTCAAGCGAAACGTGCTCGGCGGCTACACAGTCTCGCTGATTTCGACAGCCTTTAGCGGCTTGCCCTTGAACGCCTTCCTGCCGGGCGGCGCGAATCTTTCCGGCTCGACCTTCGACGCCGCCTCGTACCTGCCCGGAACCGGCCCCGGCTCAATCGGGCGCAACATCAAATCGGTCAGCGCGCTGAACGCGCTGATTCGCACCTACAACGCCAATCGAAATCAGTATGCGGCGTTTGTTGATGGTGGCGTCCCGTTTGACCCGTTCGGCACGGAGTTGGTGGCGATAGCAGAACTGCCTGCCAACACGCCCATCGGCGGCGACTCTCTAATCTCGCAGGACGTTCGCCTGACCAAGAGCTTCCGGTTCGGTGAAGTTCGCAAGCTGGATTTGATTGGCGAGGTCTTCAACCTCTTCAACATCGCCAACCTGACGAACGTCACCAACCTTGAGCTACCAACGGCTGGCACGCCCGCTTCCGAAATCAACACGTTCCGCCCGACGCAGCGCGCCAACAGCGTCTTCGGCACGGGCGGCCCGCGCGCCTTCCAGTTCGCCGTGAAGTTTACCTTCTAAGCCAACTGGTCGCGCGGCTCTAACAGTGGTGGAGTTGTTGATTCAACTCCACCACCTTTTCTTTAAAGCTTTCATGCTCCGCTTAACTTTGATAACTGCCGCCCACGGCGACTCTGCCCTTCATCGTTCGGCTCGCGGCGTCTCGCCCGCTCAACTCGCTTTCGTCATGAACACTCGCTCCGCCGCGCTTGCCACTCACGCTGCCGCCTTTGCCGCTCGCGCTGCCGCTTTGGCCGTCACGCTTCTGTTGTTGCTTTCGGCCTCGACCGTTGCTCGCGCTCAGCAGGGCCACAGCATTCGCGGAAAGGCGCACAACGAGCAGGGCATCAATCTGGCGCGCGTCAGCATTGACCTGCAAACCGGCAACGGCTCGCTGATAGCCCAGACCGTCACCAACAACGAAGGCGACTTCTTCTTCGGCGGGCTAGGCGGCAACAGCTACATCGTCGTCGCCTCTGCGCCCGATTACACGGTCGTCAGCGAGCGCGTTGACTTCGTACGCCGCGTGACCGGAGACGAGCCGGGAGAGAGCAGGACAGTTGACCTAACGCTGCTGCCGAAAATCGCTCCGCGCGCTCCGGCTCCCGGCACAACCTTCGTTCAGGATGTTCCGACCGCGGCACGCAACACGCTCACGCGCGCTCTCCGTTTATCGAAGGAAGGCAAGGGAGAACTCGCCCTCGCGCTGATGCAGGAAGCCTTGAAGATTTTCCCTGACTACTTTGACGCGCGCTTCGCTCTCGGCAACGAGTTGCTGAAAGCGAACCGCCTGAGCGCGGCGATTGCAGAACTTGAGCAGGCGCGGCGCATCAACCCGAAGGACGGGCGCGTCTATGAAACGTTCGGCCTTGTCCTGATGCGACAACAGAAGCACGGCCTGGCGGCGGCGGTCTTCGCAGAAGCCGCTCGCTTGAGTCCGCTCGACCCGCAGCCATTGTTGCTGCGCGCGATGTCCCTCATCGACTACGCCTCGTCGCTTGGCGGCGCAGCCCTTAACCTTGAACAGGAACGCCGCGCCGCTCTGCTCGACGCCGAGCAGAATCTAACGCGGGCTTTCGAGTTGAGCGGGCGCAAGCTGACCGCCGTTTATTTGCAGCGCGCACGCATCTACGAAAAGCGCGGAGAGCTTGCGACCGCCGCCGCAGAGTTAGAGCGTTATTTGCAGGAGAGCCCGCAAGCCGCAAACGCCGACGCGATTCGACAAGCCATCAAGCAACTGCGCGACGCAGACACACGCCGAAAGCCCAACGAGCGACCTTGATGATAAACTTTTTCAAGCGCGCTTTCTCACGCGCGCCAAAACCCGCGCCGAAACCGTAGGGCCGACCAATCGCGCGCTTCCAGTTCTGTCGCGCTTGCCTTGCCCGGCTCTCTTTTGGCGTCGCTCGGCTTCCGGCCCGATGCCCGCGTGCGCCGCCTCAGTAATCTTTCCAAATCGCTTCCGATTTATGGATTCTTACCCATTTTTTTGGATTTTACAGGTTTCCCTGAGCGGCGCGACGGTCCGTCTAAGTCAAGAAATATTTGAGCTTGTTTGGCTTTGGGGTGGCGGGCATGGGAGTTGCAACCGGGGGCCGTGAGAAATATATGGTTCTCTCTCTAAGGCAACTATTAACGACAGGCAGCGAGCTTTGCGCGGACGTAGCTGTTCCCTCGCGCCAGAACGCGGCGACGCCCAGGGCGAGCCTGTCTACCATAGAAATGGTCAACAAGAAAGGAATATTGAGCATGAAAATCTCCATGCGACTCTTTACCGTGTCGTTGCTGGCTTTGTGCCTCTCGCTCTTTGCGATGAGCGCGATGGCCCAGTCATCAACGACGGGTGCTATTGAAGGGACAATCACCGACCCGCAGGGCGGCTTGATCCCGAATGCCACCATCACCGTGTCAGGCGCAAACCTGATCCGTCCCCAGACGGCACAGACGGATGACAATGGGCATTTTCAGATTCTGAACCTGCCGCCGGGACGATACTCCGTAGCGGTGGGCGCGACCTCCGGCTTCGCCGAGACAACCAGAAATGATGTCGAAGTGAACCTGTCCAAAACATCCACAGCGGATGTTCAGGTCAAGACCGGCACGGTTTCGGCGGTCGTCGATGTGACGGACACTTCGGGCGCGACAGTGGACGTGAGCCAGAACACTTCCGGCACCAACGTCTCGACCGAGCAGTTTCAAAACTTCCCGACACAGCGCACAGTCCAGTCGCTGTACACCATCGCCCCGACCGTGGCTCGTTCAGGTCTGCGCGATGCTTCAGGGCGTGACCGCGACCCGTCGGTCGCAGGCTCATCCGGCCCTGAGAACAACTACATTCTCGACGGCGTGAACACGACCGACCCGGCCTTCGGTGGTTCGGGAGCTAACCTGCCGTTCGAGTTTGTGCAGGAAGTGGAAATCAAGACGGGCGCGTACGGCGCCGAGTATGGCAAGTCAACGGGCGGCATCTTCAACGTCATCACCAAGAGCGGCACCAACGAGT
>JAWVFT010000126.1:0-101470 GCA_033855775.1 Blastocatellia bacterium | reverse complement strand
GGAGCTGCGGATTATCATTGACCGCCAACGCGCCGCAGACCTCGGCGTCAAGGCGGGCGACGTGGCGCAGGCTTTGAACACGCTCGCCGCCGGAGCGCGCGTCACCACTTTCAGCGAAGGCTCAGACCAGTATGATGTGGTCGTGCGCGCGGGCGAAGAGTTTCGCCGCACGCGCGAGAACCTGAGCAACTTCACCGTCGCTTCGTCAAACGGCGGCGTGGTCGGCCTTGAGAAACTGGTGCGCCTCGAAGAAGGCGAAAGCCCCGCTTCGATTGACCGCTTGAACCGTCAGCGGCAAGTCACCATCTCCGCGAGCCTCGCGCCGAACGGCTCTGAGGCCGACGGCCTCGTCGCCATCCAGCGTTACGCCGACGAGCTAAACATGGAGGCGGGCTATCGCAAGGGCGTCACCGGACAATCGAAGGAGCTACAGCGAGCCAACCAATCTTTCATGCTGGCCTTTCTGCTGTCGTTCATCTTCATGTACTTGATTCTGGCCGCGCAGTTTGAATCGTTCATTCACCCCATCACAATCCTGCTGACGCTGCCGCTCTCGATTCCCTTCGCCCTGCTCTCAACCTTGATTGCAGGGCAGCGGCTCAACATCTTCTCGGCCCTCGGCATCCTGCTCTTGTTCGGCATCGTCAAGAAGAACGCGATTCTACAGATTGACCATACGAACGAACTGCGCCGTCATGGCATGGAACGCTACAGCGCTATCTTGCAGGCCAACCGCGACCGCCTGCGCCCGATTTTGATGACGACGATTGCGCTCGTCGCGGGCATGATTCCGCTCATCGTCGGCAGCGGCGCGGGCGCGGCCACGAACCGTTCCATCGGCGTGCTCGTCGTCGGCGGGCAAAGCCTGTGCTTGCTGCTGACGTTGTTGGCCGTCCCCGTTTTCTATTCGTTGTTCGAGGACGCGAAGGATTCGCGCGTGTGGGGCTACGCCGGGGCGCGCTTTGATGATTTCAAGGGCGGCGTGGGCCGTCGTCTGGCCCATGCTTATGCCGGAGTGTCCGGCATCTTCTCACGCAAACCCAAGGTCGCTGCTGAGCCTGCCGCCGGTCAGACACGGCGCGCGGCCACAAGCCCTGCAAAGGATAGGTATGTCGATCAAGCTTCAGGTGATTAAAGGCGAGAGCGCGTTCGTCAGACGCGCGGCTCTCATAGTGAATATAGTGAGCATAGTGAACGAGCGCGCGGCTTCGTTAGCAGTTAAAAGTCCGCTCAGAATCGCTGTGCTGTTGGCGGCGTTGTTCGTCTTGCCCGTCGCGGCCTCGGCGCAGAATCCGCCCGCGCCCGCTCCGAATCCTTCGCCGCAGACTGCGCCTCCCGCAGGCACGACGACGCCGGGACAACAACGACAGCCCGGCTCGCCGCCGCCCGCGACGACCGAGTTGCCGCCAAACTCTTCGTCGGCTCCCGTGCGACCGGACAACGAAACGCAGCAGAGCACGCAACCGCAGACCGGCCCGGAGCAGCAACGACAACAGACGACGCCCAACACGCAGGGGCCGCGCCCGCCTTCGCCGCAAGCCCCGAACGCCACGCAGCAGACCGCGCCCGGGCAGACGATGCCGCAAACGGCCACGCCCGCCGGAACCGCCGCGCCGCAAACCGGCACGACACCGCAAGCAGTCGCGCCCGCCAACGGCGTGCCGCAGACGCCCGGCCAAGCGGTCGGCACATCAGGCGGCATTGCGCCTGCGGAGTTGCCGACGGAGCCGCCGCCCGTCGCGCCCAACTTTGAAGCGCCCGCGCGACCCTTGCCTTCAGCCGAGCGCGTCGGCGTTGACGTGGCGAATCAAATGGCGTTGACATTGAACGAAGCGATTGCGCTCGCGCTCTCAAACAACAACGACATTGACGGCTCGCGCATCAACGTTCAGATAGCAGAGTTTAACTTGCAGGCGGCGCGCGGAGTTTATGACCCCGTTATCTCATCCGAAAGTTACTTCGAGAGCCGCACGACCCCGACGAGTTCCACGCTCGGGGGCGCGACCAACGGCTCCGTCAAGCAAACGGACGCGACCGGAGACTTGCGCTTCGGCGGCTTCTCTCCCTTTGCGGGCGGCTCTTACCAACTCGATTTTTCTTCGACGCGCCTGACGACCAACAACCAGAACGTCACGCTCAACCCGCAATTCCCGACCGCTTTAACTTTTACTTACGTGCAACCGCTCTGGCGCGGCCTGCGCTTCGACAACAACCGCCGCTCCATTGAGATTGCCAAGAAGAATCTTTCCCTGACCGACGCGCAGTTTCGCCAGCGCGCCATCGAAGTCATCGCGCAGGTCGAGCAAGCCTACTGGGATTTAGTCTTCGCCCTCAGAAATTTGCAGGTGCAGATTGACGCCGTGAAGCAGGCGCGCGTGCAGGTGGAAAGCAACCAGCGGCTCGTCTCGAAAGGCGTGCTCGCGCCCATTGACATCATCGCCGCCAACACGCAGGTGACGACCTTCGAGCAGAACGTCTACACCGCGCAGGAATCCGTCACGCGCGCCGAGAACACTTTGAAGACTTTGATACTGCCTGACCGCACAGCCGCGCTCTGGTCGCGCCCGCTGACGCCCGTCAGCCCCGTCAGTCTCGAAGCCCCGCGCGTCCCGCTGGAACAAGCCGTCAGCGCCGCTCTCATCAATCGTCCTGAGTTGGCGCAGCTTCAGACCAACGCCGAAATCAACCAACTCGACACGCGATACTATCGCGACCTGACCAAGCCGCAGATTGATTTGGTCGGAACCTACACGGTAGTCGGCCTCGCCGGTTCGCCGACGACGGCGAGCGGCAATCCTTCGACAAGCACGAACGCGCTCCTGCGCTCGCGCGTCAATGAATTGTCCGTGCTCGCCGGGCTGCCGCCGCTCGACGCGACGACCGGCGGCGTGTCCATCAATCCGAACCTCGTTGGCGGCTACACGCAGTCGCTCTCGAACTTGCTCAGACAAGACTTCCCGACTTATCGCGCGGGCGTGCGCGTCTCGCTGCCGCTTCGCAACCGGACTGCCGAAGCCAACCTTGGGCGCTCGCTCGCCGAAGGCACAGGCATTCGCAACCAGCGCGCGCAGGCCGAACAGTTAATCGAAGCCGACGTGCGCAATGCTTCGCAGGCTCTTCGCTCAGCCGAAGCTCGGCTCGCTTCCGCCGCCGCCACGCGCTCATCCACAGAGCAGCAGTACGAGAGCGAGCAGCGTCAATTTCGCGCAGGCACGTCCACGGTCTTCCTCGTTCTGCAAAGACAGAACGAACTGCTCGCCGCGCGTGGCCGCGAGCTACAAGCTCAGACCGATTTGAACAAAGCCATCACCGAATTTCAGCGCGCCACGGGCAACACGCTTGCCGCCAACAACGTCTCGCTGCGAACCGGCACGCCCTTGCCTGAGCTTGAGATTCATCCCGCCGCAGAGAGCAGCAGCAGCGCGACGGACTCTTCGGTCGTCATCGGATTGCCGCGGAAGGCGGGCGCGTCCAATGCTTTCACCGGAGTCAGAGCCAATGAAAAATGATGGCCGCAGAGCTTGCCCTTCATCGTCGCGGCGCAAGGCTTGGCTGTGCGCTCTATCGTTGTTGCTCATCGCATCGGCGTCGGCTTGCCGGTCGGGCGGCGACACAAACAACAGCGAAGCGCGCGGCGTTGTGATTATCAATGCTCCGGCGACTGGACAGGTGCGGCGCGTCCTCGCGCGCGAAGGCATGAGCGTCAGCGAAGGCTCTCCTATCGTTGAAATTGCGGTGCAGAATGAGACGCAAGCGCCGACGCCGACGCCGGGCGAGAGCGCGTCCTCGCGCGCGGCGCGTAATTTCCGTTCGGCGGACGCAGAGATTGAAGCGGCCCGCGCCGAAGCCGTGCGCCATGAAGCGGAAGTCCAACGCCTGACGCCGCTCGTCTCGAACGGCGAAGCTTCAGCGGCTCAACTCGAAGGCGAGCGCGCTTTGTATGAACGAGCGCAACGACGCCTGCAAGAGGCGCAGGAGTCGAAGCAGAAAGCGGAGAGCGGCCTGCTCGCCTCGCGGCAGGCCGAGCAGCAACCGCAAGGCAGCATCGCGCCGCCCGCTCCACTCGAACAGCTTGTCACCGCCAACGCTTCTTCCGCCGGAACCGTCAGCGTCATCAACGCGCGCGTCGGCGACCGCGTGAAGGCCGGGCAACCGCTGGCGACGCTGCGCGCCGGTCAGCCTTGAAAGGAAATGTGAACGTGCCTTCAGCCGCCATGCCTTCGGCTGCCGTCAACCTCGGCCCGCGCGAACAGCGCAAGCGAAGATTGATGGGCATCGTCGCCCTGACGGTCGGCGTCGGCGCGGCCTTCGTCCTCGTCGTCTACGGCGCTCCGCGCTTGCTCCGCCTCGTCATCTTCCTGCCGCTCTGGATAGCTGGCCTCGGCCTGCTGCAAGCGCGCGAGAAGACCTGCATCGCGCTGGCCGCGCGCGGAACCTGCAACATGGACGCGGGCGAGCAACCCATCGAAGACGAAGAGCAAGTCGCGCAGCTACGCGCCACCGCGCGACGCATCCATCACCGCGCCCTCATCACCGCCGTTATCATCACGCTCGTTACGCTCGCCTTCCCCGTTAACTCAACGCATTAGCCGAACAGCGTCAGCTTCGGAAATAAAATCTTCACAGCGAGTTCAAGAGCGGCTCTTCAATCTGCTTTCGGCGGCGCGTCCTTTTGGCGAAACAGCAAGTAGTAAACGGGCAGTCCGAGCGCCACCACGCCCAAGCCCAGAAAAGCCTGCTTCGGCCTATCGCTTCCCAACAGAACAAGCAGCACGGCAATCAACGAGAGAAAGATAATCGGCGTCAGCGGATAACCCGGCGTTAGATACTTGACCTCGCTCGCCCGTCGTCGTCGCAACACGAAGAGGGCCGCGATTGTGAGCGCGATGAAGATGACGACGACGAAGACGAAGTAAGCGATGATGTCGTCGAAGCTGCCGAGCAAGACGAGCACGCCGGCGAGCGCGGCTTGCAGGATGATGGCGCGAGCGGGCGTGCCGAAACGCGGGTGAAGAGAGGCAGCGGATTTGATGAACAAGCGGTCGCGCGCCATTGCGAAGTAGACGCGCGGGGCCGACATAATCAGCGCGGCCATGCTGCCGAGCACGGCAATCACGACGATGGCGGAAAAGATTTGCCCGCCCGTTCTTCCAAAGAGAGCTTCGCCCGCCTGCGCCGCGAAAATCTCGCGCGACGTGACTTGCTCAAGCGGAACCAGATAGATGAAGACGGCGCTAATCAACAGGTAAGCGAGCGTGACGATGACGACGCCGTAAACAAGAGCGCGCGGCAGCGTGCGCGCAGGGTCGCGCACTTCTCCGGCCAGCTTGCTGACATCCCACCAGCCGCCGAAGGAAAAGAACGCGGACACCATCCCGCCCGCCAACGCTCCCATCAGTGGAATGGATTGCGCTGGCCGCGCGACGAGCGGCGTAAAGTTTGACCAGTCGCCAAGCTGAAAGCCAAAGCCCCAGAGCAGAAGAAAGACGAGCGAGCCGAGCTTTAAAATGGTGAGCCAGCGGACGAGCCACGCGCCCGGCCTGAGGCCGCGCACGTTGATGGCGGCCAGCGCGATGATGGCGACGATGGCTAAGGCTTTGATGCCGAGCGGCGACAGCTTGAAGATATAACCGGCGTAGCTGGCCATGCCGACGGCGAGGGCCGCCGTCAGTCCGGGATCCATCACGAGCAGAGCCATCCAGCCGTACAGAAAAGCGACTCCGGGGCCGTACGCCTCGCGCAGGTAAACGTAGCCGCCGCCCGCCTCTGGATACCTCGCCGCCAACTCGCCGTAACAGAGCGCGCCGCACAAAGCCATCGCGCCCATCGACAGCCAGACAATCAACAACCACACGGGCGAGCCGAGCGACTTGGCCATGCCAGCCGGAGTCAGGAAGATGCCCACGGCGATGACTTCGCCCACCACCAGAGCGGTCGCTGTGCGAAGTCCAATCTGCCTTTTAAGCTCGGCGGGCGCGTGCATCGAAAGAGTTGTCCCCGTCGTCTTCAGAATAAAAAGCGCGCGGCGAATTGAAAGGCGCGCGGGCCGCCTGAGCCGAAGACGCCGCCGGCGGTCGTGACGGGTTGCCCGAAGCCGGAAGAGCGCAGGAAGCCGGGGCTGCTCGCGTCGTTGCTGTCGCGGACGAGGACGTTTGAAAAGCCGGAGTAGTTGACGTTCGAGACGCCGAGCACGTTCGTCACGTTGAAGAGATTGAAGACTTCAACCGTGGGTTCAAGACGGACGCGCTCGCCGAACTTGAAGGGGCGCGTGATGCGCAGGTCTAAAGAGTTGAAGCTATCGTTGAAGCGCGCATCGTCGCCGACGAGCGGCAGCGGTTGCCCGCCGACGCCGCCCGCCGCGTTAAGCTCTGCGATGTAGGCGTTGAGTTCCGCCGCCGTGTGGAAGAGTCGCCCGCCCGCGTTGCGCTGCAAGGAGGGAATGCGAGAGCTTCCGTCGGGCAGCAGGATGTCCATCGGGACGCCCGAAGCGATGGTCAAAATCGGCGCGAGGCGAAAGCCGAACGGAGCGTCGAAGAGGCCCGCGAAGGTGAAGCGGTGGCGTTGGTCGTTCGGCACGGGGCCGTATTCGAGTCGCAGGTTTTCGGAATCGATGGGGCCGTTGGAGAAGGGAATCTGGTCGTCGTTCGCGTAGTTGAAAGCCTTCGAGAACGTGTAGGAAGAGCGAAACTGGAAGCCGCGCGAGAAGCGTCGCTCAATGCTCAGCAGCAATCCGTCGTACTTCGTCTTCACGCTCGACTCGATGTTCTTCACGATGTCCGGGCCGCCGACGACCGGGTTGAAGACCTGGCCGACGTTGCGACCGATGATGAAGCTCGTGCCGAAGTTGTGCAGGTAGTCTGCGCGCACGACGTAGTTTCTGGCGAACTGATGCTGCACGCCGATGTTCGTCTGCTGCACCATCGGATTCTGCAAGCGGTTGTCGATGATGTTGATGCCGCCCGCGCCCGCGCCGGGCAGCACGAAGCCCGTGAACGGGTTGGCGAGCGTCGGGGCAGGCGGCGGAAACTGCCCGCACGCGGGGTTGAAGAGACACGGCGGCGGAATGAAAAAGACGTTCCCGGCGCGCACCTCAACGGGCAGAGCGCGACCGTCGAGGCCGCGCTCAAGCGATTGCACCTCAAGCGTCACGCGGTCGTAGTAGATGCCGTAGCCGCCGTGAACGCTCGTGTCCCCGTCGGCGGTGGCCCAGTTGAAGCCGACGCGCGGCGCGAAGTTGTTGGCGTCGCGCGTGCGCTCGCCTTGAAGAAACGGTCGGACGAGCGGATTGATTTCGTCAAAGCGGCTGACGTTCTTCACGTCCGTGTCGAGTTCATAGCGAAGGCCGAGGTTAAGCGTCAGGCGCGGGCGCACGCGCCAATCGTCTTGAACGAAGAGAGCGAAATAATTATTGTCGGCGTCGGGGATGACGAGCGGGCGGTCTGGAAAAGCGCTGCGCAAGGTGACGGCGAACAGGAGGTCGTTATCGTCAACGCGCCCATCGCCGTTGCGGTCAAAGTCGGGGAAGTCTTCGATTAGCTCGACGCGTCCCTGCTGGAAGACGCCGAGGTTGAAGTCGGAGCGAACGTCCTGAATCTCTCCGCCGAGGTTGAAGGTGTGATTGCCGCGCGCCAGCGTCAGCACATCGCTGAACTGCAAACGCTTCTGGCCCGTCTGCTGCGGCACGCGAAACGAAGCTCCGTCCTGAATGCTAGGGAAGGTCAACTGCGGAGCCAGCGTGACGGGCGCGGTGCGGTTGAGAAAATTGTTATAGCTGAAGCTGAAGCTATTGACGGCTTCGGGCGTCAGCACGCGCGTGTAGTTGAAGAGAAACGAGTGCGTGTTGTTGCGGCTCGCTTGTCGCTGCGAGGCCGAGCCGATGGAGCGAATCAGCGTGCTCGCCGCCACGCTGTCTTCGCGCTGAAGCGAGTAGCGAAAAGTGAGCGTGTCCTGCGCGCTCGGATTCCAATCAATCCGCTCTGTGTTCAAAAGGTCGTTGAGCGGTGCGTCGGCAAAGCCGCGCCGGATTGTGCGCGTCGCCAAATCGCGCGAGCCGACCAACACAGCCCCGTCCTGATTCCTGTACTCGATTGAGCCGAAGAAGAAAGCCGTGTCCTTTTTGATGGGGCCGCCGAGCGTGAAGGAATATTGTTGTCTATCGAAGGGCGGCTCTTGCGCGCTCGTGCGGTCGAAGGTCGCGGGCAGCCCTTGCAATCGGTGGTCGCGGAAGTAGGCAGAGGCCGAGCCGAAGAACATGTTCTTGCCGCTCTTCGTGACGATGTTGATGACGGACGAGCCGGAGCGGCCAAGGCGCGCGTCGAAGCGATTGGTCGCAATCTGAAATTCCTGCACCGCGTCCTGCGAAATGTTCTGGACTGCTCCGCCCACCACGTCGTCGTTGTTGTCTGCGCCATCAACCGTCACGCTGCCGCCGCGCCCGAACTGGCCTGCGGAAGAGATGACGATGGTGTTCGTCTTGGTCGGGTCGAAGTTGGGCGCGGGCGAATTGCCGGGCGTGAGCAAGGCGAGTTCGAGAAAGTTGCGACCGTTGAGCGGCAGATTTTCAATCTCGCGTTCATCAATCACGCTGTCCACTTTAGACGAGAGCGTGTCGGTCAAGGGCGTCCATTCAATCAGGTCAACCGTCACCGATTCGCGCACGTCTATTTCAAGCGGCACGTCGAGCGTCACGCTCTGCCCGACCTGAAGCACGACCGGAAGCTTGGAGACTTTGGTGGCGAACCCCCTGGACTCGACCCGCACTTCATACTCGCCCGGCGCGAGGTTCGACAAGACGTAAGCTCCTTCCGTGTTCGTCTGCGTCTCGCGCACAACGCCGGTCGCAACGTGCGTGGCTTTAACGGTCGCGCCTGCAATGACAGCCTCGCTTGGGTCTTTCACGACGCCTCTGAGCGTCGCGGCTGCGGGCTGCTGCGCTCGATAGCACGGCGCGCTGCCGAAGACAATCAGGAGACACACGAAAAGCTTGCTGAGATTCTTAAACATATCCATTCCTCTTGACGACGATTCATGTTAGAGCGGAACGCAGAAGATATAATTGCAGATGTTCGTCAATCCCGAAAATCCCGCCGCGCGATTATCATCTTAGACGAGCGGCAGTTTCTACGGGAAGCGTTGAACGACAAGACATCAAGGGTCAACCGTGGACGGGCGTGTCCATCTGTGGCGCGGCGGCTGGACGGATGAATTTGATGTCTCGCAACGCGGCCAACTCTTCCAGCTTGTCTACGGGAAAGTTGACGCGGACTGAGTTGAACTGCTTAAAGCTGCTGATGATTTCGCCGCCGAGACTCTGTATCGCAAGCAGCAAAGCGTCTGAGACGTTCGCCTCGACATCAACCAGCGCGCGGCCCTGCCCGTCAATCTTAATGCTTCTCTCAAGAGCTTGCGAATCGGCGACAGGCGATTTTTCGCCGCGCCTTATTTTCATAAGATAGAGAAGCTGCGAATCAATTTTCGTCTGCGTCATGGCGCGCGGTTCCTGCTTCGAGCTTAACGCAACGGGCTGGCGTTGTCGCGCGCCGTCCTTCGACTTGCGTTTTCCGTCGCTCGTTTTTTTAGTCACTCTTGCCCTCGCCTTCTGCTTCACCTGCGCGCCGGTCAAGCCGGGAAAAGCGAACTGCAAGAGAAGCAGCGAGAGCAAGAGCAATAGCAGCCGCCTGTCAATCGGGTTGCGACGAGCAAGCATTTTTGAAAAGCCCTCATGATAAAGGAGTGAAAGGGACTAAGGCTCTGGACTCAAACCAAAGCCTTAGTCCCTCTCGAATCACTTGTCAATTGCGGCAAGCACAACGACGCCCCGGAGCATTACTGCGGAACGTAAGCCGACGGAACAGGAACGTCCGCCGGGGTTGTGACGATGTTCAGGTTGAGCAAAGCTGAGCCGCCCGAACTGTTCAGGATGTACCAGTTGCTATCCGACGAGCGGAAGACGGTGATGTCGGCCTTGCCGTCGCCATCGTAATCGGCAGGCACGGGCTTGTCCGTCGAATTGCCCCATCCCTGCACCGTGACGCCGCCCGTGCTCTTCCTGATATACCAGTTGCCTTCCGACGAACGGAAGATGGCCTGATCGGCTTTTCTATCGCCATCGTAATCAGCCGGGACAGCCGCATCGCCCGCTATGCCCCAGTTGACGATGAGGTTTCCGCCAGCGCTTCTGACGATGTACCAGTTGCCTTCCGACGGCCTGTAAACAGCAACGTCCGTCTTGCCGTCGCCGTCGTAGTCAGCCGGGACAGCCTTGTCCGTGGCCGTTCCCCAACCTTGAACCCTGATGCCGCCGCCGCTCTTCCTGATATACCAATTGCCTTCCGACGGACGAAAGACGGCGGCGTCCGTCTTGCCGTCGCCGTCATAATCGCCCTGCACTGGAACGTCGGTCGAGTTGCCCCAACCGATTAGCGATTGAGCGGTCAAGCCGCTGCTGTTGATGATGTGCCAGTTGCCGCTGGAGGGACGCCAAACGGCCAGGTCTGTCTTGCCGTCGCCGTCGTAATCGCCCGGAACCGGGACATCGCCGGTCTGTCCCCACTGGGTCACGGTAAAGCCGCCGTTGGAACTGCTGCGGAAATACCAGTTGCCGTCCGAAGGACGCCAGATGCCTATGTCGGACTTTGTGTCGCCGTCGAAGTTGGAGATGCGACGCACGGGCGCCGTCACGCAGACAGGCACCGTGACGCCCGTGATGTTCATCGTGTAGGCGCAGCCGTTGCCGCCGGCGGTGACGGCGACTTCATGCAGGACGACCGTGAACTGCTGGCCCGCAGGGACGATGAACGAGTACGGCGGCAGCCCGTTGGCGACGCCGCTGTCCGCCAGATAGTTTGTCTGGATAGCGGATGGATTGAAGCCGCCGTTGTTATACGTCGCGGAGTAGAGCGTCGTGCCTGTGTTGCACGCGGTCGTAAAGCTGACGGTGTAGCAGACGGCTCCGGCGCTCGTGTTGGTTATCGTGTAAGAGTCGTAGTGGCGCGCGCCGCCGGGGGCAGCCTCTTGCAGGGCGGGCGTAGCCTTCGGAGCGCTGCAAGAAGAGGTGATGCCGTTGCGATTCAAGCGGTTGTTTTGTATTCCGGTGGCCGCCGTGTAGCCCGCGCCAGCCGGAGGCGCCGTCGTGTCAAGCGTCGTCGTGACACTGACGCCGGGGACGCTGACTGACGGAGTGCCGGTCGGAAGATTGAAGTTGAAGCTAATGGGGCTGGCCCCGCCGCCAAGATTGACGACCAGCACGACGGGAACGGGAGCGCCACAAGCGAGCCCTGAGCCGAGCGACAGGCGGAACGGAGCGACGCTGTTGCTGGCGCTCGCAGACGGCGCGATGTCGCCGTAGCTGACCGGGCCGTACGAGGCGTTGGTATTACCGACGGCGGCGGCTCCCTGATCCGGCGCTGCCGGGCCGAGTGTCGCCGTCACGGCGGTGGCCGTCGTCGCCGAAGGGTTGTTCAACTGCACGACGACGTTGACGTTTTCGCCCGGCTCGACGACGCCGTTGCTGTTGCTCGGGCTGGCCTCAGTCGCGGTCACTGTTCCGAGACTCAAACCCGCCGCGGGCGTTGACATCCCCGCGGCCATTGACTGGTACGCCTGAATGATGCCCTTGCCGGAGGTAATGTCATTGCCCGCCGTCTCAACATCCAGCGCGTTGGTTTCCAGAATCGAACGCACCTGCG
The DNA here is from genome assembly GCA_033855775.1 of Blastocatellia bacterium. Classification (GTDB taxonomy): domain Bacteria; phylum Acidobacteriota; class Blastocatellia; order Pyrinomonadales; family Pyrinomonadaceae; genus DASVTR01. Next base: position 89,783 of record JAWVFT010000126.1, on the reverse strand, counting down.
CCGGAGTCAGGGAAGGATTGCCGGACAGGACGAGCGAAGCAATCGCGCCCGCGTGCGGAGCGGCAGCCGAAGTGCCGAAGAACGGGTTCAGTCCCGAAGCCGCCGGGAGCGTGGTCGAAACGCCGTCGGCAGCCGTCAGGTCAGGCTTGCTTAACAACACGCCTCCGCTCGTCGAGAATAAGACGTTGCCCGGCGTGATGGCTGCTCCGGTCGAGTCATAAAAGACGCGACGCGGCCCGTCGGAACTGAACGACTCAAGCGTGCTCGCGGCCGAGAAGGGATTCGGGAAAGGCCCGACCGCAGGGGCGGCAGCGATGCTGTAGGCAGTCGCGACGGTGCCCGCGTGCGTCCGCACCTGCCCGTTGGTGAAGACCTGCAACGCGCCGCGATTCGTGTTCGCGTGAATGGCGCGTGTGGCGGCGGCAGTAGTCTTGAAGACCACTACGCGGTCGCCTGCCGTTGCGAGGCGGGCCGTCGCCTCGAAGGGGTCTTGCGTGCCGTTCTGCGTTGTCGTTGACGAAGCGAGCACAGTTCCCGCCGAGTTTAAAATGAAGAGGTCGTAATCGTTGGTTGAGCCGCCGAGCGGGTCAGACCAGAAGAGGCTGTAGGCGCGCGTGGAACTGACCGTCACTGTGTCGAACTGCTGGACGGGGCCGGAGGGAGCGAAGTTGTGAACCGTTCCCGCCTTGACGTTGCCCGTGATGGTCAGCGCGCCGCCGTCAACGAAGTCGCCTTCCCAGACGCCAGCCGTGCCTTTGAGGACGTTGCCCGCATTGCCAGCCGAAGAGAAGTAAAGCGCGCCGTCGGCGGTGACGATTTCGACCGCCTGCCCGATGACGCCGCTCTGGAACGGCGATTCGTTGCTGTAAGAAATGTCGTCAATGATAACGTTGCAGCCTGCGTTGCGCAGGTTGATGATGTTGTTGGCGAAGTTGGCCGAGCCGCCGTTGGCCGTCGCAAAGTAGAGTTGGGCTTTAGGCACTATGTCATGGACGATTTGCATCATCGCGCGCCCTTCGTCCGTCGTGCCTGCGTCCTGTATGACGGTCACGGGAATTGTATTGCCATTCGGATTGCCCGTCCCCGGCAGGTTGCCGCTGAGGACATCGGCGGGCGCCGCGCCGAGAGCATTGTAGCTGTCGGAGATGACGCCAATCTTGATGCCTTCGCCCTGATGACCGAAGGCTGCGCGCGCCTCGTCTGCGCGGTGCGTGCGGTCGCCCTCTGAAACGACCGTGCCAGCCTGCGGGGAATCAACCTGCCCGCCCTGTGTTGAAGAAATCCCGCCGAGCAGTTGACGAACGTTCGCGGCACGACGGTTAAAATCCGGGCTGGCCGCAACCGTGTTTGCGCCTCCCGGCGCGACTGCTGCGCGGCGACCGCTCGCCTGCTCAAGCTCAGGCTTTAGCTCTCTGGAAATAGACTTGACCTGCGGAAGCGCCGCTATCTCCTCGACTCTATCCAGCGCAACGCGAATGCGAACGCTCTGGTAAACGGGAAACGCGCTGATAATCTCCGCGCCACGCTGCGTCAGGGCATCCAACAAATTATCGTCCACGCTGCCTCGCAAATCGAGCGTCGCAGAGCCATCCTTCTGGCCGATGTCAACCGGCTCAAGCGAAGTCACGCCCGCAGCCATCGTCTGCCCGCGGCTTTCTCTAATAGCCTGTAGAACCTGCGAATCAATCTTCTTCTGCGCCGGTGTGCGCGATTCTTTCTCGGCGAGCAGCGCGGCTATCTGCTGCTTAGCGCTATCGCTCAATTGACTGGCAGCCGCATCGTTTTGGGCTGACGCAGAATATGGAAGCGGCGAAATCATTAACGCCGCGACCAGCAGCAGCAAGGCTAACGCCAAGCAGGGAATCACATAGCGTCGGTTCATCTTTAGGGGGTTCTCCTTAATCGTAAGTCGGCGAATGGTCTTTTAGGGGATTCCAACCGTCAATTTTTTCAGACTTTGCTGACTGTGCATCTTCAGCGCAGGGTGAAATGCTCTCGCAGACAACACGGCCTGTGTCGCGCGGTTGCTTTAACGAAGAAACTGTTTCAGGCGAAGTTGACCCATCATCATGGGTCTAAGGTTTAGCTTGTCAGCTCTAGGCTATAAATAGCGCAGGCGCTTCTATGAAAGCAGCGATGGCAAAGTAGAAGCTTAACCCAGAAACGTCAAGCCAGGAACCACGAGGAACTATCAGCCCTCGTTTTACCGCTTCACGGCTGAGGCAAAAGCCGAAGGATGGGCTCTACATACGGCAGGGATTTATTCGCAGCGCAAAGCTCGTCGCGGCCATTTACTTCATGCCGCACCCGCTCAAAACGACTTAAGCGCGGCTCTTCTTTGGCCGCCCTTAACTCATCGAAACAATTGATGGAGCCGAGGGGGATCGAACCCCTGACCTCATGACTGCCAGTCATGCGCTCTCCCAGCTGAGCTACGGCCCCTAGCGTGAAGTATGCGGCGTCAAAAGAGCCGCGCTCAAATTGCGCGTCGCGTAAGTTTGAGCGAATCGTTAAAATAGCAGGCTGAAAACCAAAACGCAAACTCGCCGCAGTCCGTTTAAGAAGGTGAGCTGCGCGGCGAGGAAGAAGCAGCTTGAGCAGCGCGACAGAGCGGCGTCATGCTGCTTCAACGGGGCTTGCGGCGGGCGGCGAAGAAGGCGAGGCAGGCTCCGCCAAGGAGCAGGACGAGGCCGCCGCCGACGCGGAGCATGTTAGGCCATTCGCGCACGCTCGTGTCTGTGATGACGACGGTGGCGCGCGGGTCTAGAAAGAAGGCGCGGTAGGCGATGACGCCGCCCGTCGCCGCCAACAGAAGGCCAAGGATGATTAGTATCAGCCGGAGCATTTCGGGCTAGCGAATCATTTGCCTTTGAATGAAGGCTTGCGTTTTTCGAGGAAGGCTGTGACGCCTTCGTCCTTGTCCTCGCTGGAAAAGCAGAGCGCGAAGAGGTCAACTTCACGGCGCAAGCCTTCGTCGAGGTTCGAGCGCGAAGCCAGCTTGACGGCTTCCTTCGCCATCCGCAAAGCGATGGGACTCTTCTCGGCGATGCGATTGGCTATCTCCATCGTCTTCGCTTCGAGGTCTGCGGCGGGGACGACCGTGTTGACGAGGCCGAGATTAAAGGCGGTGCGCGCGTCTATGATGTCGCCTGTGAGAATCAGTTCCATGGCTTTGCCTTCACCGACGAGGCGTGTCAGGCGTTGCGTGCCGCCGCCGCCGGGAATGATGCCGAGGTTGATTTCCGGCTGGCCGAAGGAGGCCGTCTCGCTGGCGATGCGGAGGTCGCAGGCCAGGGCCAACTCGCAGCCGCCGCCGAGGCAGTAGCCGTTGACCATGGCGATGACGGGTTTTGGAAAAGCGTCAATCGCGGTGAAGAGCGAGCGGCCCAACATCACGTCGCGCTGCGTCAGGGCGGTGCGTCCGGCAAACTCCGCGATGTCCGCTCCGGCGACGAAAGCCTTGTCGCCCGCGCCCGTGAAGACGACGACGCCCACCGATTCGTCGTCGCGCAATTCATCTAAAGCCAGCGCGCCCTCGGTTCGCGTCTGAATGTTCAGGGCGTTGCGTTTCTCCGGGCGATTGATGGTGACGATGGCGACGCGCCCGCGCCGCTCGACTAATAACGTTTCATAAGATTGCGACATGTCTGCTCCAGTGACAAGTGACAAGTCACGAGTGACAAGCAAGAACAAGTTGTTAACTTGTCACTCGTCACTCATCGCTTGTCACTTTGAATTATTGTTGATCGTTGTCTGATGTCGCCGGTTGTTCGTCGGCGACCCATGAGACGAAGAGGCGGAGCCAGTTTTCGACGGGTTCGCTGATTGAGACGCCGATGCGTGCCGTGCCGTAGATGGCGGGGGCGACGCGGACGACCAGCGCCGTGACTTCGATGGGAGCGCCGTCGGGCCGATGCGCGCGCAGGTAGAGACGCTCGCCGCGATTCACTTTCTGGTTGAGGTGAAAGAGCGCGCCGGAGGTCGAGATGTCGTCCGTTTCGGTCGGCTCGCTCCACGCCGCGCCGTCTTCAGCGCGCCCGGAGACAACGACGGGCAGGCGCAGCGCCATGCGCAGCGCAAAGCGTTTCTCTTCGTTGTAGGGCGTACTCATAAAGTCAGTTTGCCAGCGGTCAATCATCGGTCGTCCGTCCGTCCACTTAACACTTCGGCTGACGAGCGGAGGATTGACTACTGCGTCTCGTTCCATTGATAAAAGCCTTCGCCGCTCTTCTTGCCGAGCTTGCCTTCGCTGACCATGCGGCGCAGGATTTCGGGCGGGCGAAAGGTTTCCGATTTGAGCGCCGAGCACAGATACTCGGCGATATGCAGGCGCACGTCAAGGCCAACCAAATCGGTGAGGCGCAACGGCCCCATCGGATGGTTGTAGCCGAGTTCCATCGCCGTATCTATGTCGCGCGCGCTGGCGACGTTCTGTTCCAGCATCCGCATCGCTTCGAGGCCGAGCGCAACTCCCAGACGGCTCGAAGCGAAGCCCGGCACGTCGCGCACCACAATCGGCTCCTTCTTCATCCGCCGCCCGACTTCGCGCGCCGCTTCGATGGTCTCCGCGCTCGTCTGAGGTCCGACGACGATTTCCAGCAGTCGCATGATGTGCACCGGATTGAAGAAGTGCATGCCGATGACGGCCTGCGGGTCGCGGGCGGCTTGAGCGATCTCCGTGATGGAGAGCGATGAAGTGTTCGTCGCAAAGATGAAAGGTTTGGCGGAGACGCGCTCCACGTCGCGCAGGATCTCCTGCTTGATGGTCAGGACTTCCGGCGCGGCTTCGATAAAGAGGTCTGCGGCGCTCGTCTCTTCCAGTTGAACCGTCCCGCGAATGTGTTGCAGGGCTCGGTCGCGGTCTTCATCCGTCAGCTTGCCGAGACGGATGCCTTTGTCCAGATTGCGCTCGATTGATTGGACGCCGCGCTTCAAACCTTCTTTATCTACGTCGCGGAGAATGACGCGATAGCCAGCCTGCGCGGCCACCTGCGCGATGCCGTGGCCCATGGCTCCGGCGCCCAGGACAGCGATGATTTCAAGAGCGCGCGGCGTGGCTGAGATGCTCTCCGATGCGTTCAAAATTTGCCCCTGATAGAAACTTTCAGCGGTCGAATATGCGCGGCGTGATTAGCCGGAGACGAGAAGCGGCTGCGACCGTGCCGGGCGTCTCTATTCGACTACTTTAGCGCCCACAGTTATACTATACGCGCAACCGAAAAGGCTATAGACTGACGCGCCTGTTTTGAAAAATTCTTCAGTCGAATTAAAGGAGACCCACAAGTCCACATGAGCAAAGAGACGCTGCACAGGGATGTTGTCATCATCGGGAGCGGCCCCGCGGGGCTGACCGCCGCCATCTACGCGGCCCGCGCCGATCTGAAGCCGCTGGTCGTCGAAGGGCCGCAACCTGGCGGACAATTGACGATTACGACCGAGGTGGAAAACTACCCCGGCTTCGCCAAAGGGATTCAGGGGCCGGAGTTGATGGACGAGTTCCGCGAACAGGCGCGACGTTTCGGCACAGAGTTTCTGGTCACGTGGATTAACAGCGCAGACTTGAGCGAGCGACCCTTCACGCTCGAAACCGAAGAGCAGATTATCAAAGCCGAAACGCTGATTATCGCTTCGGGCGCGTCGGCCAAGTGGCTCGGCATTCCCGGCGAAGCGCCCGCGCCGCACGGCCTCGGCGGCTACGGCGTCTCGGCCTGCGCCACCTGCGACGGCTTCTTCTTCAAGGGCAAGCCCATCGTCGTCGTCGGCGGCGGCGACACAGCGATGGAGGAAGCGACCTTCCTGACGCGCTACGCTTCGCGCGTCACCCTCGTTCATCGCCGCGACACCTTGCGCGCCTCGAAGATTATGCAGGACAAGGCGTTCAAGAACGAGAAGATTGATTTCATCTGGAACACTGCGGTCGAAGAAGTCCTCGGCGCTCCGGAGACGGGCGTGACCGGCGTGCGCCTCAAAAATCTCAACACCGGCGAAGAGAGCACCTTCGCTTGCGAAGGCGTCTTCATCGCCATCGGCCACAAGCCGAACACAGACCTTTTCAAAGGCCAACTCGACATGGATGAAGTCGGATACCTGAAGACGGCGGGCCACTCCATGTCCACCAACATTCCGGGCGTCTTCGCCTGCGGCGACGCGCAGGACTCCTTCTATCGTCAGGCCGTCACCGCCGCCGGGACGGGCTGCATGGCCGCCATCGACGCCGAACGCTATCTGGACAATCTTCCCATTCCCACCCCGACCGGAGAAGAAATCACCATCGAGGGCGAACACATCACCGCCGACCACAAAAAAATCATCATGCCCGACGGCGAAGTCATCTCCAACCTGCCCGAAGAAGTCGGGGCGCAGGGCGACTAGAAACCGCTTGCTTGAGGGTCAAAGCACGATGTCACGGAAAAACGTCGAAGAAGATGAAACATCTGCGAGCAGGGCTGACTCGGCACGTGCGGCGCTCAGAGAACTCGCCAAACAGCAAAGCATCAAGCCCGTCACAGAACTGTCTCTCCTGCGTGGCAACTTCTGGCCTGAGAATGAAAGCATTGACGACCTGATTAAAACGGTGCGCGCATGGCGCAATGAGCCGGAGACACGGAGGACTGATTGATTGTTCGCCGTCGTTGATACGGATGTTGTCTCGTTTATTTTCAAGGGTGATACGCGCGCCGTCCTGTATCAGACACACCTTTCCGGGCAAGTGCTTGTTATCTCTCCGATGACGCGCGCCGAACTTGAGCAATGGACTTTAGAGCGAAATTGGGGAACACGACGACGAGATTCTATGCGCGCCTACCTGCGGCAATATGCGCTTGCGCCGTTTGACGAAGAGATGTGCCTGCGTTGGGCCGAGGCGCGAGATAGCGCGCGGAAGAATGGCCGTCCAATCGGAACTGCGGACGCATGGGTAGCAGCAACAGCCTTGCTCTATGCCGCGCCGCTGGTGACTCATAATCGCGCTCATTACGTCGGCGTGGACGACTTGATAATTATCTCTGAAGGCTCAACGTAAATACACGCCGCTTCACGCCACACGTTCATTACAGCAAGACAATCGAATCGTCGCGTTCGCGGCGCGTTGGATGAGGGGCGCGGGAGGTTGTCTCTGCTTCGGCGCGGGGGCAGGCGGCGCAGTAGGAGTTGAGACGCTCTTTGCGGTCGGCGCAAGTGTTGCAGTCGAGCGTCTCGCCGAGTTGTCTGAGGGCGTCGAGGAGTGGCAGGAGCAGTCGCCCGCGTTCGGTCAAAACGTATTCGACGTGTGGCGGGCTGCCGCCAAAGTCGCGCCGCTCAATCAGCGCGTCGCTTTCCATGTCGCGCAGACGGGCGACGAGCGTGCGGCTGCTGATTGGATGCAGGGCTGCCAGGAGTTCGGTCGTGCGCTTCGGCCCGTCAATCAAATCGCGCGCGACCAGCAGCGTCCACTTGTCGCCGATTATCTGTAGCGCGCCCGTCACCGGACACCCATCGCCTTCACGTCGTCGCACGCGCTCGCCTCCTCATAGTCCAGTTAAGAATCTGAGAGTTTAGAGAGTCCGGCGAGACAAATGGCTGAAGATAACAGACTCGCTAGACGCGCTAGGCTCGCCGGACTCCAGACTTCCTGAGAGCTTAACACAAAGACTGACTGTTGCGGCCACTGGTAAAACTATTTGCGGCTATTGGTAAAACTATTTTAAGATGCAAGGGTAGCGAGGTGTTGAGCCTCCAAAAGTCTCTTGCGCCCAAATAGTCTTTCGTCTTCATCGCGGGACAGTCCTCGCCTGTCTCTGCTTATGCTCAAGCCGGGCGCGTCTCCGATTCGGGATGGCAAAGACGGACACAGAAGATTCAACGATGAATGGTCAAGGCGGCAGCCCGAACCGGGCGGCGCGCGAGGCTTTGATGCTGAGCGGCGTCGCAACTCTCGCGCGCGAACTGAACGCGGCCTCGACCGCCGACGAAGCGATGAAGAGCGCGCTCAGCCAACTCTCCGTGCTCATCCCGGCTGACATGCTCTGCTTCACGACCGGAGCGGGCGACGACCGCCAAGCCTTGCGCGCCCGCCTTGAGCGTGGCGGCGAGGTTGAAAGCGTCGCTGACAACGATGCGGCGCGCGTTCGCCACACGATGCTTGGTCGCGCTCTCGAAGCGGGCGCGACCGTTTACTTCAACGATGTCTCGACCGAACTCATCAGCGGCGCTCTCGTCATGCCGCTCGTCTGCGCGGCAGCCGCTTCGGTTCTGTGCGCTCCGCTGATGCCGGGGGCGGGCATCGCCGGACTGCTCATCGCCAGCACGACGCGCTCCGCCGCTTACACGGACGCAGACGCCAGCCTCGCCGGGACAATCGCCGAACTGCTCTCGGCGACGCTCAGGCGGCTCGAACTGACAGAGCGCGCGGCCAGCGCAGACGAACGCGAGCAGGCGCGACTGCGCGAGGCGGCCCTCGTTGACCGTCTCTACTCGACGACGGGCGCTTCCTTCGACCTCGACCGGATTATTCAGCAGGTGATTGACGTGGTGGCGCGAGCCTTGCCCGCCAGCTTTGTGACGCTGCGGATGGCTTCGGGCTCAAGCTCCGAACAACCTTTGCGCGCATGGACGCCGGGCGACGACCGGCCTCCGCTGGAACTGGCTGTGCCGCTTTCAAAGGCGGAGTTGTCAGCCGCCGCCGAACAGCATCCTATGTTCATCGAAGATGCGCGCGGCGCGCGAAGCGCAGACGAAGAGTTGCGCCCGCTGGTTGACCGCCTCGGGGCGCGCTCGATTTATCTCGCTCCGATTATTTACGGAGGCCGCGTGCTGGCGACGATTGGCCTGGTCGAATCGGATGCGCCGCGCCGTTGGACGACCGCCGAGCAACAGCTTCTCTCGCGCGTCGCGGAGACGGTCGCGCCATTGATTCTGAACGCGCAGTTGCACGCGCGCTTTCGTTCTTACGTCGAAGATTTACTGACGCTGCTGCGGCTCGCCGGCGACGTGACGAGCCAGTCAGACCTAGACCGCGTGCTGCGAGCGGCTCTGGATTCTTGGTCGAAGATTACGGAGGTCGGAGCGGCGGCGATTTTGCGTTGGGACGAAGACGCGAAGTTGCTGCGGCTGGCGGCGGCAAAGTTTCTGCCGACCGGGCTCCTCGAACGTTACACGCAGGGCGTCGCGCCGTCCGACCCGGTTTGCGGGCTGGCGGCGACCAAGCGCGTCGCGGTCATCGCGGACCTCGCGGGCGAAGCGCGCTTTGCCGGTCTTTATGCTGCCGTGCGCTGGTCTGGCTTGCGCGGCGTGTGGGCCACGCCAATCATCGGCGCGGCGAGGCAACTGCTCGGCGTCGTCGTCACCTTCTCGCGCGTGGCGGCGGAAGCAAGCCCCGACGAGCAACGTTTGGCAGACCTCTTTACGCGTCCCATCAGCATCGCTTTTCAGAGTTTGGCGACGGCGCAGCACAGACATTTTCAAGCTCGTCGGCTGAACGAACTGGAAGAGAATTTGCGCGCCTCCGAGCAACACAAGACGGAGTTCATGTCTCTCATCTCGCACGAACTGCGCACGCCTTTGAATGCTATCATCGGCTACGCGCAGATGTTGCGCGAAGGCTTCTCTGGCGAGTTGAACGAGCAGCAACACGCAGACGTGCAGACCATCACGGAGTCTGCCGGACAGCTTCTGCACATGGTCGAAGAGACGCTTGACCTCGCGCGCATCGACGCGCAACGCTTTCCCATTTACATGGACAGCGTGGCCTTTGATGAAGTCATTCGGCGCGCGGTCGCAGACATTCGTTTGACCGCCGAACAGAAGGGTCTGAACGTCAAGATTGAGATTGCGGAGGACGCTCCCGTCGTTCGCACAGACCCCGACCGCGTGCGACAGATTTTGATGAACCTGCTGTCCAACGCCGTCAAGTTTACGGACGCGGGCTTTATCCAGATTAGCGTCGAGCGCGTCGAGGAGGGCAGCGCGCAGGTGAGCGTCGCCGACACGGGCATCGGCTTTGATGTCGCATCCTTTCCGCATCTCTTCGACGAGTTTCGGCAGGCCGACGCTTCGACGACGCGCACGCACGGCGGCTCAGGTTTGGGCCTCGCCATCGCCAAGCGAATCGTGCAAAGGCTCGGCGGCACAATCGGCGTCACGTCTACGCCCGGCGAAGGCTCTACCTTCTGGTTTCGCCTGCCGCCGGAGATTCCCGGCGCAGACATTTGAGGGCGACGAGAACGCGCAATCGAACGACGACGACGCTCTGTGCTTCAATCGTCGCAGCCTTTCGCGTTCATCGCCTTCGCGTTTCAAGTTCAGGCCATTAACTTTTATGTTCGATAGCATGCAGGAGCGAAAGCCTACAATTCTCGTGGCCGACGACGAGCCGATTAATCGTTCGTTAATCAAGCGTCGTTTGGAACGCGAGGGCTATCGCGTCTTCACGGCGGAGAACGGGCGCGAGGCCGTCGAGTTGGCCCGCGAGACGCTGCCCGATCTGGTGATTCTGGACGTGATGATGCCGGAGATGGACGGCCTCGAAGCCTGCCGCTTGATTAAGGAAGGCGCGACGACGCACGACTTGCCCGTCATCTTTCTGTCGGCCCGCGACGAGACGGAGATGAAGGTCAACGGCCTCACGCTCGGCGCCAACGATTACATCAGCAAGCCTTTCAAGGCTGAAGAATTGCTGGCGCGCGTCTCCGTCGCCATCCGTCTCAAGCGCGAGCGCGACCAACTGCTCGCCAGCGCCCAAGAAGCGCGGGCCAGCGCCGAGATAGCCCATGAGCAAGCGATGACAGACCCGCTGACGGGCTTGCTCAATCGCTACGGCTTGCAGCGCACGCTCCAACGCGAGCAGGCGGAGGCGCGTCGTTATCATCGCCCGCTCTCCTGCTTGTTGATTGACCTCGACAACTTCAAACTCGTTAACGACACCTACGGCCACGCCGCCGGAGACATCGCTCTCCAACAAATCGGAGCCATCTTGTCGAAAGCCGTGCGCGGCTCGGACATGGTTTTTCGTTATGGCGGCGAAGAGTTTCTGGTGCTGCTGCCGGAAACGAATCTAGAGGGCGCGACCGCTCTGGCCGAAAAGATACGCCGCGCCGCCGACTCGCAACTCTTCGGCGACGGACACATCTTTCCACTGACCTTGAGCGCGGGCGTCGCCGCCCTCACCGACAACGAATCCGGCCACGACATGATTGCCCACGCCGACATGGCTCTTTATCACGCCAAAGCCGCGGGCCGCAATCGCGTCGAAAGAGCCGACGGGCAGAGAGAAGAGGAACAAGCTTGAGCACGCGATTTACGACGACTCGCTCAAGGCTGATGACTCGCTCAAGGCTTCGACGTAAACCTGCTCCGTGGCCGCGACCATTCGTTCGAGGCTGAAACGTTCATACGCCGCCGCGCGGGCCAGCTTGCTCATACGCTCTCTCTCATCCTTGTTCGATAACAACCTGACGACGCTTGCGGCCAACGCCTCCGCGTCTCCGATTTGAACGAGGCAGCCCGTCTGTCCGTCTTCGATGATGGAGGCCGCGCCCTCCGTCGCGGTGGCGACGACCGCCGCGCCACCAGCCATCGCTTCGACTATCGCCAGCCCGAATGATTCCGTGTGAGAAGCCGAGACGAACACGTCGAGCGCGGAGAGCAGTGGCGCAACGTCTTCCATCCAGCCGGTCAGATGCGCGCGACCACGCAAGCTCAAACGTTCGATGAGACTTTCAATCGCCGCGCGATGCTCGCCCGTGCGCGAGGCGTCTGCGCCCGCGATGATGAATTCTGTCTCCGCAAACTCCTGAGCGATGAGAGCGGCGGCCCGCAAAAATTCCGCCTGCCCTTTCAAAGGATTAAGCTCGCCGATTGTGCCGACGAGAAGACGCTCAGGCGCAATCCGCAATTCGCGGCAGACGCTTGCGCGGCTCATCTCGCTTCGCAATCCGCTGAAGCGTTCGAGGTCAATGCCGTTGGGAATGACTTTGATTTTCTGCGCGGGAAAAATTCTGCGCGAGACGAGCGAGCGCGCGACCGGCTCGGAGACGGCGATGACGCGCGCGACGTTTGAGAGCGCGAGCGCATGCAGCCGCTTCAATGGAAAGAGAACGTGGCGCGTTAGAATCAGACGCGCCGCAGTGTTGCGACGTGTCGCCAGCGCGGCCAACGGATAATCGCGCGCCATGTGCGCGTGGACAATCTCGATGCGCCGCTCGCGCACAATCTGCGCGAGCTTGAGCGCGCTCCCGGCATCGAGCGCGTTACGCAAAGGCAACGTCAATAGATTCCGCGCGGGTAGCTGAGACAGCTTATCCAGCAGCGGCGAGCCTCGGCGCAGAGCGACGTGAACGTCATGCCCGCGCTTCTTGAGCGCCAGCGTCAAGTCAGCCAGATGCCGCTCGCCGCCGCCCATCGCGCGCGCCGAACTGATGTGCAGGATTCTCAAGGAAGTAAAGAAAGTCCAAAGTCTAAGGTCCAAAGTCCAAGGTCAAGACTTAGCTCCTGACCCTGGACTTTGGACTTTAGACTTTGGACATTTGACTTTGTGCTTGCTCACTTTTGAGCGATGATCGTCTCTTCGTAATGCGCCAGCAAATCCGCGGGGTCCTGGAAGATAGCCATGCAGCCTGCGGCGTCCAACTCCGATTCAGGGAAACCGCCGGAGAGCACGCCGATGGTGCGCAGGCGAATTTTTCCGGCGGCCTCCGCATCGTAGGGCGTGTCGCCGACGACGATGGCTTCGGCTGGCGTCACGTCGCCCAAGCGCTTCAACGCCGCCGCGAAGATGTCAGGATGCGGCTTGGATTTCTCTGCGTCGTCAGCCGAAGCTTCTTCCTCAACGAGGTCTTCAATCTGCGCCAGCTTTTTGTAGGTCTTCAACTCGTCTTCCTGAGCCGATGAGGCCAGAGCCAGCCGCTTGCCGTCCGCTTTGATTTTGAGAAACAACTCGCGCACTTCGGGAAAGGCGCGCACGCGCGGCAGGTAATCGCGCTTGAAAATCTTGCTGCGATATTCTTCCATCTCTTTGCCGAACTCGTCCAACTCTTCGTGAGAAAAAAAGACGGGCATCAACTGGTCGCCGCCCTTGCCGATTTGATGCCGCACCTGTTGATAAGGAATATCTTTGCCGTACTGCTTGAACGTCTCTTTCCAAGCCTGCGCGTGCAAGTCAACCGAATCCACAAGCGTTCCGTCAATATCAAAAATTACAGCCTTGATCATGCTGCTGCTCCCCGCCCGAAATTTTAATATTGATTACCTTACAACATACGACGCTCATCTGTCGCTCGACGAAGTGCTTGAGCGAAAAACCGTGTGGCCGCCGCGAAGAGGTTGACAGCAAGAGGGCCGCTGTCTCAACATGTAAAGCGGCTTCCCCCTTCAAAGAGCAGAACGAGGCTTCGCGTCCGGCGGGCGCGCGGGGCTTGCCGTCCAGCGAACTGGCCGAGCGCGGCGGAGGCTGCTTTTTATCAAACTTGAAAATCGAAGGAGCAAGATTGTTATGGCAAAGGCAACATTGGTGACGGGACTTTTTAAGACGCGCGTGGCGGCGGAGTCAGCCGTTGACGCAATCATCAAACGCGGTTACTCGCGCGACGACATCAGCGTGTTGATGTCGGACGCCACGAAGAATAAAGAGTTCGCCGTCGAGACAGGCACGCGCGCGGCGGACGGCGCAGGCATCGGCGGAGCGCTCGGCGGCGCGCTCGGCGCGACGGGCGCGGCCCTCGCGGCCATCGCGGCGGGCGTCTCGGCGATTGCCATTCCGGGCCTCGGATTGTTCGTCGCCGGGCCGATTGTGGCGGCTCTGGCCGGAGCGGGCGCGGGCGGCGCGACCGGCGGCATCATCGGCGCGCTCATCGGCGCGGGCATTCCAGAACACCGCGCCAAAGTCTATGACTCCGAACTGCGCGGCGGCGGCATCCTGTTGGGCGTCGAAGCTAAGGCAGCAGAGGATGCAGACAAGCTTGAGAAGCTGTTGCAGGACATCGGAGCCGAACACGTTCGTCAGGAATAGGCGAGCTATCATCTCTCCGAAGCTTTTCAAAAGCGCAACAGCAGCAGCGCGACGTGAGGACAAAGATAAGCGGAGCCCGCTTCGTGATTCTTCATAGAGTCACGAAGCGGGCTCCGCTTATTTTACGTCCACAAGTTTTACGGTTCGCGGCTAAGCCTTAGCTGCGAATCTTGTCGCCGATGTCGCTGATGGCGTCGCCGACTTTGCGCTTGGCTGTGCCGAAGCCTTCCTGAACTTTCCCGCCCGCGCGGTCTGCGGCTCCTTCGCCCTCCATCTCGCGGTCGTCTATCGCGTGACCGACATTCTCTTTAACGGCTCCCTTAGCCTGATCGAATTTGCCCTCGACTTCATCTTTGTTTGGTAAACCCATCGCTCAAGTTCCTCCTTACGTTTGCGTTCGCGGCCTGCCGAATTTTCCTGCAAGCGAAGCCGCCATCAGTTGATGCCGCGCTCTTGCGCTTGCAGTTTTCATGAAGGCGGAAATGGCAAGCCATGTGCCAGCCACCGCAAAGGGGCGCGGGACGCAGAGCGAAGTGTTGATAAGAGATGATGATAGCGAGGCTGCGGGAGCTTTGCGCGGGGCGCGGTAGGCGAGAAGCGGGCTGGCCGTTTCAGTACATTCGATGCGCGCCGCGTGCTTCATCTTCGGACAATGAAGCCGTTGCGAACGAAAGCGGCAAAAGCGAACGAGCGGCAGTTGCTCGCGCGCAGTAGAAGAAAAAAAATCGGGCGGACAGTTAACTTAACTGTCCGCCCGAGAGTGTGGGCCGGTGACGCTTCTGCTTAAAACTCGAAGCGCGCGGCGAACTGAATCTGACGCTCGCGGAAGAGCGTGCTGTCTGCTCCGGTGACGCTGCTGAAACCGGCAGGGCCGCCGTTGAATGTCAGGTTGGTGCCTGAGATTGTGTAGAGCAGCGTGTTGACGGTCGTGACCTGCGTGCGATTGAAGAGGTTGAAAGCCTCGGCCAGCAGTTCAAGCTTCGTGTTTTCGGTCAGGCTGAAACGACGCGAGAGGCGCATGTCAACATACCAAATATTCGGTTGCTTGAAGAAGTTGCGCGGGACGAGAGCGAAGCGGGTCGAGCCGCCGGAACCATTGGCGCCGCCGCCCGGAGTCGCGGTTGAAGCGAAGCCAAAGGAGGTCGGGTTGATGGTTCCGGAGATGGTGCCGCTGTAGCGCTGTCCTGAGAACGCATTCAGGATTGGCGCGATTGTCCAACCATTAAGAATCGCGCGCCCGACACGGTTGTCCTTGAGGCTGGCGAAGTTGGTGTTGTAAACGACGCTCGCCACAAACTTATGACGACGGTCGAAATTCGAGAGGCCGTTTTCAGCTTGCTGGTTGAACGCATCGAACGGCAGATTGTTCGACGTGAACGTGACCGAACTCTGCCCGTTGTCCTGCGCTCTGGAGAGCGTGTAGTTCATCTGGAATTGCAGCCCGCCCGTCAAGCGACGGTTGGCCTGAAGCACCAGCGCGTTGTACTTGGAGAAAACGTCGCTGCGAATTTCCGTCACCTGCGCGAAGTTCGTGTTCGGCCTTGCTCCCGTAAAGATGGGCGTGGCGAAAGTCTGTCCATCAAAGGGGCCGCCCACCGCTGTGAACGCGACGGTGCGCGAAGCAGGGTTCAGGTTGGTGTCCACGAAGTTGGGCAGATTGCGACCGTAGCTGAACAGGTACGAAGCGGAGACGACGGTGTTGCTCGCAATCTGACGCTCGACAACGAAGTCCAACTGGTGAATCTGCGGCAACTGGAAGCCGTCTGCGAAGTACTGGACAGCCGGGGCGACGAGCGCTCCGGCGGTCAGCAGGCCCGGGTAAGCGGGAGCGGCAGCGCTGGTCGCTTGCAGCGTCACCTGACGTTGCGCGCGGTCAATGCCGATGCCCGTGTTGACCAGAGCATTGTAGACGGTCGAGTTGATGACGCGACCGTAGTAGATGCCGTAGCCGCCGCGCACGCTCGTTTTGCCGTCGCCCGTGGCGTCGTAGGCAAAGCCGAAGCGCGGGCCAAAGTTGTTGCCGTCCGAAACCTTGTTGGCCGTCGCTGGCAGCAGCGTGTTGACGTTGATGGCATCGGGGTTCTGCTGCTTCTCGTAGCGCAGGCCGAGGTTCAAGGTCAAGCGCTTGGAAGCGCGCCAGTCGTCCTGGATGAAGAGGTTGATGTCGTTGGTCTTCATCGTCAGGCCGAGCACGCCGAGACCCTGATTGAAGTTGCCGCCGTAGCACTTGCCGGCGGTTCTCGTGCTGCTGTAGCAAGGTGTGTTGGCAGCGAGGGTTCCGCGGAAGAAGTTGTAGTCAATGATGAAATCATTGAGTCCGCCGTAGTACCCGGCGGAGTTGGTGCCGCCCGTGTAGTTGAACTCGCCGCCCGAAAAGCGGAGGTTGCTGATGATGTCCGTGACGTGGTTAAAGTCGCCGCCGAACTTGAAGCTGTGGTTGCCGGCTGAAACCGTGATGGTGTCGGCAAACTGCGTGCGCCGTTCATCCGGGAAGGAGGGACGCTCAAGAAATTCGGGGATGCCGAACGAGAAGCCGTTGGTGATGAAGGTCTGCGGCGAGCGGCCACCGACCGAGTTGGTCGGCTCACCCGGAAGCGGCGGCTGGCTGACCTGAAACTCTTTGTCGCGCCCGTACTGGAAGCGGAACTCGTTGAGCACCGTTGACGAGAGCGTCGAGTTAAGACGCAGGCTCAACCAGTCGATGTCAACGCCGTCGTCGCCGAAGTTGTCTCTGGCGCGCGTGTTGATGGCTTGCGTCTGGACGCCCGCGGGCGAATCCCAACGCAGGGTGTTGAAGGTCGCTGTAAAGGTGTTGCTGTTGTTGATATTCCAATCAATCTTCGGCAGCAGGAGTCTCTGGTCGCCCTTGCGCGGGACTTCGCCGGAGATGCTGTTCAGAAAATCGAGCGCGCTCGTGACCTGCGTGGTCGTCAAGCCTTTGCCGGTTCCGAGCGTGGCGTTGCGGTTGACGGCGCCGGTCGTTCCCGGATAGACGGGACACTGGGCCAACGAGGTCGCTAAGCCCGCCGCGCGCGTCAGCAAGCAAGTGTCCGCGCGGTTCAGGAAGTCGAGCGAGGTGTAGGTGGAGACGCCGGGGAAGTTGCGCTTCTGCTGGTCGTAAGAGAAGAAGAAGAACGCCTTGTCCTTGACGATGGGGCCGCCGATGGTGCCGCCGTACTGGTGGCGCACGTCTTCGGGCTTGAAGGCGACGGGCGTAAAGACGCCGCCGATGTTCTGCGTGATGAAACTGCGTGGATTGCGCGCGCCCCAGCGGTTGTTGCGCTGGTAGTAGAACGCGCCGCCGTGAAATTCGTTGGTGCCGCTCTTGGTCACGGCGTTGACCACGCCGCCAGCGGAACGTCCGTACTCGGCTGAGTAGCTCGACGTGTTGACCTGAAATTCGCGGATGGCCGCCTGGCTGATGGAGTAGCTGATGCGTGTGCGCCCGCGCTCTTCAGCGAAGAAGGCCTGGTTGTTATCGCCACCGTCAACCGTATTGTTGTTGAGCAGGCCGGAGATGCCGCGAAACGAGATGAGTCCGAACGTGCCGTCGGGAACCGCGCCCGGCGTCAGCAGAGCGAAGTTAGACCAGCGACGACCGTTAATCGGCAACTCGTTAATCGAGGTCTGGTTGATGTTCGTGGAAAAATCTTGCTGCGTGGTGTTGATGACGGGGGCTTCCGCCGTCACTTCGACGTTGCCCGTCGCCGGGCCAACCGAGAGAGCCGTGTCAATGGAAGTGACGCGGCCAACCTCGACCACGACCTTATCCTGTGTGAACGCGCCGAAGCCGGAAGCGTTGACCACCACAGTATAAGTGCCGGGCTGAAGGTTGGAGACGCGGGCGCGGCCTTCACCGTCGGTCGTCGCCGTTTCTTCCTTGTTGGTTTCAGAATTGCGCACCGTCACGGTGGCGCTGGGCACGACCGCGCCCGCCGGGTCTGTGACCGTAATGCCGATGGCGCCGGTCACAGTTGACTGGGCAAAGGCCGCAACCGCGCTCATCGTGACGAGCAACAGCGCGACAAGAGAGAGCCGGAGAAGTTTGGACATGCAGGGAACTCCTTAGAGCGTTGAAATTAAAGTTGAGAACATTGTGCGCGCGAGAACCGCTCGGGCGCCGAAGAGTTGACTGACATCAATTGCGAAAGTACCAGTGAAATGCTGCGTATTTACAGAGGAGTGACACCAAACCAGCGACACCTGCTTGTTGAACGCAAGCTTCTATCATGCCGGGCGGCGTTTACGCAAGTCTTACCAGTTCATAAACGCCACGTTAAATCCTCATCTTGTGGGCGGGGAGCCTCAAGCCAATTTGACGGATAACCCGACAGCCCCGGCAACCTATTCTGAAGCGGCAAAACCCATGCCGTGAGCCGGACGCGGACGCCCTCATCAACTAAGAATAATAGTCGCCGTATTTAATCCCGCAACGGGCTTGGCCGCCCCATGCCCGCGCGGACAATATTTTGGATTTTCTACGAGAATTCGTTTAAAGGCAGTGACGAGTGACGAGCAGGAAGAAGAAAGAGCCAGCCGTCGCTGCCGAGAATCTGTTTTAACTAGTCCTTGTCACTCGTCACTCGTCACTGCTTTCTACAGTCGCTCGCAGATAATGGCGATGCCCTGGCCGCCGCCGATGCAGGCCGTAGCTAAGCCATAACGACCGCCGCGCCGTTTGAGTTCCAACAGGACTGTCAGCACGAGGCGCGTGCCGGATGCGGCGAGCGGATGGCCGAGGGCGATAGCGCCGCCGTTGACGTTCGTGCGCGAGCGGTCGAGGCCGAGCTCCTTCTCGACCGCAAGATATTGGGCTGCGAAGGCTTCGTTAACTTCGATGAGGTCAATCTCGTCGAGCTTCAATCCGGCCTTGTCCAGGGCCAGGCGGGTCGCAGGCACGGGGCCGATGCCCATAATCTCCGGCTCGACTCCAGCGTAAGCCCAACTGACGATGCGCCCCAAAGGCTTCGCGTCTTTCGCCTTGACGTACTCTTCTCCGGCGATGACGAGGGCCGCCGCGCCGTCAACGATGCCGGAAGCGTTGCCCGCCGTGACGAAGCCGTCTTTGCTGAAGGCGGGCCGCAGTTTGGCCAACACTTCGAGCGTCGTCTCCGGGCGCATGTGGTCGTCGGTCGAGAAGAGCGTCGTGCCTTTGCGCGTCTTGATTTCGACGGGGACAATCTCTTCGGCAAAGATTCCGGCGTCGAGGGCGCGCTTGGCTTCCTGCTGCGAACGCAACGCGTACTTGTCCTGCTCCTCGCGCGAAATCTCATGACGACGGGCGAGGTTTTCGGCTGTCCCGGCCATCGGCGTGTTGCAGTAAGTGTCGAGCAGGGCGACCATCAGGCTGTCTTCCAGTTTGCCCTGTCCGAGGGCGAAGCCGGAGCGCGCCCCGTAGATGACGTGCGGCGCCTGCGACATTGATTCCATGCCGCCGACGAGCGCGGTCTGCGCTTCGCCGAGTTGAATCATCTGCGCGCCGCTGATGATTGACTGAATGCCGCTGCCGCAGAGACGATTGACGGTCAGGGCCGGACGGTCGAACGGAACGCCCGCTTTCAAAGCGACATGCCGCGCGCCGTAGATGGCGTCGCCGGAAGTTTGCAGGGCGTTGCCGATAATCGTGTGGTCAATCTCTTCGGCGGCGACGCCGGTCGCTTCGAGCGCGCCGCGCGCAGCAATCGCGCCCAAGTCAATCGCCGAAATATCCTTCAGCGCGCCAACGTATTCGCCCATCGGCGTCCGCTTGCCACCCAGAATAAAAACATCACGAGACATTGCTTGTCTTAACACCTTCCTACTGCCAAAAGTTTGGCGGAATACGAAACAGACAAGCTTAACAGACCACCGTTGACTGGTCAATTTAGCGTCGCTTCGCTAACTTTCCGCAGCGCGTTCAACAGGCGCATGACGAAAGGCAAGGGTCGCAGTTCCGCTTTGTCTTCGCGCAGTTCGTATGATATTTTGAGCGTTCTCCCGGTCGCCCGCGAGTGGCTCGGATGTATCTTACGCAGCGTTCGAAGCCTTCAGTTTCTCTCCAAAATAAATAAAGTTCTCAAGTCAATCTTCATTGGAAATGAGGCATAACAGCTTTGCGGAATCAGACATCTCAAAACTATCTCGTTAAGTTAAAAGCTCATGCGCTCGTGGCCTTGTTCTGCGCGCTGCTTGGCGCAGCCGGGGCGTGTTTTCGAGCGCAGGCGCAAGCGGCTCTCGGAGCCTACGACCGCGACAGCGCGCGCACGATGTTGGAAGAGGTGAAGAACGACCTCAAGAGTCATTACTACGACCAGAACTATCGCGGCATGAATTTGGACACGCGCTTCAAAGCGGCGGAAGAGAAGTTGAAGCAGGCGACGACGCGCGACCAACTGCTCGTCACCGTCGCGCAGGTCTTGCTCGACCTCAACGACTCGCACACTTTCTTTCTGCCGCCGGGTCGCTCCGCGAACGTCGAGTACGGCTGGCAGATGCAGATGATTGGCGATGCGTGCTATGTCACGGCCGTCAAGCCGAAGAGCGATGCCGAGGCGAAGGGCCTCAAGCCGGGCGACGCGATTCTTTCCCTGGACGGCTTCCGGCCAACGCGCGAGAGCTTGTGGAAGATGTACTATCGCTACTACTCGCTGATGCCCGCGCGCGGCGTTCGCCTCGTCGTTCAGAGTCCGGGCGAGGCGCAATCGCGCGAGGTTGATGTCCTGTCGAAAGTGGAGCAGGGCGCGGCGGTGAAGGACTACGAGAACATCATCATGGGAATCTTGCGGGCCGAGGGCGACATCGAACACGACCGCTTTTATGAAGCGGGCAATGATTTGCTCATCTGGAAAATGCCGACCTTCGGCATCTCTAAAACTCGCGTTGACGACATCATGGGCAAGGCGAAAAAGTTCAAAGCGTTGATTATTGATTTGCGCGGCAACGGCGGCGGCTACGTGGAAACTCTCAACCGCCTGGCGGGCTACTTCTTCGACCACGACGTGAAGATAGCAGACCTCAAAGGTCGCAAGCAGATGAAGCCGCAGCTTGCCAAAACGCATGGCGCGGATTACTACAAGGGCCAGTTGGTCGTGCTCGTTGACAGCGATTCGGGTTCGGCTTCCGAACTGTTTGCGCGCGTCATCCAACTCGAAAAACGCGGCACGGTCATCGGCGACCGTTCGGCGGGAGCGGTGATGGTTTCCGAGCGCTTCGAGCACGAAACGGGCGTCGGCAGAGTTCTATACTACGGGACGAGCGTGACCGTCGCCGACATGCTGATGACCGACGGCAAGAGTTTGGAGGACACGGGCGTGACGCCGGACGAAACGCTTCAGCCGACCGGCGCAGACCTTGCGGCCAGGCGCGACCCCGCGCTCGCGCACGCTGCGGAACTGCTCGGCGTCAAGCTGGATGCGGAGAAAGCCGGCGCGCTCTTCCCCTTCGAGTGGCGTTAAGCCGCGCGCTGGAATCAAGCAGTGAGAGACGAAAGCCACGCACGTCGCCGAGCGTGGCTTTCATGCTTTAGACCGGCGTGCATGTTTTGAACTAGCGCGCATGTTTTAAGCCAGCGTGGCTTTCATGCTTTGAACCTGTGCTGCGCGCGATAGCGATGGAGCAGTTCTTCCAGAAAGCCTTCGTAACTAAAGTTTGATAAATCGTACTGCGGTTGAAGCTTCAAGAGCAGCGGCATCGCCACGCGCCATGCCATCCATTCGCGCGGGTGATTGGGCAAGTCCCAACGGCGGCGCAGGAAAGCTTCGACGACCTCAATCTCGCGCGCCGTCACGGGTTGCAGGTTGGCGTTAAACTGCACGGGCCGAAACGAACGACGCAGGGCCGTGTCCGAAACAGGCGCGGCAAATACCTGGTCGAAGGTCGGGGCTTCGGCCTCGCGCTCGCGCACGACGACGCTGCCCGCCACCATGTCGCCGACGCGCTGGTCGCGGCTGCTGATGAAGACGCAGATGAGCCCGATGGAATAAAACGGGAAGGGCATGATGTCGAAGATGCGCAGGACATTGCGCACGGAGGCTTCCCAGAAAGTGATGGGCCGACCGTCTTCGCGGATGACGCGCAAGCGGAGCCAACGCTTGCCCGGCGTCTGCCCGTTCCACATCCATTCGAAGATGACGAAGTAGCCCGTCCAGATGAGAAAGACGACGAGAATCAGAATCGCCAACACCCACTTCGGCGCGCTCTTCATCGCGCCGCCAAAGTCCACGAAGTCAGCGATGAGAAAGTTGAAGATGGCGATAATCGTCATCAGGAAAATTTGCAGCCCGTGGTCTATCGCGCACGCCAGAAAACGATTGCCGATGGACGCCAGCGCAAAGTGCAACGGCACGCGCTCCGGCGTCTCAATCACCAACGTCTCTTCATTCGTGATGGCGATCTCAGCGCTCATAAGAACAGTGACAAGTTAAGAGCGACAAGTGACGAGCAAGCATGAGAAGCAAGTGGCGAGCGACGGGTGACAAGTGATAAGTTAAAGCCAAAGGCTAACGCTAACGCTAGCGGCTTACGGCTCGTCACTTCTTCTTGCTCGTCACTTGTCACTTGCTGCTCGTCACTGCTTTTAATCGCCGCGCACGCGCAGGAAGCGACGCTTGCCGACTTGAAGGAGGATGCTGCTGCCTTCACCTAAGAATAGCTCACCTTTGTTGACAACCGGATAAGCGCCCGCTTCTTCATCTCTGCGCGGATAGATTAATCCTTCTTCCAAATATCGTTGTTTGCCGTCAACGCGCACGCCGCCTTGTTCAATTAACCTGCGCGCTTCGGCCATTGAAGCAACAAGACCAGTCTCAATCATAAGGCGCGGCAACTTCCACAGTCCGGCCTTGATTGTGCGTTCCTCTATCTCGTCCGGCGCTTGTTTATTTCTGAAGACGCGGTTGAACTCTTCCTCCGCCGCGTCGGCTTCGGCCTGCGAATGAAAGTCTGCGATGATGCGTTTGGCGAGTTCGACTTTGATGTCGCGCGGGTTGCGCTCGCCGCGCTCCGCCGCTTCGCGCAAGACGGCAATCTCTTCGACGCGCAGGTTCGTGCAGAGTTCGTAGTAACGCCACATCAATTCGTCGGAGATGGACATCACTTTGCCGAACATCCCGGCGGGCGCTTCGTTGATGCCGATGTAGTTCCCCAAAGACTTCGACATCTTGTGAACGCCGTCCGTGCCTTCGAGAAGCGGCGTGATAATGCAGACCTGCGCTTCCTGTTCATACTCGCGTTGCAGGTTGCGCCCGACGAGCAAGTTAAACTTTTGGTCTGAGCCGCCGAGTTCAACGTCGGCTTCGAGGGCGACGGAATCGTAGCCTTGCACGAGCGGGTAGAGCAGTTCGTGCAGGGCGATGGGGCGTTCTTCCGCGAGCCGTTTCTGAAAGTCGTCGCGCTCAAGAATCTGCTTGACCGTGATGTGCGAGGCGAGACGGATGAAGCCTGCGGAGCCGAGTTTGTCCATCCACTCGGAGTTGAAACGAATCTCGGTCTTTTCGGGGTCGAGCAGTTTGAAGATTTGGGCTTTGTACGTCTCTGCGTTGGCGGCAATCTCTTCGCGCGAGAGTTGCGGGCGGGTGGCGGACTTGCCCGACGGGTCGCCGATGAGGCCTGTGAAATCGCCAATCAAGAAGATGACCGTGTGGCCCAATTCCTGAAAGGCGCGCAGGCGGCGGATGACGACCGTGTGGCCCAGATGTATGTCGGGCGCGGTCGGGTCGGCTCCGAGTTTGACGCGCAAAGGCTTGCCCTCACGCGCGCTTCTTTCCAGCTTCGCGCGCAAATCTTCCTCGCGGATAATCTCCAATGTGCCCTGGCGCAAGTATGCCAGTTGTTCGTCAATCGTCATGCGGTTATCGTAAAGGGTAAATCGTGAATCGTAAATGGACAAAACGATTTTCGCTCGCGTTGTCGTTTACGACGAGACGAACGAAGGGTAGCGCGCCGGTCAGAGACTAAGTTATCTTTGAGACGAGCCGCACTTAGAATTCTGTCATCTGAAGAATAGAACGGACGGGCGCGTTAAGGCCCGATTAGCTATGAGCATTTCAAACGAGACACAATCATCTTCAAGCCCGCAAACAGATGCGCTCAAAACAGCGCGTCTCTCATTCATCGGCTGCGGCGTGATGGCCGAAGCGATGATTGCGGGGCTGTTGCGCCAGCGGCTCGTCAAGCCTGAGCAGATTACGGGCAGCCACCCGCGCCCCGCGCGCCGCAAGGAGCTACAGGACAAATACGGCATTCGCGTCGTCGAAAGCAATCGCGCCGCCGCCGCTCCTGTGCCAGCCACGGAAAAGGATGAGGACGCCGCTTATCAAAATTCAATCGTCGTGCTGGCCGTCAAGCCGCAGCGTTTGATGGGCGTGCTCGCAGAGTTGAAGGGCGTGCTGCATCTGGAACAGTTGGTCGTGTCAATCGTCGCGGGCGCGCGGATTGAAACGATTTCCGGCGAGTTGTTGCATCCGGCCATCGTGCGCGCGATGCCGAACACTCCGGCGCAGATTGGCGAAGGCATGATTGCGTGGACGACAACCGAAGAGGTGACAAAAGCGCAGCAGGTCGCCGTGCGCGCGATGCTCGGCGCGTTGGGGCGCGAGATGCACGTCGAGACGGAGCGGATGATAGACATGGCGACCGCTCTGTCTGCGACCGGCCCGACCTACATCTTCCTCGTCATGGAAGCCCTGACGGACGCGGGCGTCCACATGGGATTCTCGCGCCACGTCTCGCAGGAGTTGGTCTTGCAAACGATGCTCGGCTCCGTGCTCTTCGCGCAGGAAACGCGCAAGCATCCGGCGGAGTTGCGCAACATGGTCACTTCGCCCGGCGGCACAAGCGCCGAAGCCATCTATCAAATGGAAAAGGGAAGCCTCAGAACTGTCTTGTCAAAAGCCGTCTACGCAGCCTTTCAACGCGCCGTCGCGCTCGGCCAGCGCAAAGCTTGAGCTTTGACGCTCAACGCTTGCTTCCTTAAGCTTCAGTCTTTCCGTTACGGCCTTCGCTGAAATAGCGGTCAACGACGGCAATCAAATTTCTGAGGCTCTCTTCGGTTTGCATCTGAGCATTAACAAGCGCCGCGATTTTCTCGTCTGTGTTATCAATCCGCTTGTCTGTCGCTTCAAAGCGGTCAACCGTCGCTTGCGCGAAGCGAGCGACGAGGGTTTCCAGTCGCGTCAGTCGCTCTTGAGCCTTCTCGTGATTCACAGCCAACTGCGCTTGCTGCTCGATGATGAACTCCATCTTCTTTTCAAAGTCTTCATCAGCCATGCTCAGCCACCTTTCAACACAATCTCTCAGCCCAGTTTAGCGAGAAACAGAGACGCGGGCAACGACAAGACCGGCTCACTCGCCGCCGTATCGAATCTCCATCCGGCGAATCTGTAGGCTCGCAAGGCCCAGGACCATCGCGGTGACGAAGAGCAGTCCGGGGACAGAAATCCATGCGGGCGTCGGCTCGACGAGGATGGCGAACGGGCCTTCGTTGACGGGCAGCGGCGAGAGCGAGTTGAGATAGTGTATGACGCTGATTTTCTTCAAGACCGGCGGCAAGAGAAAGTTGAGCCACTCCCATCCGTACATGATGAGGGCGGGGATGATGGGGTTGCGAAAGAAGAGCCCGACGACGAGAAAGAACGCGCCGTAGCCGAGGCAGGCGAGGGCAGTGATGCCCGCGTAGGTTAGCAGCTGGTTGAGTCCGGCTCCGTTCATCAAATATGCGCCGCCGCCGGTCAGCACGTAGAGCAGCAACATCGAGACGACGGTCGTTGTGACGAACAGGAGCATCGAAGCGAGCAAGCCTGAGAGATATTTGCCTGCGACCAGGACTTCGCGCCGGACGGGCGAGAGAAAGTAGTAATGCAGGCTGCGGTCAACGATGTCACCGCGAAAGAGGTTCATGAAAATCCAGGCGCAGCCGAAGAAGACGACGGTGCGCAGGATGAGCGCGGCGTAGATGTTGGCAAAGACGAGGTTGCGTTCGATGGGGTCGCGCACTTCGTCCGGCGGAAAGATGGAGAGCGCCGTCATCAGCATAATCGGCAAGAGCGCGAGCAGGTAGAGCAGAAAGGCGCGCTTGCCCCACAAGTTCTTCTTCAATTCGAGCCGCAGGATGGCTCCGGTCTGTCGCAGCCAGAGCGACCACGGCAGCGCTTCTTTCGTCTGGCCGCGGGCCGCGGTTTCCAACATTTCGCTCATGAGCTTGCCCCTTCCGAACCTGAACCGATTAAGTATTGATAGACGGCGCTCAAGTCGTCGTCCACCGGCGCGATTGATTCGACGTTAAAGTCGCCTTCCAACACGATGCGGTTCAGGGCCAGATAAAACTGGTCTGCATTGCGCGTCTTGACGAAGAGGCCGCGCGCGTCCTTGTGCATGCGCGCTTCGACCACCGCATCGCTCTCGAAGACGCGCGCGGCCAACTGCGCGGGCCTATCGCAACGGATGAGAATCTCCATCGGATGCTCTTCCATCTCGTCGCGGACGCCGTGAATGTCGCCCTCGGCCACCACGTAGCCGTTGTTCAAGAGCACGACCGCATCCGACATCATGTCAACTTCGTGCAGGATATGGCTCGAAATTATCAGGTGCAAGCCTTCGTCGGCGAGTTGGCGAAAGAGACGTATGATTTCGGCGCGGGCCATCGGGTCAAGCCCGTTCAAAGGCTCGTCCAAAATGAGCACGGACGGAGCGTGCGCGATTGATTGAGCCAGGCGAATGCGCTGCCGCATCCCCTTGCTGTAGCCGCCGACCTTGCGGTCAGCCGCTTCCAGAAGGCTCACGCGCTCCAACGCGCGATGCGTCAGTTCGTCTGCCTCCGTGCGCGTGTAGCCGTGGACGCTCAGGAAGGATTTGATGAACTCGCGGCCCGTCACCCCGCGCGGAAATGAATCGAACTGCGCGCAGTAGCCGACCTTGCGAAAGAGTTGTTCAGGTTGGTCCGGGCGGATGCCGAGAATTTGTATGTCGCCGCGCGTCGGTTGCAGCAACCCCGTCATCAAGTTCATCAGCGTCGTCTTGCCCGAACCGTTCGGCCCGACCAGACTCGTGATGCCGGGAGCGACCGACAGGTTGACGCGATTGACGCCGAGTATCTCGCCGTAAAACTTCGACACGTCATCGAAGACAATCATCTGCTGCGAGTTCTGCGAAGCTTCGTTCATCATCAACGCACCACCTCATAAGCGCGCACCTTTCGCACGAGCAGGTAGAGACACAGCGCGCCGATTAAAATAAGCGCCAGCCATGCCGACCAGAGCGGCGGCTCAATCAGCGTAAAGCTTATGCGCTGGCCGTTGATGCGACCGCGAAAGCTGCCCGTCTGCCGGACGAACGTGCCGAAGAGTCCAGACCAGATGTTGCCGATGATGGCGCGAAGGCTGATGAGATGGCCCCCGCGCGTGTTGAAGATGTTGTTGATAATCTCGCCGAAGGCCGACGGGATAAAGAAGATTGCAAGGAGCGCGGCAGAGGCCGCCATGCGCCACTTGACCAGGGCCGAGACGGCTTGCGACAGCAGCGCGAGCAGCAGAATCCAGACGAGGCTGCCGACGAAAATCGCCAGAGCGATGTGCAGGTTTTGCCAGAGCCAGCCGCCGCCTTCCAAGTATGCCTGAAAGCCAAAGAGCAGCAAGCCCGGAATCCACATAATCAACGACAGCAGAATCATCACCACGGACATCTTGCCAATCACATATTCGGCGCGCGAAAACGGGCGGCAGAGATAGAGCGGCAAGGCGTTGTTCGCCAGGTCGCGCGAAATCAGCGGCGGGCCAACCAGCATGTTGAGAAAGAAGCCGATGATGCCTTGGACGGTGATGAAGGTCTGAAAAAACTCCGCGTCAATCGGCACGAGGTCGCCGAAGCTGACACGCATAATCGCCATCGC
Organism: Blastocatellia bacterium; assembly: GCA_033855775.1. Taxonomy (GTDB): domain Bacteria; phylum Acidobacteriota; class Blastocatellia; order Pyrinomonadales; family Pyrinomonadaceae; genus DASVTR01. The sequence continues at coordinate 61,941 of JAWVFT010000126.1, read as the reverse complement.
GTTGACGTTGTGATGCAGGTAGATAAAGATGCTGGCGATGAGCGGGTAGATAAAGCAGGCGACGAAGAGCGCGATGAAGAGCTTCGACCCGAAGATGCTGCGGTAGGCGTGGCGCGGGATAATCAGAAACCGCGACCACTCCGGCGTCGTCGGCCCTTCATACTGCCGGTACGTGTGTTCATAAACTGCCATCGTTAGTTCCTCGTCAAGGTTTGGGCGCTAAACTCCTGACCATTGCCGTCTTCCATCGCTTTGAGGAAGATGTCTTCGAGCGAGTCGCGTTTGTAGTTGAGGCGGCGAATCTGTATTTGTCTTTCGGCGGCGAGTTTGTAGAGGTCGCGGACTTCGACGCCGTTTTGCAGAACGAGCTTGATGCGTCGCTCGCCGGTCTGCGCGTACTCGCAGCCTAAGCCCCCGATGGCTTCGACGAACGCGCGATTGTCGCCGCGCGTCTCCACTTCCAGAAACTTGCGATTCGCCTTGCGCTCCTCTTCCAGATTCGCGTAGACGGCGATGCGCCCTTCCTTCAAGACCAGAATCTCGTCGCACGTCTCTTCGACATCGCGCAGCAGGTGCGACGAGAGCACGATGTTGGCCTGCCCGCTGTCGCGTATGTCGCGGATGAGCTTAATCATGCGGAGGCGCGTCGGCGGGTCAAGCCCGTTGGTCGGCTCGTCCAGGATAATCAACTTCGGGCCGTGGACAATCGCCTGCGCCAGCTTGGCGAGCTGCTTCATGCCGAGCGAGTAGGTGTCGAGCTTGCGATAGCGCGCTTCGCCGAGGCCGACGTAGAAGAGAGCTTCGTGCGCGCGTTCGAGCGCGGTTTCGGAAGGCAAGCCCGACAGTTCTCCCATCAGGCGGACGAAGTGAACGCAGGTCATCTTGGCGATGAAGGAATCGCGCTCCGGCATGTAGCCGATGAAGCGGCGAATCTGCTTGGCGCCCGCCGTGATGTCCTGATCGAAGATGCGAGCCGTGCCGCGCGACGGCGGATGAAAGCCGAGCAGCGTGTGAATCAGCGTCGTCTTGCCCGCGCCGTTCGGCCCCAAAAGGCCGATGGCCTTGCCGCGCATCTCGGCCCGCAGGTCTTTCAAGATGGGCCTGCCGAAATCAACGCTCAGCCCGTCGAGGTCAATGACTGAATTCATCAGCGTTCGCTTTCCTCTGAAAATTTGCTTGCGGGTCTGCGATGAAGAGCTATATCTCAACACACAGACGCTCGGAACACGAAGCGAAATTCGTCGGGCTTAATGTTCTGAGCGTCTGTGCGTGCGCTTCATCATCGTCCTTGCTCAGTGTTCCTACTTGTCCTGCTTGTCCGCGGCCTTCTCCGGCTTCATCACGTCGCCGATGACGTTCTGCAACTGGAAGGCGTTGGGCATGCCGAGCAAGCTGGCGGGGCTGATGCCGAAGGGGCCGCCCTCCGTGTTGGCCGCGAGCACGATGCGGTCGCCCTGCGCGTAGGCATAGGCGAGCGTCGGCGGCTGGTCGCTGCCGAGTTGACGCAGCGCAGCCTGCTGTTCCTCCGTCAGGTTCTTCGACTTCGCCATGCGGTCGGCCAAAGGCTCAAGCAGCGAAGCGAGGTCGTGATAGAAGATGGCGGAGAAGTTGGCGTTGCCGTCCGACGGCAGGGCCGACTTGAAACGCGCCGAGCGGAGCAAGGTCTGGCCCGCGTCGTGATAGCGAATCGCGTTGGACAACAAGGCTCCGGTCGGAGCTACTATCAAGTAGCCGCCCGCGTAGGTGTAATGAACTTCGAGGCCGAAGTCCACGGAGCGCAGCGTGTAGAAAGTGTAGCCGCCTGCGTCCGCTCGTTCCCATTGCAAGCCGCCTTTGCCTTCTTTGCTGGCAGCGCGGTTGACTTCATCGACGACATGCTCGAACGTCTGCTGAAGCTTCGGCTGGTCGTAGACTTCGAAAATCATCTTCCATGAAGGCGTCGGCAGAATCGGCCCGTCAATCGTGAAGGCAAACTCACCGCCCAAAGGCGCGGCGAAATCCTTGCGAACGTCGAGGCCGTGCTCGGTCTGTAGGTCGTTCAACTGCTTGCGCAAGTCGGGCTGCACTTTCTCAAGCGCGCCGAACAAATCGTCAACCAGCGCCGCGGGCTCTTTGACGACGAAGGCCGTGACGATGTTGGCGTCGGGCGAGATGTATTCGAGCGCGCCCATCGGCCCCGGCTGCGCGAGCCAAGATGGAATGCCGCGCTTCGTTTCGTTGAAGGTCAGCATCGCGCGGCTCAGCGTCTTGCCTTCGGCTTCCTTCTGCTCAATCACGAAGTGCTTCAGGTTGGTCAAGCCCAACTCGCGGAAGACTTCGGCGCGTTGCTCGCCGCCCGCGTGCTTGGCGTCCTGCTCAATCATCTGCGGCACAATCTTTTCGAGATCGGCGGCGACAATCAGCCCCGCGCCTTCGCGGTACGTGTCGGCGATGCGCGCATAAAAGGGCGACTGCATGAAGGCGTTCGTGGTCGGAGCCTTCAGGACGGCGGCGAGCTTTTGCAGTTGCTCAAGCTTCGGGGCGGCGGCAAAGATGTCGCCCTGAATCCAGATTAAGACTTCGGGCGCTTTCGTGTCCGCGCTCGCAGGCTGAGCCGTCATGGGGTCGTCAATGATGCGTATGCTCGGCCCGTTCTTCTCTTGAGCTTTGAGTTGAGAGAGTTGCTGTTCGAGGAACGGGCGGAAGCCACCGGCGTCCGACAGTTCGCCGATGACGAGCGGATTCTCCGGCTCGCCCTTCGCTCCCAACTGCGCCCCGACCGCAATCTCGCTGCCTAGATACTTGCCAAACTCGCGCACGCGCTCAATCACTTGATTCAGATTCGCGCTGTCGCTCTTCGACTGCCCGTTCTCCTTCTGCCACCACTCGCGCAGAGCGGGGTTCTGCTGGATGCGCTCCTGCATAATCCTGTGCGACTCGGCAATCGTGTTGCTCAAGTTCGGCAACGCGCCGTAGAGCACGGTTCCTTCCGGCATCATGTCGAGCAGGCGGGTCGAGTAACGAACGCCGGGACGCTGCACGCGCGTGTTCAAGTCCTTGCGCAAGGCCGCAAGCTGCGTCATCAAATTCGTGTAACGCTCGACGTTGCGGCTCCAACGAACTTCGTCCTTGATAGCGACTCTCTCAAGGCTCGCGCTCGTCGTCGTCTGGTCGCCCGGATGCAGCACTTCGTCCTGTCCCTGATGGCCGACGTGGACTTCGCCTTCGAGCACAGAGACGCGCGAACCCTTCGTCGCGCTGTTGACGGAAAAGATGGTGCCGGTCACGGAGACGAGCGCGTCATCCGTGGCGACGTAGAGATGACGGCTATGCTGTTTGGCGGCTTCGACAATCACTTGCCCGCGCGCCAGATTGACGGTCGTGCCGCCTGAGTTTTCGCTGATGTTGACTTCGGCGCGCTCGCTCATCTCGACGAGCGAGCCGTCGGTCAAACGCACGACCGCGCTCGCGTCCTTCGCCGTGCGAACGCGCTCGCCGCGCTCAATCTTCTCGCCGACGGCGAGCGGGCGGCTGTCCGTGTCAGTCACTTTATAGACGGTTCCGTTGGCGGCATAGACTTCGCCCGCGACGCCGTACGAATAAGCGTAACGCTGGTAGAGCGTGTAGGCGACGAAGGTGAAGCCCATGATGAGCGTGGCCGCGATGGCCCAACGCCAGACGGGCTGCTGCATGAACGGCTTGCTCGCGGCGGGCGTCTGTGCGACGCGCGTCGCCACACGACCGCTGCGCGCTTCCTTCAGAGCCTTGCGGCAAGGGATGCATTCCTGCGTGTGGTCTTCAAGGAGCATGCGGCGCGCGTCCGACAGTTGACCCTTGAGATAAGCCGGAATCAATGTTTGAAAGTCGGCGCAGCCGCGTATGTGTTCGACCGTTTTAATCTCTTCGACCGCTGCTGCTGCCACTGTCGGCGCGTTAGTCTCGGCGGCGATGCGCGCCCAGACGCGCTCGGCTGCGCTGTTGACGACTTCCGCGCTCGGCTCTTCGGAGCGAATGCGCGTCGTCACGTTGTCGATGATGGTGTCCAATTCTTTATGGTTACGCTTCATGGTATTCCTCCAAAAACTCGCCGATTTCCTTGCGCAGCCTCGTGCGCGCCCGGTGCAAGACGACGCCGACGACCATCTGCGACGTGTTGAGCATCTCCGCAATCTCGCGGTTTCCGTAGCCCTCGAAGTAACGCAGCACGAACATCTCGGAGGCCGTCGCGCCGAGGCGCGTCACGGCTTGCTGCACGAGCCGTCGCAACTCCCGGTCTTCATGTTGCGCCGCAGGGCTTAAGGATGGATTCGTCTTCAGTTCATCTTCCACGTCTTCCAGCGAAACTGGCTTTGAGTGGGCGCGACTGCGAATGAGGTCGAGCGAGGCGTTGATGGCGGCGCGGTGCAGGTACGCGCCCGGACTCGGCGAGAGGTCTAACTCGTCCTCGCGCCGCGCGAGGCGTAGAAAGACCGTTTGCAACACGTCTTCCGCATCGCTGCCGCTGCCTGTGACGCGATAGGCCGTGCGATAAATTTGGTCGTAATGCTCACGGAAGAGGCTTTCAAGCATCCCCGGTGGCGGATTCGGAACGGGCTTCAAGTGTTGAGCGGTGGCTGGCACGGCTTCCTCCTTCAGGTTGTCTCCATTGGTAGAAACGTCGTCCATAGAGATTTATTAACACCCCGCGAGGGGAAAGGCGGCGGATTCGTCTGGCCGCCAGACAATATCACTAACGAGCGCGGCTGTGGAGTCTCAAAATTCTTTTGAGCGGCGCGCTCGCCGCCCGTCAAGAGATATAATGACGCCGGATAAAGCATTAAACTAAGCGCGACGAAGTATTAAACTAAGCGTGACGCGCGCGCACGGCGTTCGTCAAATTTGTTCGCGGTCGAGCATCTTCCTTTTGACAGAGGCGAGCGGCGTTTTCATTTTCCAATTCGATTGATTGAGCGTTGATGCGTTTGAAGCTTCCTGCCATCACGGACGACGCGGAGTACGCGCGCCAGTTCAATGCCGGCATCTGGCGGCAGGCGGCCAGCGTCATCTGCGCGCGTCATCATCTTTCCTACGAGAGCCTGCGGCGCTCGACGCTCGGCGAGAACATCATCTTCTTCGTTGACACGGCCTTCGTCATCAAAATCTTCGCGCCCGCGCGCGGGCAATACGCGCGTGAGACGGCGGCCCTTGAGTTCGCTGCGACCGCCAGCCTCGGCATAGAGACGCCGCGCCTCGTCCACGCGGGCGAACTTGAAGGCTGGCCTTATCTGGTGATGACGCATCTGCCGGGGCAGCCGATGAGAGACGTGTGGCCGGAGATACGGGAGCGCGAGCGGCTTCAAATTGTGGAGCGTCTGGGCTGTGCCATGCGAGAGTTGCATGGGGGCGTTGCTCCATTGGCGTCGGCGGCTTTGAATCGTGATTGGGGCGCCTTCATAGAGCGGCAAGCGCGCGAGTCGGTCGAGCGGCAGCGAGCCCGCGGCGCGAATCCAGAGTGGCTTGAGAGCTTGCCTGATTACATCGCGGCGCGAGTCGAGTCGTTGCCGAAAGAGTTCGAGCCTGTCTTGCTGCACGGCGACATTCATCCCGGCAACGTGCTACTCAGAGAGACGGGCGAGGGCTGGCAAGCGACCGGCCTGTTCGACTTCGCGGACTCGTTCTGCGGCTTCCGCGAATATGAGTTTGTCGCGCCCGGCGTGTTGATGGTTCAGGGCAGGCGCGAGCTACAAAGGGCGATGCTGCGGGCTTACGGTTATACGGAAGCGGAGCTTGATGTGAGCTTGCGCGCTCGCTTGATGCTGCTGACGATTTGCTACGAGTGCAGCGACCTGCGCAAGTACGCTTTGAGGCTCGCGCCCGAAGCCGTCCATCTTTCGCTGGCCGAACTGGAAGCCGTCATCTGGACGTTCGCGGGCGATTAGAGTTCGAGGAAATTAGTGATTAGAGTTCTAGGAAATTCTCTATGATGCGACGACCGTGCGGGTGTTCGTCGTCAAAAAGCTCAGGGTGAAATTGGACGCTGAAGAGAGGACGCGTGGCGTGTCGCATCGCTTGAATCCGGCAAGTCTCGTTCGACGCGGCGCTTTTGAAATCGGCGGGCAGTTCTTTAACTTCGTCGTAGTGCGAATGCCAGACGGAGAGGCGGCGCGGCAAGCCCGCGAAGATGGCTTCGCCGTCCGTTTCAATATCGAAGAAGCCGCGCTCGCGCAAACAATTTTCGTAGCCCTCGCCGGGGCCGAGCCGCCGCATCAACGCGACCTCAGCGTCGTAAGCCAGCGCAATTTGTTGATGCCCGCCGCAGACGCCGAGAATGGGCTGGCGCGCTTGACGAATCACTTCGAAGACGCCTTTGAGAGATGCAGGCGTGTAGCTCTGCCAGGGATGACTCTGCCCGCTGAGGATGATGTGCGTCGGCTCTAATTCAGCGACGCGCTCAAGCGAGACGTTTTGGTAAGGCTCGACGACGACACGCTCTTCCGGTCGCAGGCGTTCGAGCGCGGCGAGAATCTCGCGGGGCGACGCGCCCTGCCCGTCAATCGTGTTGTCAACGAGGTAAATCATGCTCAGGAGTTTGCGCCGAGGCAGTAGAGCAAGCCGTTGAAGGCTCCGATGTAGATGCGCCCGCCGAGGATGGCCGGAGTGGCGTTGACGTTATCGCCGATTTTCAAATCCCAGAGCGGCTCGCCCGTTTCGGCTGAGAGCATGTGCATGCGCCCGGACTTGTCGCCGAAGACAACGCGACCGTCAACCACAGGGCTCGTTCCCCAGATGGGCGCGTCCGCCTGCGTGCGCCAGACCAATGTGCCTTCGCCAGCGGTCAGGCAATAGAGATAGCCGTTGTTCGAGCCGATGTAGACGCGACCATTTGAGATGATGGGGCTGGCCCAGATGCCGCTCCGCTCTTTCGGGTAACGCTTCTCCAAACCGCCTTCCGCTTTGTATTGCCAGACGGGTTCGCCCGTCGCCTGTTTGAAGCAACGAATGATGCCGTCTTCCGCCGCCGTGTAGACCAAGCCATTTGCGACCGCCGGAGTCGAATCCGAATCCGCGCCGATGCGCGCCTTCCAGATGATTTCGCCGTCAGCCAGATTCAAGCAAAACAAGTCGCCCTGCTCCGTGCCGACGTAGGCGCGACCGTCAACGACCGTGCTGCTGCCTTCCATCGAACCCAACTCGCGCTTGTAGACGAGCGAGCCGTCTTCCAGATTGAGGCAATAGTAATTGTGGTCTTCCGCTCCGAAGTAGACGCGCCCGTCCGAGACGATAACCGTGCCGTCAATCTCAAAGCCCGTTTTGTATTTCCAGATGAGCGTGCCGTCCCGGCGATTGACGCAGTAGACGTAGTGGTCAAGGCCGCTCGCCAGCAAGCGATCACCGGCAATCGTCGGCGTCGCCTTCAGGCTGTCTTCCGCTTTGAAACTCCAAACGAGCGAGCCGTCGCGCTTGTTCAGGCAATAGAGGTAGCTGTCAGCCGAGCCGAAGTAGACGCGCTCCGTGTCAACCGAAGGCTGCCCCGGCCATGACGTTCCGCCCCATGGGTCTTTATGCAGGCGGCCCGTCGTAAACTTGGTCTTGAAACTCCAAAGAACTTCGAGCGGCTTGTCGGGCCAAGGGCCTGTGCCGTAAAAGCTGCGCGCGTAATTGCCGAGCCACGTCGGCACGCTCTCCGCCACCGCGACCCTTTTCGCTCCTGCGAGCGCGCTCTCGCGGCTCTCCGGTCGCGGCGTGCTCGTCGCCTCGCGGCACCCGCTCAAAGCCGCCAACGCGCTCAGGCACAACGCCAACAACGCGACACCGGCAATCCGCCGTAGACGTTCGGGAAGATAAAACATGAAGGACTTCATAGCTTGAAAATTAAGGTGAACACTATAACGAAACGATGCTGAAAAATTTGATGAACGCCGCGACTGACAGATGAAAGCAACGCCGCCCGCGATGTATGAAGATGCATGAAAGCCTTGCTCCGAATAATTTATCGCGCAGCCCTCATCAATAATTCGTCGCGCCGCCTTCATCGCTCGTCATTGCTCGGCGAGCCACGCGCCGCTGTAGACTATATCTGCGCGGCCCGTCATCGAGACTTCGTTGTCTCGCTCGCGCCACTCGACCTCAATCACGCCGCCGGGAGTGTGGACGCTGACGCGCCGTTCGGTTAATTGGTTCAAGGCGCTGGCGACCGCTGCGGCGCAGGAACAAGTGCCGGACGAGAAAGTCTCGCCGACGCCGCGCTCCCAGAGACGGACTTCGATGTTGTTCGGGTCGCGCACGCGCACGAAGACGACGTTCGTGCGTTCGGGAAATTGCTGATGCGTTTCAAGCGCGCGTCCCAGGCGTCGCCAGTCGAGTTGGTCAAACTCTTCGACGAAGATGCAGCAGTTCGGATTGCCCATCGAAAGCGCCGTCACGCGCAACCGCTCGCCCTCGACCACAAGCGGATAATTCGTCACGCGCTCAAGCGGCTCGTCCGTCAGAATCGGAACCGCCGCGCTCTCGAATCCCGGCTGGCCCAACTCCGACTCGAACCAGTAATGGCCGTCCGACACGCGCTCGCGCAAGCTGTAGAGTTTGACGCCGCTGCGCGTGTCGAGCCGCAGGGCTTCATCCGACCAGAGGCCGCGATAATAAAGATAAGCCACGGTGCAGCGTGTGCCGTTGCCGGAGAGATTGGCTTCGCTGCCGTCCGCGTTGAAGATGCGAACGCTGAAATCCGCGCTCTCGCCGGTCGAAGGACGAACGACGGTGATGCCGTCGGCGCCCGCGCCGTAGTGTCGCTCGCAGACGCGCCGCGCAAACTCGTTCAGCGAACTGACGCCAGCCAGTTCGCGCTCTTCAAAGACGATGTAGTCGTTGCCGAAGCCGTGGAATTTGATGAACTGCATCGAAGGCGAAAAAGTTTTGTGGGTTCTCTGATTGTCCTGCTGGAAAAATCCTGCTCGCTGTAAGCGACGGCGCAGCCCATTCATCGGGCCAACGATTGTGCCACAGGAGGCGATGAATGACAAAGAGCAGCGGTCAGCGACCAGTGAGCAAAGATAGCGAAAGCCTCAACTGACTTTGAACGGCTAACCGCTGGCTTTTGCTCTTAAGTTCTCGTCGCTGCTTCAAGACCTACCGGCGAAGGCTGCGAGCGCGACGGCGATGTCGTCCAGATAGACGCGCCGCTCGCCGGGGGCTTCCGGGTAATGGTTGAGCAGGATGGAGAAGACGAGGCGTTCGCCCGTCGCGCTAGTGACGTAGCCGGAAAGCGTGGCGACCGTATCAATCGTTCCGGTCTTCGCGCGCATGTTGCCCGCCGCCGCTGTTCCCTTCATGCGATTCTTGAGCGTGCCGTCAACGCCCGCGACCGGCAGCGCGTCGCGGAAGGCATTGCTGTAGCGATGACGGCTCATGTATGTCAGCAGCTTGACGGTCGCCTCAGCCGTAATCAGGTTGTGACGCGACAGACCTGAGCCGTCGGAGATGACGATTTCGCGTGGGCCGATGCCAGCAGTGACGAGGAAACTTCTGACGACTTCGATGCCCGCGTCGAGCGTGATGCGCTTCGGGTCGTAGCTGCCCGCGACTCGTCCGAGCGTGCGCAACAGAAGCTCCGCGTAGAGATTCTGGCTCGGCTTCAAACACTGCGCGGCGATTGTGCTCAGGGGCGGCGATTTGATGCTGGCTATCTCGACGAGCGAAGAGGTCTGAAGCGGAAGCGGGCCGCGCTCTCGCGCATCCATCGTCTTTATCTGTCCCGTCAAAGTGACGCCGCGTTGCGCCAGTTGCGTGCGCAGCAAGTCAACGAAGAGCAACGCCGGATTCGTGATGGCGTAGCTGCCGACGTAGCCTTTGTCGCTCGCCGTCGTGTCGCTCATCGGAACGCTGCCGCTCACTTCCAGCACGTTTTCGCCGAGCGGGCGAACGACCGTCACGTCACGCTTTGTCCCGCGCGCGGAGGTCGTCACGTTATTGATTATCTTGACGACGGACGTGACGGGGCCGGTCGTGATTGTCGCCTGCGCCCCGACGCTTGCGCCCGGCTTGACGAAGACATCGAGCGAGTTGTTATTGACGGTCAGCGCGCTGACCTCCGCGCCGTCCGGCGATTGCAGGTCGTCCCACTCCCAACCCCAACCGATGCGCGGCCCCTTGAAATAACTTTCGTCGCCGACGAGATTGCCTTCAATGCGTTTGACGCCGCTGGCCGCGATGCGCGCCGCGAAGTCGTCAATCGCGCGGTAGTAATCGCCGTTGTTAAAGTTGGTCGAGAAGCTTGGGTCGCCGCGCCCGTAGATAATCAAGTCGCCGTTGAGCGTGCCGTTGGTGTCGGGGCGCGCGTTGGCGTAGGCCGAAGTGGTGTAACGATAATCTGGCGAGAGACGGTCGAGCGCGGCGGCGACCGTGTAGACCTTCATGTTCGACGCGGGCATCAAGAGCTTTCCGGCGTTCTCTTCATAGAGGACGCGGCCCGTGTCGAGCGAGGCGACCTTAACGGCCAACTGCGCGGGCGCGATTTCCGAGCGACGCAGGACTTCATCTATGAACGCGCGCAACTCTTCGACGGTGCGCGGCGCGCTCGGCGCGGCGACAGTCGAAGCAACGGCGGGCGAAGCCGCAGGCGTCGGCGTTGCGCTCGGCGTCGCGCTGAGCGTCGGCGTCGGCGTTGGCCTCAGAGTTGGCGTCGGCGTCGGAGCGGGCGCGACGCGCGACGCCGGAGCCGTCACTCTTCGTTCGCGTTGCTGTTGAACGCTCTGCGCGCTGGCCGGAACGAACGCGCCGAAGCTCAAAGAAAGCAGCAGGAGCAGCGCGACGAATCTTGATGCTTGTCGGTTTTTAATTTTCATCTTCAATGAAGCCCGTCCAGATTTCAGGGAGCGACTCGGAGGGAGACTACGAACGACGAATGCGGGCTGACGATGAACTGAAGATACGTTGTCTTTCATTCATCGTCAGCCCGCGTTCATGCTGCACAGTTTATGCTATAGCGAGCGCGCGTACCAGTTCCAAATCAACTCCGTCCATGATTGATAGCCCTGGGCCGTCGGGTGCTTGCCGTCCTTGGCGCGCGGAACCTTGAGGTCGTTGGAATTGTAGAAGTGGCCGCTCTGAAAATTTTCGTCAATGACGTGAACCAGCCCCGTGTCCGGCTTCCAACTCGGCGGGCCAACCCAGAAGGCCGGACGCTTGCCGAGTTCCGCGACCATCTCTTTGATGACGGGCGCGCGCAGTTCCGGCTGTTCGAGAAAAATTTCGTTTGAGCCGAGCGCGATGAAAACGATGTCGGGCTGCTCCTGACTCAAAAGCGCGCGCAGCTTGCCGGAGCCTTGCCACCAGATAATCGTCGAACTGCGCTCCTGCCCGTTGATGAATCGCCCGCCCGCCGCCTCGACCTTCTTTTGCAGGTAAGGCCCGATGCCTTCGGCCATCGAGTCGCCGACGAGCAGGACGGTCTTGCCCGAAAGCCGTATGGGAAACGCGCCCGCGCCGTCGGCCCAAGTGGTGAACGAAACTTCGCCGCCACCGCCGAGACGCGCGACGCCGCTGACGATTGGCCCGCGCGCGTTCGTCAATTCGAGCCGCGCGTCGCCCGCTTCAAACTCCCATGGCAGTTGATGCTCAGGAGCCGCCGCTGTCAACTCTATATCGCGGCAGCCCTCGCTGAAACTCAAACGGAAACGGACTGCGCGTTCGGCGTCGAGGCTGAGCGCGACCCCTCGCGGCTCACAACGCAAGCCGCGACTGCCGAGCAGCGGCAGGCTCTCGACCGGCAAGTTCCTGACGACCTCAACGGTCGTCGTCTCTTCGTAAGTTTCCCAGTCGCTTTTGACGGTCACACGACCGGGCTTGAGGGCCGTCAACGTGCCGTCGTCGCTGATGGAAGCAATCTCGGTTTCGGCGACGCTCCAACGCGCGGCGACCGCTTCGCTGTGCAGCCCGTCGCTGTCGGGCGCGGCGCTGGCGGCGTCAGGGTCGCCGGATTCCTCGCGGTATTGTTGATAGGCGACGAGGCGCGAGCGATGGCCGGGGGCGACGTGCGTGACGCTCGGCGCGATGTTGAGCCGCAGCGTGATGCGCCTGGGCGCGCGCTTGCAGGACGAAAGGAGAGCTATGCAGGGCAGTAGCAGCAGCAGTAGCGTAAGCACGAGATGGGGGCGACTCGTCTTCATCGGTTAATCTCACACGATTGGTTGGGGCCAATCGAAAGGGACTGTTCGTTAAGCTCGATTAACTATTCATTAAGCTCACTTAACTATTCTTTAAGTTCAATTAACTATTCGTCAAGCTCGATGGAGTTGACAATCTCGTCGGCGGTGGCCGTGGCCGTGCCAACTTTACCGACGACGATTCCGGCGGCGTGGTTTGCGAGAATCGCCGCTTCGAGCATCGTGGCTCCCGCGGCGAGCGCGGCTGAGAGCGTCGCTATCACAGTGTCGCCCGCGCCCGTCACGTCGTAGACTTCGCGCGCCGCCGTCTCGACGTAAACCGGCTCGCGCTCTTTTTCCAGGAGCATCATTCCGCGCTCGCCGCGCGTGATGAGCACCGACTCGCAAGCGAGACGCTCGCGGATTAGCTCCGCCGCCGCTTTGAGTCCCTCGTCCGTGTGGTCTTCGGTGTTGGTCAGGCGCAAGGCTTCGTGATGATTCGGCGTGATGAGCGTCGCCGGGCGATACGAGAGAAAGTTGCGAATCTTCGGGTCAACCAGCACGGGCATCCCGCGCTCGTAAGCCGCGGGCAGAACCTCGGCCAGCACGCGCGGCGTGACCGCTCCCTTCTCATAATCGGAGATGACGAAAGCGTCCGCCTCCTTGAGCGCGCCGAGCAAGACGTGTATGAGCCGGTCTTCAATCGCGGCGGCGACGGGCGTGCGGCGTTCGCGGTCTGCGCGGACGACGAGTTGGTTGTGCGCGATGATGCGCGTCTTGATGGTTGACGGGCGGCTCTCGTCAACGACGAGCGACGCGCCCGCGTGCTCCATGCCCGCGCCGCGTTCCAACTCCGCGCGAAGACGCTCGCCCGCAGAGTCTTGACCGATGACGCCGACAACGCTCGCGCTCGCGCCCAGAGCCAGCAAGTTTGCCAGCACGTTGGCTGCGCCGCCCAGATGCACCGACTCGCGCCGGATGTCAACGACAGGCACAGGCGCTTCCGGCGAAATCCGCGTCACGTCGCCCCACACAAATTCATCCAGCATCACGTCGCCGTAAACCAGGACCCTCCGGCTGCTCATCAGTCGCGCAATGGCGCGCGCGCGTTGTTGTGTCAGTTGATTCATAGATGGGTCGGCTGGATTGCTATCTTGAGCGGGCCGGCGCGGCGGCGACGGCGCGAGCGCTCTGCTGCCAGACTCTTTCGATGGCGGCTTCGACGCGTTCGACCGTCACGCGGCGAATGCATTCGGGCTGCTCAAACTCCGCGCAGGTGTAGCCGGGACACGGCGCGCAGGGCATCTCTTCGCGCACGACTTCCGCCGGGCGCGTCGTCCATGGCCGCCAGTGCGCGACGTTTGACGAGCCGAAGATAACGACCGACGGAGCGCCGACCGCCGCCGCCATGTGCGCGATGCCGCTATCGTTGCCGACGAAGATGCGCGCCCGCGCCGCAAGCGCCGTCACTTCCGGCAAAGAGAAATTCGTGAACGACTCTATGCGCGTCGAGCTTCGCGCTTGCAGAGCTTCGAGAAGCTGAGCTTGATTCGCTGCGGCCAGAGCCACGACGCGCAGGCCGCGCGCCGCCAGACTTTCAACGACGCGAGCAAAGTTGTCAACGCTCCACTGCTTCGACTCGAACGCGGCTGCCGGATGCACGAGCGCGAACGGCTCGCCCGCTTCGAGTCCGCTCTCCTGCAATCTCTTGTTCACGCTGCGCGCCGCTTCGTCCGTCACGGCGAGGCGCGTCGGCGGGCCGTCGCTGACGGGAACGCCCGTCCAGCCTAAGAGCGCGAGTTGTTGCTCGACGGAATGCGTCTTCTCCTTGCGCCAGAGCGCGGGCGCGGGCGGAGCCGGATGATTGAGCAGGCGGCTGTATTGATAGTCGGCATAGCCGACGCGATGACGCGCGCCGGCGGCCCGCATCAACAGCGTCGCCGTCGTCCCGCCATGAAGATTGTAGGCCACGTCGTAATCGTTCGCGCGCAGTTGACGCGCCATGCGCGCGCGCGCCATCGTGCTGCCGCGTTCGACCAGTAACACGTTGTCAACATCGGCGCAGCCGTCGAGCACGGGCGCGACCCAGTTTTCCAGCACGATGTCTATCCGCGCGCGTGGCAGAAAACGGCGCAACGCGTAGAGCGAAGGCGTCGCCAGAACCGTGTCGCCTATCGAGCGCAGGCGAACCACCAGCACGCGCCGCACTCCCTGCCAATCCCAACGCGCGGGCGCGAGCGGTTGCGGCTCGCTCACAGCGGAGACGGGGCGCGCGTTCGGCGCGACGCCCGCGACCGTGACCGTCGGCTCAAGCTTTCTGAGCAGGCTCTTCATCTTCAATCGTCGCTTCGTCAATCAGCATCACCGGAATGTCGTCGCGCACCGGATAGACGCGCTTGCAGTCCTGACATTTCAAGCCGCTGCCGTCCTCTTTCAACTCGACCTTCGCCTTGCAGGCGGGGCATGCCAGTATGTCCAACAAATCTTGACTAATCGCCATAACCTCAAAACCTTTCGCTAACTTCGCGCGGCCTTCGCTGCCCTGCGGCAGAAACTACGCGCGCCCTTTCGGAATATGAAAACAACCAGAGCTTAACAGTATCGCAAACGGGCGAGCAAGCAAGCGCAGGCGGCTTGCGCGACGCGAACTCTCAATGGTCGGAGCCTCTCCTTCATCATCAAAGCGCAGGCAGATTGCTATTGTCAAAAAAACGAATTTGGTGTAAAAGCCACTTACCTTTTTTCGACTGACAAGCGGGTGTTTCTCAAACGCGGCGGTTGCGATTCTCTTTCCGAAGCAACCACCGGCGCGCATGTTCAGCGGAGTCCAACTTCCAATCAGCCCAGACCTATACAACACCGAACAGGTGAAAAGGAGCCTCTCAAATGAATAAGCTCAGAAACTCGATTCAGCTTTTAACCGTCTGCCTGCTCGTGCTGGCCGCCGCTTCCTTTGCGCAGGCCCAAGCCACGCGCACATGGGTTTCGGGCGTCGGCGACGACGTTAACCCCTGCTCGCGCACCGCTCCCTGCAAGACATTCGCGGGCGCGATTTCGAAGACCGCCACCTGCGGCGAAATCTCCGTCCTTGACCCCGGCGGATTCGGAGCCGTGACGATTACCAAGTCCATCACGATTAACGGCGAAGGCACGCTCGCGGGCATCCTTGCCGCGCTGACCAACGGCGTCATCGTCAACGCCCCCGCCGCCGGAAGCGCCATCTACCTGAAGAACCTCGACATTGACGGAGCCTGCAACGGCATCAACGGCATACGCTTTCTCGCAGGCACGACGCTCATCGTTGAGAAGTGCCGCATCTGGGGCTTCACCAACTTCGGCATTGACGTTAACAAGACGGCGGCGGGCTTTGTCTCCGTGACGCACTCCAACATCAGCAACTGCATCGCCGGAGGCATCGTCTCAACGACGAGCGCAGGCACCGTGCGCGCCGACATAGACAACACGAAAGTCTTCGGCTGCACCAACGGCTACAAGGCCGGAACCAACTCGCAGTTCACCATCAAGGACAGCACGGCATCGGGCTGCGGCACGGCTGGCTTTCTGGCTTCCGGCTCAACGGCAGTCGTCAACATGGATTCATGCGTGGCGACGCACAACGGCAACGGCGTGAGAGTCGAGTCGAGCGGCGTGGCGCGGCTTGGCGCTTCGACCGTCTCGAACAATATCACGAAGGGCTTGGACAACGGCGGCGGCACGATTGAGTCTTACTCGGACAACTACATTCGCGGCAATCCGGGCAGCGATGCTCCGAGCGGCGTCGGGAAAACTTAAAGATGCCAAGCCTCTCTCTCATCCGACGCGAGATGCGCGGCGCGTGAGCCAGAGACAGCCGAAGCTTTGCTTCTCCACAGCGGGCTTTGAGAAATCAAGCTGACGATTGAGCGTTCAATCGAACAGCAAGTCAATCGAACAGCAAGCGGTCAGCATGAGAGCCGGACTCGCATCCGTGCTATCCGATGCTGGCCGCCTGCTCTGTTTCCGGCTCGGACTTTCGCGCTGCTCTTCTTTCAAGCGTCATCATCATGCCGTGGCGTGGCCGCAGCGTGATAATCGGGTGCGTCTCGACCGGATGATTTGGGACGAGCCGCAGCCGCCAGCGTTGCGCCAGCGTCGCCAGCAGCAGCACGCCTTCCATCCAAGCGAAGCCTTCGCCGATGCAACGCCGCGCGCCGCCGCCGAAGGGAAAGTAGGAATACTGCGGGCGTGCCTCGCGCACTTCCGTCGTCCAGCGCAGCGGGTCGAAGCGTTCAGGCTCCGCGAAGTAACGCGCGTCGTGGTGCATCGCATACTGGCTCAATAGAATGAGCGACCCCACTGGCACGCGATAGCCGCCGACCTCGTAATCCTTCACGGACAGCCGACCAATCGCCCACGCGGGCGGATACAAACGCATGGATTCGGCTAGGACCATCTCCGTGTAACGCAGTTGAGCCACGTCGTTGAACTCCGGCGTTCGCCCGTTCAAGACCGCATCCAACTCTTCGTGCAACTTCGCTTCGACTTCCGCGTGCTGCGAGAGCAAGAGCCAAGTCCACGTCATCGCGTTGGATGTCGTTTCATGTCCCGCCAGAAAAATGGTCAGGGCTTCGTCGCGCACTTGCTCGTCGGTCATGCCGCCGCTTTTCTCTTCCTCGTCCTGCGCGAGCAGCAGCATCGAGAGCAGGTCGCCGCGGTCTTCGCCGCTGCGGCGTCGCTCGTCAATCAGGCGATAGATAATCGCGTCGAGTTGTTCCTTCGCTTTCTGGAAGCGTTTCTTCTGCGGCAGCGGCAGCTTTTCCAACAACTCCGAGAAGGGCAGCAGCATCGCGTTGAAGAGACTCATGATGACCGTCAAGGCTTCGCCGACATCGCGCGCGTCTCTTTCGACATCGGCGTCGAAGAGCGTCTTGCCGACAATCGCCAGCGTCAGCCGCATCATCTCTTCTGAGATGTCGAGCGTCTCGCCGTCGCGCCAACGCTCGCTCATTTGCTCTGCGTAGTCAGTCATCATCAGCGCGTAGCCTGCGACGCGCTGGCGATGAAAGGCTGGCTGCGCGAGCCGCCGCTGACGGCGATGAAACTCGCCCTCGCTCGTCAGCAGTCCTTCGCCCAACAGTCGCTTCGACCTCTTCAACGCGCGTCCCTTCTCAAAGCTCTGATTGTGTGTGACGAGCACGTCCTTCACGTAGTCCGGGTGATTGAGAAAGTAAACGTCCTGCGGCCCCATCTTGAAATAAACGATGTCGCCGTAGTCGCGCGCGAGGCTCAGCAGGAAGGCGAGCGGGTCGCGGCGGAAGCTGAAGAAGTTGCCGCCGAGCAGCTTGCGTTTCGGGCCGGGCGGAAGTTGGGGGCTGGTCACATCAAACTCCTGACGGGGCGGTCACATCAAACTCTTGAATTGAAACGCGCGGCTTGCCTCGCGTCCATTTGCCTGCACCATCTTTTCGCTCTTGAGGCGCGGCACATTCTTTCACCGCTGCCGCCGCCGGTCAAATTATCCGGCGGACGAAACGCCCGCCAGCGCCTACGCGATTTGGCTCGCGGCCCGGCCCGCTTGCCCCGCCGCGCGCTGTTGTGTTAGTGATGTGGCATAAGATTTTTGCCGCCCGTCACAGGCTCGAAAATGACGGCGAGAGGAAACAGTTTGTCCTTAGAATTTGCGGTTGAATATCCTTGCGTCCTGCGCGCGCGCTATGCCGAAGAGCACCTGCGCGCGTGGGGCCGCCTGAGCAGTTTGCACACGCGCCTGACGACCGGCGACCGCACCCCGCCGACCGAAGACAAAGTGCGCTTCATCGAAGACGCCGAAGAGGAAGTCGAAAGCATGCAGGCCGAAACGCTCGTCTGTTCGACTTGCCCCGCCTGCCTGCCGCGCGAGATGGCGGGCGAGGGCGAATCGGTCGGCTGTCTTGGTCGCATCAACTATCCAATCGAAGCGCAGTTTGAAAAGTTTCTCGCAGACCGCGTTCAACTCGCGCTCGACACGATGGACAAGGAAGACCAGCCGCGCCTGCTGCGCATCCTCGTTGACTCGGAATCGCCCTTCGACGGCGAAGCGACGAAGGAGTTGCGCCGCGTCACGACCGCGCAGGGCTTGCGCTTTTTCGAGTTGCGACTGCCGATTAAACTGACGCGCGAAGCCGCGCACCTGACGACCGATAATCTCTTCGACATGCTCGCCGGATTCCGCTCCGACGACGCCGGGCGCACAACCTACACGCGCGAACTCCCGCTCGCCGCCAGCGCAGACTACTACGACTTTCTTGACTTCATCCTGCGCAACGACCTCAACACTTCCGAACGCGAACGCCTGCACGCGCGCGGCGCCAACTACGCGCAGTTCCTCCGCCTGCTCGCCGCCCTCGAACGCGCCGAAGCCCTCAAGGCCCGCGTGCTCTTAGACTAAAAATAAAGAAGACGATAAGGAACGAAGACGACCCGCGGGCGGAGGCCGTCCTTTGTTGACAGCGATGTCAATGAAGGCTTTCGCCGGTCGCTTTTTCTATTGGCTCTCTTCGTCTAGCTGGCGCAAGCTGTCGAGGATGAGATTGGTGTTGCTGGCGGCGCTGATGTTGACGGGAAATTCCTGCGCGCTTCTTTCAAACTCGAAATAGCCCGCGGTCACTTCAACGAGCTTGCGAAAGGCGTCTTCGCCCTGCGACTGCTCCGCCGCCGCGTCAACGATGCGCCCTTCGTTAAAGAGCACGCGGCCTTCGCGCGTCGCGCCTTCGATGGAGAGAGCGCCGGTTAACCGCGCGTTCTCCAGAACCTGCACGACATCGAAAATGCTGATGGCTGAAAGGTCGCCTGAGAGCGTCGCGCTGCTGCGCTGAACCGTCTGCGGTTGCGCTATCGTCTGGCCGTGCTGATTCTTCGGAGCCTGCGCGCGGCGGATGGCTTCCACCCCGGCGGCGATGGAGAGGCGCGGGTCTAGCTGCTTGGCTTCGAGCAGTCGCTCGCGCGCCATGTCCAAATCGTCGCGTTCGATATAGAGCTTGGCCAGTGCCAGACAATGACGCGCGGCCTCTTCCAGTTGTCGCTGTGAGACGGCGATTTCGCGCAGCCGCTCGCGCAAGTGAAGCGAGTGCGGAGCGAGTTGCAGGGCTTCGCGCAGTCGCCTCATGGCGCGCTCCGGCGCCGCATATTTGAGAAACAGTTCGGCGTCCAGCAGGGCCGCTTCCGTCTCCGGGTCTTTCGGCATTTCCGACTTGCTCATCGCGCTCGTTCTTGACTCAGATGCTTGTTGACGCTCGGCCATCAACGGGGGCGAAAGTTTACCATAAACGCCACGGCTCGTAGTCGTCCGTGCGCGCTTTCAGCGCCACGCAAATACCATATCGTATAGCCGCCGCGGTCAATTTCAACAGAGAAGTTTTGCCGTTGCACAACAACGTGGAAAGCCCGCGCGCGAGCCTTAAAGTTATCTCTTAAGCAAGGCTGGCAAACCCTGCCGCGAGCCGTTTTATGGGCGTGGCTGAAATCTGCTGACCAACTGTAGACGAAGGCCGCGCGATGCGCCGTTGCCGCCTTGTGCCGGGCATGAGACGTGGCACGCGGGATGCTCTAAGGGACGGCGCAATCGAGCACAAAGTAGTATCCAGTTATCACTCGTGCAAGGTTTGCGTTGGCCGCTCGCTTTCCCCCGCAACTTTTTTGTTTGACTTATTCGGAGGTGTACTTAACATGCACGACGAAATGGCCCTTGAGACTGTTGGCGCGGCGACCATTCGGCTGGTGAACGCAAGCTGGGCAGAGCATCTGACTCGCGCCCTGAAGCGTCTCAAAACCATCGGCCACCTTTACAGAACGGACGGCACGGAAGCCCTGCTCAAGCGCTTCAAACGCGCGCGGCCCGACACTTATTATCACAGCGTTCGCGTCTCTCGTCTCTCGCGCGCCATCGGGCGCACGTTCGGCTTCGACGACGCGCGCCTCAAACAACTTTGTTACACAGCCGTGCTGCACGACGTAGGCAAGATACTCGTGCCTGAAGCCGTGCTCAATCGCCCGCGCAAGCCGACGCGCACGGAGCTTTTCATCCTGCACAAGCATCCGAGCTTCGGCGCGCTGCTGGCATCTTATTTTAATCTTCCGTCCGAGCTACGCATCCGCACGCAGCATCATCACGAGCGTTGGGATGGCCTCGGCTACCCGCACAAACTCGGCGGCGAAGACATTCCGCTGATGGCTCGCATCGTGCAGGTCGCGGACACTTACGACGCGATGGTGGCGGACCGTCCTTATCGTCGCCCCGCGACGCACAACGAAGCCGTCGCTGAACTGTGCAAGCACGAGGGCAAGCAGTTTGACCCGCGCATCATCGAAGCTTTTCTGGATACTTTCCCGGCGAACAGCAGCGAGGTGTAAGAAGCAATGTCCGGCTGGATGAAGCGACGCATCAGGCGTTCACGCGCGCGTTGCCACAAAACGCTCGTCGCCCAAAGGCAAACAGCCGCGCCCCCTGAAGGCGAGGCCAAGCCGCAGCATGAAACTGAAGCGACTTTGCGCGCCGCGTCGCAAACGGCGCGGAGCAAATAAGCCGGAGCGGTTGCGATGCTATTCGATGACAAACGATAGACGCGAGCGTTAGCGCGGGCAGCGCCAGCGTGCTTCGAAACAGACGCAGCAAGAGCGCTGAGAGTTGAACTCAACTCTCAGCGCTCTTGCTGCGTCTGTCTAACCGTTTTAGAAATCGAAGCGCACGCCGATGCGTACCTGTCGCGGGCGCAGTGTGCGCGTGGTGACGAGGAAGGTGTCAAGAAACGCCTGTCGCTGTTCGGGCGTGGCGGTCGGACTGAAGTTGCTGAAGTTGATGAACTCCGTGCCGAAGCTGAAGACGGTCTTGTTCAGTAAGTTGTCAATCTCAACGACGGGGCGCAGGCGCATGCGCTCGCCGACGCGAAACTCGCGCGTGATGTTGATGTCGAGCAGGAATTGGCCCGGCCCGAATCCGGCGTTGCGCGGCAGGTTTCCGGTCTGCCCGATGGTCGGCAGAGCAAAGAGCGCGAGCAAGTTCGGATTGAGCGGCTGGCCGGGTTCGCGCGCGCGGAGCAGGCTGAGGTCGCCCGTGAAGATGGGGCGGTCGTTGCCTATGTCGTCCAGATTGCGGTCTGTGCCGCCGATGGAGATGTTGAAAGGCGCGCTCGAAGAGATTCGCATGAGCGGCGAGATGCGCAGCTTGCCGAGCGACGGCGGCGTCTCAAGCGTGCCTGAAAAAACGAAGCGATGGCGACGGTCGAGCAGGCTGCGCGAGCGTTCGGCGCGAAAGTCTGCGACTCTCAGCGCGTCGGAAGTGTTGACGATGCCGTCGTCGATCAAATGCGAGAGCGTGTAGGCGGCGCGGAAGGAATAGCCGAAGCCGTGCGGGTTGCGACGAAAGCGGCTGCTCAGTTCGAGCGTCAGTCCGTGGTAGAAGCTGTTGCCGATGGATGCCAGTTGCTCAATCTCCGTGCGCGTCGGGTCCGGGCGCAAGTTGTTCAAAGCTCCGAGGGCGGCATTGAGCGCGGAGGTGGAGTTGATGCTGTTGAGATTGATGAGCGAGATGGGGACGCCGAACTCGACGACGCGCCCGACGGCGTTCGGGTCTGAAGGATTGCCGGAAGAGAGTTGGAAGCGCACGAGTTCGCCTGCGCCCGTGCCGTTGAAAAGCGGGCGCGAGCAGGTCGGGCAGAGACGAAAATTCTGGAAGTCGCGCGAGAGCAGAAAGTTTGAAAAGCCGCTGAAGCCTGCGGGCAGGCGCGGCGCGTTCGCGTTGAACTCGCGCCACAGATGCAGGCCGCGATTGTATGTGTAGTTGGCCCCGAAGATGTAGCGGCGGCCAATCTCGCGCTCGAAGCCGACGTTGGCTTGATAGCTTTCGGGGATGCGCAAGGTCGGGTCCAGACGGCGCGAGAAGCTCGTGTTGAGCGAGCCGAACTGGCGGACGAGCGCGGAGTCTGCGGTCAACACTTGAGGGAAGCGAATCTGGTTAAGCACGTTCTGCCGTTCGGTGACGGGGATGTCGTTGGTGTCTAAGAAAAGCTGCTGCGCGCCGAGCGTGAAATCGTCAATCGTGCGGAGCAGCGCGCGATTGTAGAAGATGCCCGCGCCCAGGCGGATGACGGTCTTGCCGGAGCGAAACGGGTCGTAGGCGACGGCGAAGCGCGGGCCGAAGTTGTTGCGGTCGCGGACGATTGATTCGTTCTCGTAGCGAAGGCCGTAGCTGACCGTCAGGTTCGGCTTAAGGCGCCATTCGTCCTGCACGAAGACGCCCGCGTAGGTGTTGCGCTGGATGGATTCGGTTTGAAAGTTTTGGCGAAAGCGGCTCGGCGTGTTGGCTAGAAAGTCGCCCGCGCTGTCAAAGTCGAAGGTGCCGGAGGCGTCGGAAAGGTCGATGAAGGTGGAGCGGATGCGTTGATAGTCGCCGCCGAATTTCAAAGAGTGCGAGCCCCAGACGTAAGCCACAGCATCCTGAAACTGGACGCGATTCTCGCGGCGGTCGGTCGCGCCGGAAGTTGAAGTCCCGGCGATGAGCGGGTTTGAACGTAGCTGCGTGTCGAGCGATGGAACGGACGGGGCAATGCTTATCAGGACGACGGGCGTTGTCGCGCCGCCGTCGGCTGAGATGGCGGGCGTTAGCCGCGAGATTTGAAAGCGTAGTTGATTAACTAGGCGAGCCGAGAAGACGTAGTTATCCGTGTAAGAGATGGCGTCGGAGTTGCGCGTTCTGCCGATTAAAGTTTCGGCCAGACGATTGCCGCCGCCAAACTGTCGCAGGTTTTTCTGGCGGCCCAGTTGATAGACGAGCGAGCCGTTGTGCAGATCGTTAAAGCGATGGTCGATGCGCGTCGTGAAGGTGTGGTTGCGAACCGGCGTGCTAAGGCCGGAGACGAAGGGCGCGACGAGCGTTGCCGCGCTGCCGGTCGGAGCGATCTCCGCTTGTCTCTCGTTCGGACTCGTCGGGGCGGGCAGCGGAAAGAGCGGGTTCTGCTGAACGGGAACGAGCGTGTCAACGAAGGCCGAGTCGAGAATGGTGTCGTACTCGTAGGAACTAAAAAAGAAGGTGCGCTTGCGCCCGTCGTAGAAGGGCAGGCGGACGGGGCCGCTGAAGGTCAAGCCGGGGTCGTGCTCTTCGAGGGGCAGACGCGGCAGACCGCGCGCCTGATTGTTGGACGTGTTGGCGTTGAAGATGTCGTTTCGATAAAAGTAGAAGCCGCGACCGCGATACTTGTTCGAGCCGCCGCGCGTGCGAATGTTGATGCGCCCACCGGAGGCCCGCCCGTACTCCGCCGAAAACTGGTTGGTAATGACCTGCACTTCCTCGACCGCTTCGATGGAAGGCTGAAAGCGTTCGCGCGCCGCGCGGTCGTCGTTGTTGTCAAGCCCGTCAATCGTGATGTTGTTGGAGTAGGCGGGGCTGCCGGAGAGCGAGAACGTCCCGGCCTCTTCGGGCGTCGTGTTCGGATTAACTCCACGGTCTTCGGCGAGGTCGCGCGTCGAGAGCGGCTCTTCCGTGACGCCGCCGAGCGTGAAGATCAAATCGAGCGGCGAGCGGCTAACGTTGGGCAGTTCCTCTATCTCCTGCGTCGTGACGGTGCCGCCGACGACCGTCCGCGTCGTGTCAACGAGCGGCGCGTCAGCTTCGCTCACGGTCGTCTGCTCGGCGACGACGCCAGCCGGTGGCAGCGAGAAATCGAGTTGCACGTTCTGGCCGGAGATGGTCGTCAAGTCCGTCTTCTCTTCGATCGCAAAGCCTGTGGCCGTCGCGCGCACGGTGTAAAGGCCGGGGTTCAGTTCGATGATTCGATAACGCCCCTGCGCGTCGCTCGTCACCGTGCGCTCGGCTCCCGTCTCGACCAGCACCGCCGTCACGGAAGCGTTCGGCACAAGCGCGCCCGTCTGGTCTGTGACGCGCCCGCTGATACTCACGTCGTCGAGGTCTTGGGCGCGAGCGGAGAACGCCGACGGCGCGAAGGATGAAAGGGCCGCAGGAGCGATGCAGGCGAAGAAGATGGCGAAAATGAAGCGACGAAGATGGCTATTCATGTTCAATGGCCGATGAATTTTTCAGGACGAATCGTTCAGAGCGAACGCGCAAATGGAGAGCGAACTGTAGCATCGCGCGCAGAGAGAAGACAAGTCGGAAAAACAGCAGCAAGTGATAAGCAGCAAGCGACGAGCAAGAGCAAGAAGCGATGAGTGATGAGTGACGAGCAGGAGTAAGACGTGACGAGAGATGAGTGACGAGCGGTGAGTAATGAGCGATGCGCGAGACGCGGGCGACGAGCGGCTGGCTCTCGTGTGTTGGATGAGTCGCGCGCCCGTTCGAGCGGCAGGGAATGCCGGACGGCGCTTTGCGGCGGTCGCTACTTGACGAGCGAGCGGCGGCGCAGGCGCAGAGCGTTGATGCGCGAATAGGGAACGAGCGCGCCCGCTTCGGGCGGCGGCGCGTCAGTGAACTGCGAAAACTCCGCCGCGTGCGTTTGCAGGTACTCGAAGAAACGCTCGAACTCGCGCTGCATCGCGTCCATCTTCTCGCGCATGTTGAGAATGATTTCGACGCCCGCCAGATTCACGCCCAGGTCGCGCGTCAAGCTGAGAATCACTTCGAGGCGTTCAAGGTCCGTGTCGGTGTAAAGCCGCGTGTTGCCCTCGGAACGCGATGGCTTCAACAAGCCTTCACGCTCGTACAAGCGCAAAGTCTGCGGGTGTATCTCGTACTGCTCGGCCACCGCGCTAATCGTGTATGTGCGAACCTTGCGTTTCATAACTACAGTGACGAGTGATGAGTGACAAGTGACAGGCAAGAGTAAGAGACAAACTCTGTGAGCGACGGGCGACCTGTTTTAGCTCGTCACTCGCTGCTCATTACTTGTCACTGCTATTCCAATCCCATCACCACGCGCGGATTCTCCGTGTTGATTTGCGCGTAGCGGCGGAGCAACTCCTTCGTCTCTTCGGAAATCACCTTCGGCAGCATGACCTGCACTTCGACAAACTGGTCGCCGCGCAAGTTTGGGTTGCGCAAACTTGGGACGCCGCGCTCGCGCAGTCGAATCTTCATTCCTGACTGCGTGCCGGGCCTGATTTTCAACTGCGTCTTGCCTTCGACCGTCGGGACTTCGATGTTGGCTCCGAGCGCCGCTTCCGGCACAGTGACGGGCACGGTCACATAGATGTTGTCGCCCTTGCGTTTGAAATACCTGTGCGCCCCGACGTTCGTGATGATGTACAAATCGCCGGGTGGAGCGCCGAGCCTCCCGCCTTGTCCCTTGCCGGCGATGCGCACGCGCGACCCCGTATCAACTCCCGGCGGAATACGCACGCCCTTGAGCGTCTCTGTCTTCGGCATCACGCCGCTGCCCTTGCAGAGCGAGCAGGGTTGACGACGACGGCCCGTGCCGCCGCAATCCGAGCACTCCTGCGAGAACTTCAAACGCCCGCCAGCGCGCTGCACTTGCCCGGCGCCTTTGCAAGTCGAACAGACGACGACCGCGCCGCCCGTGTCGCCAGCCCCGTTGCAACGCGAACACTGCTCCGAGCGATTGATTGTCAAATTCGTCGTCAAGCCCGTGATGGCTTCCTCGAAGGAGAGAGCCAATGGCATCTCTATGTCCGCGCCGCGTTGCGGTTGAGGGCGCGGCGGTTCCTGTTCCGGCTTGGCGCTACTGCCGCCGCCGAAGAGGTCTGCGAAGATGTCGCGGAAACTCGTTCCACCGCCGCCGCTGGTGGCTCCTGAGTTCGTCGGGTTCCAATCGAAGCCCTCGAAATCAAAGCCGCCGGAGCTACGGCCCGCGCCCGGCTGCGGCCCCGTCGCCCCGCGCGCCGCCGCGTCCGCCAGATTATCCGAGTACTGCCCG
Organism: Blastocatellia bacterium; assembly: GCA_033855775.1. GTDB lineage: Bacteria > Acidobacteriota > Blastocatellia > Pyrinomonadales > Pyrinomonadaceae > DASVTR01. The sequence continues at coordinate 36,005 of JAWVFT010000126.1, read as the reverse complement.
AAGCGGTCGTAGACCTGCCGCTTCTTCTGGTCGGAGAGCACGTCGTGCGCCTCCGTAATCAGCTTGAAGCGTTCCTCTGCGGACTTGTCGCCCGGATTCACGTCCGGGTGATACTTGCGGGCCAGCCTGCGATAAGCCTTCTTAATCTCTTCCGGCTTCGCGTCGCGCTTGACGCCCAACACTTGATAGTAATCCTGTTTTGCCATTTGAAAAGCAGTGACGAGTGACGAGCAGCAAGTGACGAGTTAAAGCCAAAGGCTCAACGCTAACAGCTTACGGCTCGTCACTTCTTCTTGCTCGTCACTCGTCACTTGTCACTTGTCACTAGTTTTACTTGTTCTCGTCTGCGTCCACGTACTCAGCATCAATGACGTTATCGTCACCGCCGCCGCTCGTGCTTTGCCCGGTCGAGCCGGAGGTGGAAGCGCCCGCTGCCGAGGCTTGGTCGTCTGCGGAGCCGCCGCCGCTGCCCTGCTGTTTATAGAGAGCTTCGGCGAGACGATGCGAGGCCGATTGCAGAGAGTTGAAAGCATTGTTCATGCTATCAACGTCGCCTTCGGTCGAAGCCTTCTTCGCGTCGGCAATAGCCGACTCGACTTCGGAGACGATGCTCGTGTCCAGCTTATCGCGGCTGTCGCTGACGGTCTTCTCCATCTGATAGACGAGAGCGTCCAGACGATTGCGCGCTTCTATCTCGTCGCGCTTGCGCTGGTCTTCGCCCGCGTGCGATTCGGCATCGCGCATCATCTTGTCAATCTCTTCCTTCGACAAGCCGCTCGATGCCGTAATCGTTATCTTCTGCTCGCGGCCCGTGCCATTGTCTTTCGCCGAGACGTTGACGATGCCGTTGGCGTCAATATCAAACGTTACTTCGACCTGCGGCATGCCGCGCGGCGCGGGCGGAATCCCGACCAGATGAAACTTGCCGAGCGTGCGATTGTCGCCCGCCATCGGACGTTCGCCCTGTAGGACGTGGACTTCGACCGACGTTTGATTGTCCGAAGCCGTCGAGAAGGTTTCAGACTTTCGAGTCGGAATCGTCGTGTTGCGTTCGATGAGCTTGGTGAAGACGCCGCCGAGCGTTTCGATGCCGAGGCTCAAGGGCGTCACGTCCAGCAGCAGTATGTCCGTCTTCTCGCCGGAGAGGACGCCAGCCTGCACAGCCGCGCCGACCGCCACCACTTCGTCCGGGTTGACTGACTTGTTCGGCTCTTTACCGAACAGTCCCTTAACCATCTCCTGCACCCTCGGAATGCGCGTCGAGCCGCCGACGAGAACCACCTCGTCAACCTTGCTCGCATCCAGCGACGCATCCTTGATGGCCTGCTCGACGGGGTTCTTCAAGCGCTGCAAAATCGGCTCGATTAACTGCTCGAACTTGGCCCGCGTCAGCTTCATGACTAAGTGCTTCGGCCCGGACTGGTCGGCTGTGATGAAGGGCAGGTTAATCTCCGTCTCCATCGCGCTCGACAGTTCAATCTTCGCCTTCTCCGCGGCTTCCTTCAAACGCTGCAAAGCCATCTTGTCGTTCGACAGGTCGATGCCCTGATCTTTCTTGAACTCTTCTGTAATCCACTCCATCAAACGCTCGTCAATGTCGTCGCCGCCGAGATGCGTGTCGCCGTTCGTGGACTTCACTTCGACGACGCCTTCGCCGACTTCGAGAATCGAGATGTCGAACGTGCCGCCGCCAAAGTCGAAGACAGCAATCGTTTCATCCTTCTTCTTGTCGAGGCCGTAAGCCAAAGCGGCTGCCGTCGGCTCGTTGACGATACGCATCACTTCAAGACCGGCGATGCGCCCGGCGTCCTTCGTCGCCTGCCGCTGCGCGTCGTTAAAGTAAGCCGGGACGGTGATGACGGCCTTGTCAACCTTCTGCCCTAAGTAATCCTCGGCCGACTGCTTCATCTTTTGCAGAATCATCGCCGAAATTTCCGGCGGGCTATACTCTTTGCCGCCAGCCGCAACGCGCACGTCGCCGCTGGTTCCGGCGCCCTGAACTTTATAGGGAACCTGTTTAATCTCTTCCGTCACTTCGTCGTAGCGACGGCCCATGAAACGCTTAATCGAATAGACCGTATTCTCAGGATTGGTGACGGCCTGACGCTTCGCCACTTGCCCGACCAGACGATTGCCGTCCTTCGTGAAAGCGACCACGGAAGGCGTCGTGCGGCCTCCCTCCGAGTTGGTGATAACGGTCGGCTCGCCGCCTTCCATCACGGCCACCACCGAGTTGGTCGTGCCTAAATCTATGCCTATAATCTTGCTCATCGCTGATTGTTCTCCAAATATGACTTGATTGACCGCTCTCTAAAGGACAATCCGTGGCGGCCCCTGCGCTCGCCTCTCGCCGAAGAGCCGTCCTGATTCTTCCCAAAAACAAGAATCGTAGACGGCTTTGGCAGTAAGTTGAACGCGTCGTTAATATAATACCTGAGTCAGGTATTGTCAACTTTTATTTGATGCGCAACTCATACATAAGTTGCATCAGCGAAACGGCCCGGCTGGCAACAACTTGACGCGCAATTTTAAGGGCTTTTTCGCTCAGCTTTCGTCGTTTTGCCGCCGGTCTTCGTTGAGCAAACGGGAGGCGAAAAAGACGTAATGGATGCCGGAAAAGAGTGCGAAGGCGAAGACAATCGTGTAAACGGTCGGCAGGTAGCCGCTGACGGACGGGAAGATGGCGGCGATAAGGATGGCGGCGATGGCTAGAATCTGCACGGTCGTGTTGATTTTGCCGAGCAGGGAGGGACGAAAGCCGCGAAACCCTGTCACGACGTTGATGGCCGCCGCCCCGACGAGGATAAAAATGTCGCGGCTGATGACGGCGGTCGTCACCCAGAAGGGTACGGGGAAGTGGCGCGGCAGAGGCATCGGGCTAATCTGCTTGAGCGAGAGAACGATGAAGGAAGTGGTCAGCAGCAGTTTGTCTGCGATGGGGTCCAGAATCGTGCCGAGTTGCGATTTCTGATTGAAGCGGCGCGCGAACAAACCGTCCAAGCCGTCCGTGACGCCAGCCAGCAGGAAGACGACCAAGGCCCACCCGAATCGCTGGTAAAAGAGGAACGAGACGAAAACGGGAATCAGCACCATGCGAAACATGGTGAGCAGGTTGGGCAGCGTGATGATTCTGGAAGACATTCAGGAACAGTGACGAGCGACAAGTGACGAGCAAGAGTAAGAGTAAGAAACAAGCGACGAGCCGTCTGTTTTAACTTGTCACTCGTCACTTGCTGCTCGTCACTGCTTTATCCACAGCGCAATTCGAGCAGGGAGACTTCCGGCGGGCAGCCGTAGCGGATGGGCAGGACGCTGGTGCCGAGTCCGCGTGTGACGTAAATTTGTGTGTCGGCGCGGCTGCCGAGTCCGCGCAGCAGGCGGCGGCGCGGGCGGCCCGAAGCGCTGCGCTCGGAACGCCATGTGACCTGTCCGCCGTGCGTGTGGCCGCTGAGCACGAGGTCAACTCCGGCTCGCGCCGCGCGGCGCAGGATAATCGGATTGTGCGCCAGCAGCAGCTTCAACTCGTCCGTGCGCGCCCCAGCCAGAGCGAGCGGCAAGTCTTCAAGCCCGACCATCGTGTCGTCAACGCCCGCGAGCCAGAAGGCCGCGCCGCGTTGCTCGAAACGCATCCCTTCGTTGACGAGGACGCGGATGCCTTCGGCGCGGAAGAGGTCTGTGATGAGCGGGGCGTCCGTCCAGTGGTCGTGATTGCCGAGGACGGCGTAGACGCCGTAGCGCGCTCGCAGGCGTCCGAGCATCTCCGCGCAGGGCGCAGCATACGAGCGTTCGTGCGAAACGTAGTCGCCGGTCAAGGCGATGATGTCGGGCGCGAGGCTGTTGGCCGTTTCGACGGCGTGCTTGATTTGCTCGCTGCCGGTGAAAGGGCTGTGATGAATGTCCGAGAGTTGAACGATGCGCAGTCCGTCGAGGGAGCGCGGCAGGCGACTGAGGCGGATGGTTTGTTGCTCGACGCTTAAGCGGTAAGGCTCCGCGAGCGCGGCGCGGGCGGCCTGCGAGAGGCTCGCCGCGAGAGCGCGCAGTGCGGTCTGCTGCTGCGGGGCTGTGCTATTGAGAGGCGCGCTCGCTCGGCGCGTCCGCCATCTGCTCGTAGTTGCCATGCTTAAAATTAGTTCGAAACTGGCGAGAGCCAACCGGCGCGAACATTTCCTGCCAGAATCGTCGCGCCTTTGAAAGCCCGCGCATTATAACTGTCCAAAAGTCGAAAGTCCAAAGTCCAATGTCCAAAGTCAGGACGATGGTTTTCGACCCTGGACTTTAGACCTTTGACTTTCGACTTGTTTTTTTACGGCGCGGCGCCGGAGACGGGCGTTTGCGTGGAGATAGAATTATCGCCGGGGACGGCATCGGGCGTGGGCGATTTAACGGCGGCGGTGTTGCTAATCAAGGAGCCTTCGGGGACGGAGTTGTTGACGATGACGACGAGCGTGACGTTGACGCTCGCGCCGTTTGATAGTTGCGGCAGGGCGACGGACAGATTGTTGCCGCTGCCCTCGCACTTGCCGCCGCCGCTCAGGGCGCAGGAGACAAGCGTGACTTGCTCCGGCAGTTTGTCCGTCAGGGTCGCATTGTAAACGGGGTCGGGGCCGTTGTTTGTGATGGTGATTTTGTAGGTCAATTGTTGGCCGACGCTGATGGGCGCGGGCGTGGCTGCCTGCGCGAGCGATAGATTCGCAGACTGCGCGATGGGCCAGAAGACAGGCACGAGCAAGATGACAACGAAGAAGACGGCGACGGTCAGGATGGAGCCGACCTTGACGAAATCGAAGAAGCGATAACGACCGGGCGTGAAGATGAGCACGCAGGCCGGTTCCAGCGGCGTGAGGAAAGAGCAGGAGGCGGCGTAAGTGACTGTGACGGCGAAGGCGCGCGGGTTGAGGCCGAGCGCGATGGCCGTCTTGACGGCGATGGGCAGCATGACGAGGGCGGCGGCTTGATTGGACATCGGCTGCGTGATGGCGACCGTCATGATGAAGAATCCGGCCAGCACGGCCAGCCCGCCGTAAGGCTCGCCGAAACGCCTGATGATGTCGGCGAGATACTGGTCGGCGTGCGTCTTCTCCATCGCAATGCCGAAGCTAATCATCCCTGCGATGAGGACGATTAAGCGCCACTCAATCATGTCGTAGATTTCCTGTGTGCGCAGCGCGCGGCTCGCCAAAAGCAGCAGCACGCCCAACAACACCGAGACGGACAACGGCAGATTCCACGGATGCGTTATCGAGAGCAAGAGGAAGAGGCCGAAGGCTATGAGCGCCCAGCGACGTTTGCCCGCGCGCCCGCGCCGCTCCGACACGTCTTCGAGCAGCAGCAGATTGCCTTCGGTCGTCAGTTGCTCAATCTGCTCGCGCTTGCCCTGCACAAGGAGGACATCGCCGAAGCGCAAACTGACGGCGCTGATTTTCGAGAGCAGGGCGACGCCGTGACGGTTAATCGCCAGCACCGTTAATTGATAACGCTGGCGAAAGCGTAAGCCCTTGAGCGTGCGCCCCGTGAAGTCCGAGCCGCGTAAGACCATCATCTCAAAGAGTTCAACGTCGCCCGATTCCAGCGCGGCGTCGCTCAACTTAAAGTCGGCTTTAATCTCGATGCCGGTTTCCGACTTGACGCGCAGGATGTCTTCGACGCGTCCCTGCACGAGCAACAAGTCTTCGGCTTCGATGCGCGCGCCCGCGCTCGGCGCGATGCGTCCCTGCTTGCCGCGCAGGATGCCGACGACCGTCAAGTCGAGTTCATCGCCGAGGTTCGCTTCGGCCAGCGTCTTGCCGACGAGCGGCGAGTCAGGCAGCACAATCACTTCCGACATGTACTCGCGGATGTGATACTGGTCTGTCAAAGACTCTGAGCCGCCGCGTCGCGGCAGCAGTCGCAGCCCGACGAGCAGCATGTAGAGCATCCCGACGCCGACGATAGCGATGCCTACGCGCGTCAACTCAAACATCGAAAACGGCTGCATGTTGTAGCGCGGGAGCGCGCCGCTGACGGCTAGGTTCGTCGAGGTTCCAATCAGCGTGCAGGTGCCGCCGAGGATGGCTCCGAAGGCGAGCGGCATCATCAGCTTCGACGGAGCGACGCGCGCCCGCGCCGCCATGCCCAACACGACGGGGACGAACATGGCGGTCGTCGTCGTGTTCTTCATCACCGCCGCGCACGCGGCTGCGACGAACATAATCAAGACCGTCAGCCGAAATTCGTTGCCGCCCGCAATCCTGTGCAGGCGGCGCCCGATGATGTCAACCACGCCCGTCTTGACCAGCCCGCCCGTCAGGATAAAGAGGCCGGAGATGGTAATCACTATGTCGTTGCCGAAGCCGGAGAAGGCTTCGCCCGCCGAGAGCGTGCCCGTGACGACGAGCGCGATGACGAGCATTATCGTCACGATGTCAATCGGAATCCGCTCAGTCCCGAACAGGACGAGGGCCACCAGCAGCAGGATGAGAACGATGGCGATGGGCGTTGTCATAAGCGCGTCTGTTATGATTCAACAATCGGCTACTTCAAAGGGGGATTTTTATAATGAGCGAGCATTGCATTCTTGTGATCGAAGATCAAGAGGATTTGGCGGAACTTTACGAAGAGGCTCTGAAAAAAGAGGGCTACGGGGCGCGCATCGCCCTGACCGGCGAAGAGGGACTCGCGGAGTTTCGCGCGGGCGGCGCCGATGTCATCCTGCTCGACATGACGCTGCCGGAGATGCACGGGGCGGAAGTCCTGCGCGAGATACGCGCCATAGATGCGAGCGTGCCTGTCATCATCATCACAGGCGAAGCCAGCGAGCAACTGCATCAACAATGCGAACGGCTCGGCGTGCATGACTATTTAGCCAAGCCTGTCGATTACAATGCTCTGCTCGCTTCCATCAAGCTTGCTCTTGAGACTCCGGCGGAAGAGGCTGAAGTCCTGACGCTGCGCCTGCCCGCTCGCGTCATCGCCGGGCTATCGGAGATTGACCCGAAGCTTGAGGTCGCCATCGCGCGTCTGCTCGAAGAACGCGGCGCGAAGAGCATGACGGCGAAGGGACAAGGCGAAGGAGCTTGAGGGCAGTTGCCGGAAGAAACGCGAAAGCGCGCGGAAGAAGGGCTGCGACCACTTCTTCCTGCTTCTTCCTGGTCTTCACGGTCTTCTCGGTTTTTGTGTGCTTAGCTTGGGGCCGCTGCGTTGGCCGCCGGGTTGTGGTCTATGATTTCCATGATGTCTGCGAAGGCGATTTTAACAATCTCGCCGTCGGCGCGTTCCATCTTGACGCTCGGCTTGGTGAGAGCCTGCGTGGTCTTCATGCTGCGGACGATGCCGCGCACGCGGAGGCCGTCCTGTGTGATGACTTCGATGTTGTCTTGCCCGTAAAGCGGCTTGAGGGCGGCGAGGGCTTTGGTGACTTCCACTGTTTATACCGCGCTTTCTTTCCGGTCGGTTAAGGCTCGTCCCACGCGCAGCCGCGATGGTCTGTGGCCGCGCCGGAATAGTCTCGTTTGTTAATTGATTTTCAGTTTAATTGATGTGTGGCTCGCCCGCTCAGTTGCTTTCGCGCGCCCACTCGCGTCTGGCCTGCACGCCGCGTGCCGCTAGTTGAAAAGACGCCGCAATGCTTCTCTTGCCTGCGTAATTGATTGCTTGAGCCGCAGCTACTATACTGCTCATCGTCGCGCAAAGGAAGTTGGCGAGAGCCTCGAACTAGATGCAACCGCGCCGCTCCAATTGGCGTATTAGAGCACGGACAAGCGAAACAATTTTGCGTCCGCTTCTGAAACTAAAGACCGGAATCACTCATGCAAACCGAACAAACACGCTCTCAACAACAGACTCATCAGGCGGGCGCGGCTGCCGTCACGGTCTGTCCCAAGTGCGGCGCGCAGATGCCCGCGGAGATGCGTTTTTGCCGCGCATGCGGCTTTCGTTTGGGCGAAGGCGTGGCGGAATTTACGGAGACTGTGCGCTTCGATAAATCGCCGACGAGCGCGACACAGGCCAGAGCGACCGGCGGCTCGGCGCCTGCCGCCGCTACTGCTGCCGCGACGGCTTCATCGCCGAAGTGGTACGCATGCAGCGCTCCCAACGATTGGGGCGCGCTCGCCAAGAAGGTCAGCGAAAGCTCTTTGAAAGTCGCCGCGAAGTTTGCCGAGCAACAGCAGAAGCAATTGCGCAGGCAGCAACGCAAACAAGAGAAGCAAAGGCTGGAAGAGCAGCCGCGTCATCGTTCACACTGGAAAGGCTGGCTGACACTTCTCATCATCATCGTTGTGCTCGGCGGCGGCGGCTTCAGGGGCACGCCGGTTTGGCGCGGATTGCGCGATAAGCTGCGCGGGTTGAGCGGCGTGGGCGCGGCCAACTCCGGGCGTTCGTGGGTCGGCACAAGCACTTTGAAAGCGACCGCTGGCGGCGTGACCTTCGATAAAGTCGAGCCCGCGGGGTCGCCTGCCGACAAGGCTGGGCTGGTCGGCGGCGACGTGGTGACGACCTTCGATGGCAAGCCCGTCAAAGACTCAAGCGAGTTTATCAACCTGCTGGCCGCGACGCCCATCGGCAAGACCGTCGAAGTGATTTACCTGCGCGACGGCGAGACGAGGACGACGAAGCTGACGACCATCTCCGAAGCTGATGTGGAACGACTCGGAGACGCAACGGACGATGACACGCAAGGCTTCGTCGGCATTGGCGGCAGCAGCGAGCGCGTCGCAATTCCCGGCACAAACATTTCGGGCGTCCGCCTCAACAGCATCCGCCGCAACAATCCCGGCTACATCGCGGGGATGCGCGACGGCGACATCGTTATCGAGTTCGACGGCGTTCCCATACGCACTTACGACGAGCTTGAATCGCGCACGCGCCGCGCCGCGCCCGACAGCACGGTCAAGGTCGTCGTGATGCGCGGCAGCGAGCGCATAGAGATTCCCGTCAAGGTCGGAGAGGATTAACCGCGCCCCCCGCATACTCTCTGAGCCGCGCCTCCATCTCTTGCCGAACTTCTTCGCGTTCATCTTCCGCTTCGTCCGCCTCAAACGTTTCAAACAAGGCGTAGGGCGTCTCGGCCACCAGGCGCAACTCCCACGCTTCGCGCCCGGCGTGCGAGGGGCGCGTAAACCAGAGAGCATCAATCGTTGATTCCTCGATTGCCGCCGTCTCGAAGAGCGCGGCGGCGGCTGCTGCCAGTTGCTCGCGGCTCTCAGGCCGCAGCAGGACGCGCCGCAGTTGCCAGCCGTGCCTGCGATAGTTAGCCAGAGTTTCGCTGAATCGTTCGGTCAAACTCATCGCTTCGGTTGAAAGCTTACTTCTGCATGTTGTGATTGTCGTTGGCCGTCCCGCCGGAATCTTTCGCGCCGCCGGATTCCTCGCCCGTCTCGCTGTGCTGCTTCATCTTCCATTCGCCACCCTCTTTGACGAGGTAGGTCGTCTTCCATGAGCCGTCTCTTTGTTTGTACTCAATGCTCGCCTTGTCGCCTTCAATCTTCTCGTTGCGTGTTTCGAGCTTGTCGGGCATCATCTCGCTCGGCAACTCCATCAACCCCTTCAAAAAGTCGTCAACGGTCTTGCCGTCTTTGGCGAACATTTCTTCCATCTCTTTCAAGTCGGCGGACGCGAGCGTTTTCTTGAAGCCCGCGACATCCTTTCTCTTGACGGCATCGAACGAAGCCTGCATGACGGCTGCGGGCGACATTGAAGATGAAGTGGATGGAGGCGTGGCTGTGTTCGTCGTCTGAGTATTGGAAGTGTTGGTCGTGCTTGAAGTGTTGGTCGTGGTGTTTGCGTTGTTGGTGTTGGTGGCCGTCCTGGAACAGCCCGTGGCGGCGAGCGCGGCGGCGGCCAGCGCGACGACGACGAAAATGCTCTGTCTCTTCATTAAATAAATTCTCCTCTGCGGTGTAAACTTCCGAACGCTTCGCTGGCCCCGCCGCCGAACCTGCGGCGCGCGAAGCGAGCGCGCGTTCGCTGCTCTATGCTCTGTGAAAATTGAAAAGCGGCGCAGTATATCTCACAGTCCGGGGGCGGCTGCAAGCGCAGAGCGGCGCCCGCAAGCGAACACTCGCGGCGCCTTAGCTTTGTTGACCTCGCGGGCTGCCGCCCATTATCATTCGCTGGCCGCTCAAATAAGAGCAAACGGACTTTCGAGCGGCTCGCGGCAGAGGGAAGCGAGCACGGGTCGCTTTCGCTCAATCACGCGCCAGCCATTTTCGCATCGCCGGACGACGGCTTCATGTGCATGGATAAATCAGTTCCCCTGAAGGCTCCATCAACGCGCGGCACACGCGCGCGCGTCGCGCGTCGTCTGTTCACCGCCGCCGCGCTGCTCGTCGCGTTTGGCGGCTTGTGGCTCATCCTCGGTTGGGCGCAATCACACAAAAATTTCGTCGCGCTCAAACTGCCCGACATCACGATTGGCGAGGCCAACAACGAGGCGCAGATGCCTGAGACGATAGTTGAACAGCAGCACACGCTGGCTCCGAAGCCCTTTTATCCGGCATTGGAACGCGCGCTCGAAAAGCGCGGCAGGAAGCTGCGCGACGTGTGCGACGTGAACAACGCGGTCGCGCGCCGCGTGCTCGAAGATTACGGCGCGATGTTTCTGGCGAGCGAGACGGTCTTGCCGCCGCCCGTCTGCGTCTTCACGAGCGAAGATGAAGTCGAAGAGTTTCAGGACGCCGCAAGGTTCACGACGGCGCGCGTCGGCGACGACGAGCTTGAACTGCAACCGGCGGCGATGGAAGCATTGCTCGCGGCCCGCGAGGAAGCGCGCGGGCAAGGCTTGAACATCACGGCGCGCGGCGGCCCCGAAGCGGCGCGGCGCAGCTACACGGACACCGAGCGATTATGGAAGACGCGCTTTCTGCCCGCCCTCGTCCACTGGCAAAAGCTCAAACGTCTCTCGGCGGAAGAGGTCGCGCGGCTGCGCTCTCTGCCGCTCACCGCTCAGGTCGGAGAAGTCCTCGAACTCGAAAAGAGCGGCATCTACTTCAGCAAGGATTTCTCGAAATCAATTCTCTATTCCATCGCCGCTCCCGGCACGTCGCAACACATCGCCATGCTCGCCCTCGATGTCGAACAATTCATGGACGCGCGCGTGCGCTCCATTCTCGCGCGCCACGGCTGGTTTCAAACCGTCAAGAGCGACCTCCCGCATTTCACCTATCTCGGCCTCGTCGAGAAAGATTTACCCTCGCGCGGTCTGCGCCCCGTCAAATCCGGGGAACAGTTATTCTGGATACCAAACGTTGAATAAGTGATAGGCACTAGGCGCTAAGTGATAAGATAAAATCGTCTTTCTTTTAAACGTATTTCTTTTACTTATCACCCATCACTTAGCGCTTATCACTTGTCTTAAGGAGAACTCCGACAGATGACTTTCTGCACCAACTGCGGTCAACAAAACGACGACATGTCGCGGGTCTGCACCAACTGCGGGACTCAACTCGGTTCCGGCTCGCAAGGCGGCCAGAACCCGTATCAACCGACGGGGCCATCGTCTTATCCTTCGGGGTCGGCTCCATATCCGCCGCCGCCGGGCGGGCCACAGCCGCCGCCCGCGAACCCCTACGGCGCACAGCCTCCGCAACCGCCGCCCTACGCTAATCCGCAACAGCCTTACGGCGACCCCTACGCCGCCAACAACCCTTACGGGACTCCCCCCGGCTACGCTAACCCGCAACAGCCTTACGGCATGCAGCAGGGCGGCTTTCCCGGCAACTACGGCGGCGGCGGCTTGATGTCCACGGGCGAGAAGCGCGAGCCGGGGATGGTGATTCTCTTTACCATCATCACCTGCGGCATCTACGGCATCTGGTGGTTCCACACCTACGCCACGGAAATCAAAAACTCGCTCGGGCGCGAAGACCTGAATCCGACGACCGACTTGATTCTGACCTTCGTCACCTGCGGCATCTGGGGCATCTTCGCTTTCTACTACAAATATCCGAAGCTGCTCGTTGACATGCAACAGCGCGTCGGGCTGCCGCCCAACGACATCTCGACGATGACGCTTCTCTTCGCCTTCATCTTCGGCCCCGTCTCCATCTTTTTGATTCAGACCGAACTGAACAGGATTTGGGACGCCGCGCGCGGACAGAGATGAGCACGACGCTGCACAGCGGACAGCGGGCAACGGTCGGCGCTCGCCTGACTGTTGCCCGCAATCATCAGCCGGAAAGCCCGGCTTCCGTCGCTTGCTGTTCATCGCGCGATGTTCATGCTGCGACGGCGCGGCGACGACGCGCCTGGCTCGTCTTTGCGGGCTTGACGGCGATGTTCGTCCTTGCGGCATTGTGGCGTCCGGCAGACGAGCCTTCGTTGGTCTTATGCCCGTTTCGCGCCCTGACGCACTATCCTTGTCCGGGCTGCGGGATGACGCGCGCATTCTGCGCTCTGGCTCACTTTGAACTGTGGCGGGCCGTGCGCTTCAACGCCCTCAGCCCGCTGCTCTTTCTCAGCGCGCTGCTCGCCTGGGCGAGCGCGGCGGCCACGCTCTTAAGAACAGAGCGCGTGCGCTTCCTGCTCGCGCGACTGCCGCGCCCGACGCCGCTCGCCACCCGAATCATGCTCGCCTTCGTCATGCTCTGGTGGGCCACGCGCCTCGCTGGCGGTTTTTAAGACTGATGAATAATAAGTGATGAGTAATGAGCAATGAGTGATGAGTGAAAAGCAGTTGACTCATCACTCATCACCTATCACCCATCACTTTCTTTAGTGACTTATGAAACGGTGTCCGGTTTGCCAGAGCGTTTATGCTGACGATTCGCTCCGTTTCTGCTTGCAGGACGGCGCGACGCTTGAGAGCGCGCGTGAGCAATCCGCCTCCGACGAGTTCAAGACGCTCGTGTTGCCGGAAGGCTCAGGCGCGGGCCGCGAGTTGCCGCCGACCGAAGTTTTGCCGCCGGGGTCGCAGCAGACCGCGCGCCCGCGCCAGCCGTCTCCGACCGCGCAGCCCGGCCCCCGCGACACCAATCCCGTCACCAATCAAAACATTGAAGGCGCCGCGCCGCGCCGCAGCATGGCTACCATCGTCGGCCTCACGGTCGTCGGCACCATCGTCCTGCTCGCGCTCGGCGGCCTCGGCGCGTGGCTCCTGCTCAGAGACAAAGGCGGCGACACGGCGCAACGCAACGATGGCTCTTTGAACGTGAACACGCCGCGCTCGCCCTACAACGAGAACAGCGCGCCGCCGAAGGGCAACGTTCAGCCGCCTTCAAACACGAACGCCGCCAAGCTTCCGCCTCCGACGCCCACCGCGACGCCGACGCCCGCCACGAACTTGTCCATGGAAGAGACGCAGGTGCGCGCCTCCTTGAGCGGCTGGCTGTCCAGTTTCAGAGCGAGGGATATTGACGAGTACATGGCTCACTACGCAGACGTGCTCGACGCTTATTATCTCTCGCGCAACACCGGCGTCGCGCGTGTGCGCGCTGACAAGGAACGGGCGTTCACGAAATATTCGACGATTGACGTTTCGCTCAGCAACATCCGCGTGCAGGTCGAGCCGTCGGGCCAGCGCGCCGTGGCGACGTTCACCAAAACCTATCGCCTCAGCGGGCCGGGCGTGAACACCTTCGAGGGCAGCGGCCTCAATCGCTTCACCTTCACGAAAATCGGTGGCCGCTGGCTCATCACGGGCGAAGAAGATATAACCTGAGCGAGCGACGCTTTCCAAAAGCCTTTGCCTTCATGAAACGATGCCCTGCCTGCGGCAGCACATACACGGACGATTCCCTGCGCTTCTGCCTGCAAGACGGCGCGACGCTGGAGCGCGCCAGCGACTCGCCGCGAAATTTTAATCTCACTGAAACCTTGCGCGATGCTTCGTCAATTGACAGGAGCGAGCCGCCGCCGACTGAGAAAATGAATCTCGGCACGGCTCCGACCGTGCAGGGCTACGCCGCCCCGACCGTCCCCGTCCGCTCGCATCCTTCGACGCGCGAGACACACGACGAGAACGCGCCGCTTAAGAGCGCGCCGGTCAAAAAATCAAACCCCGTCCTTATCGTCTTAGTCACCGCCACCGTCGTCCTGCTGCTCGTCTTGACGGGCTTCGGCCTCGTCTACTTGCTACAGGATAAAACTCCCGGCAGCGCGAACACCACGACCGGCAACAAGAACGCGCAGAGCGCGAACAACGCGAACGCCAACACGTCTAACTCGACTGCGACAGCGAACGCCAGCAACGTCAACTCGAACACAGCGCAGTCGAACACCGCGACACGCGCCGCCGCGCCCGTGCAGATAACGGCCACGGCTTCTTCGACGCTCGCGCCCGAACGCGGCAACACCTACGTCGCCTCCAACGTGCTCGACGGCAGCCTCCTGACGGCTTGGGCCGAAGGCGCGAGCGGGCCGGGGACGGGCCAGTGGATTCGCTGCGATTTCGACCGCGAAGTTAAACTGCGGCGCATCATGATTACGCCCGGCTATTTCAAGACCACCGCGCTCTGGTCGCAAAACAATCGCCTTGCCGCCGCGACCTTCTACTTCAGCGACGGCGCTTCGCGCCGCTTCACTTTCCCGGACCGCATGCAGGAACAACAGCTTGACACCGGCAACGTCAAAACGCGTTGGGTGCGAATGGTCATCGAAGACACATACCCCGGCAGCGTTGACGCGGAAGACACGCCCATCTCGCAGATGACCTTCGACTACGAACAATAAGAATGTCCAAAGTCTAAAGTCCAAAGTCCAAAGTCAGAGAGCCAAGTCTTGACCTTGGACTTTAGACTTTGGACTATTGTCGTTTGCCCGCGTTGGCGCTAAACTTCGCAGTCATCCGGCTCTGTTGCCTGAGCGCCGGACGCGCCCCTCTCCTGTTACGCAGGGCAAAGCTTAAAACACACGAACAGCGCCGCACGACATGAGCGCAGACAGCCCGCGCCTGATCGCTTATTCGAGCGACCCTTGATTCCCGAAAAGAGGGCCTCGGTTATGGATGTCCCCCAAGTTATCGCCGGGCGATTTCGCATCGAATGTGAGATTGGAACGGGCGGGATGGGCACGGTCTATCGCGCCACACACCTCGGCCTCGAACGACCCGTCGCCGTCAAGATTATCAAGCCCGAATTCGCCGCCGATCAGGACGTGGCCGACCGCTTCATGCGCGAGGCGCGGACGATGGCCAAGCTGCGCCACGCGCACGCCGCGATGATTTTCGACGCGGGCAATCTGCCCGACGGTCGCCACTTCATCGTCATGGAGTTTGTCGAAGGCCGCACGCTCTCCGAAGAGTTGGCGCAAGCGGGACGCTTCACGCCGGAGCGCGCCGTCCGCATCGCCGCAGACATCTGCGACGTGCTGATGGAAGCGCACAAGCTCGGCATCATCCACCGCGACCTGAAGCCCTCGAACATCATGCTCAACGAGCGCGGCGTCTGCGTGCTCGACTTCGGCGTGGCGAAAGTCTTGACCGGCTCGGACGCGACCGTCACGCACGCGACGACAGGCTCCGGCATCATCGTCGGCACGCCTCGTTACATGTCGCCCGAACAATGTTTGGGCCAGAGCGTCGGGGCGCGCTCAGACCTTTACAGCCTCGGCGTCTTGCTCTACGAGATGCTGGCGGGTCGCCCGCCCTTCATTGACGCGATGCAGTCAGCCGTGCTCGTCAAGCAAGCGACGGCTGCCCCGCCGCCTTTGCCGCAGATGCGAGCCGACGTGCCGCGCTCTTTGGCCGTCGCCATTCACACGCTGCTGGCCAAGCGTCCCGAAAATCGCCCGCAGACAGCCGAAGCCGCGCGCAAGCTTTTGGAAAAGAGCATCGTTCGCCAGTCGCACTCAATCATCGAAGAGCAACCGTTTGCTGCGACCGTCGCCGCGCTCAACACTTCTGGACGCAGCGTTATCTTTCGCACGGTCGCGCCCGTCGCTCTCATCGCCGCGCTCGGCGTCGTCCTGCTCGCGTGGGGACGCAGCGGCCAGATACCGCCCGCCGCCGCAGCCGCTCTGAACGATGAAACTCCGGCTATCACGACCACCAGCACGGCCTCGCGCGATTCAAACTTTTACGCAGCGCGCCCGCCCGTCGTCTTGCCGTCGCAGCCCGCGCAGCAACAGCCGCCGCAACCGCCGCTCAGCCTCGACGCGGCGCGGCAAATCGTTCGTTCGATGACGCACGACGCCGTGGGCGATGTGCGCCTCGTCCGCACTGACCGCGACGCGGCGATTGTCGCCCTGCACGACGAGCGACGCGAAGGCACTTCGCACGTGTTCATGTTGGAGCGAACGGGCAGCCAGTATCGCGTGACGGGCAAGGCCGCGCTCGACGCGCCGGACTTTCGCGGGGCGATGTGGACGGCGGAAGCGCGCGACGTTGACGGCGACGGCTACGACGAAGTTTTCTACACCGGAACCAAGCCGCGCGAACACTCCTCCGACCGTCGCCTCGTCCTCTTCGTCCCGCGCACGCGCCAGTCTTACGCCCTGCGCGTCGAAAATCGAAGCGGCGGCAAAAAGCCTTCGCGCGTCACCATCTCGGCCAACGCGCAGGGAAGCGCCGCCACGCTCTATCGCAACGCCCTCCAACAACGCGCGCAGGAGTTCTAACGCGAGACGCGCCGAAGAAGCGACACGGCGACACGGCGACGCGGCGACGCGGCGAAGAGCAACTAGACAAAGAAGCAACACGGCGAAGAAGCGACTCGACAATTGTGCGTTGCTCTCTCCCCGCTCCCCTGCATCTCCGCATCTCCCCGCATTTACACATCACCGCGTCGCCTCGGTCGCCGCGTCCCCGCGTCTCTGCCTTTCAGCGTCGTTGCGTCTCGCCCTTGCTCTTCGCTGTTCGCCATGCCAAGATAGGCGCGCTTCGGGGCCGAGCGTTGGCCCGCTCTAATTTTCGTTGGCTTGGGTTCACAGTTTCTTTGATGCGACGCTCACAATTTGACCAGTCCGCGTGCGACCGTCTCGCCGAATGTGTGAAGGAGATTGAGCGCGGCACGGATGCCGAGATTGTGATTGTCGTGCGCGCTCGCTCCGGCTCGTATCGCCATGCGGACTATCTCTGCGGCGCGATTCTCAGCTTCGCCGGTCTGCTCTTCCTGCTCTTCTCGCCCTTCGACTTCGGCCACTACTTCGTCGCCATTGATGTCGCGCTGCTCTTCGCGCTCGGCTGCTATCTCTCTTCGCGCAGCAGCGGCTTGCGCCGTTTGCTGACGACATCGAAGCACCGGCAGGAAGCCGTGCGAACCGGCGCGGCGGCGATGTTTTACGAAGCGGGCATCGCCAACACGGACGCGGAGATGGGCGTCATCATCTACCTTTCCTTGTTGGAGCGACGGCTGGAAATAATCGCCGACCGCGGCGTGCTCAAGGCCGCGCCGCCTTTGGAGTGGAACGAGTGCGTTTATGAACTGCACCGTTCAGGACGCCGCCCGCAACTTGAAACTTTGTTGCAAGGGCTGCGTACTCTAGGGGCATTGCTGGCGCGCGTCTTGCCGCCGACGGGCGAGAATCCAAACGAGTTGCCGGACATGCCGCGCTTTGACCTGAAATGAATTTCTATCGCCGGACACAAAGATTCGCGCGCCTCTTCATCGTGCTGTGCATGGCCTGCGTCGCCCTCTTCGCGTTGGGCGAGTTGACGCACGCCTTCGCGCGCGTCGGCGGCGGCGGTTCTTACAGCGGCGGCAGTCGCGGCGGCGGCGGCGGCGACGGCGGCGCCATCATCGGCATCCTGCGCCTGCTCTTCTGGCTGACCATCGAAGTCCCCGTGATAGGGATTCCGCTCGACATCGCGGTCATCGGCGGCGTCATCTATTACATGGTCAAGAAAGGTAAGACGGAGCCTTCGTCCTGCTCTTCGCCGTCGTCCGGCGTTGTGCCGACCTTCGGCCTTGAGAAGCCAAGCCGTCGCCGCGGCTTCACGCAGGAGTTTAATCAACTGCGCCGCTTCGACCCGAACTTTTCCGAAATCATCTTCACGGACTTTTGCTACGCTCTCTACGCCAAGGCCCACGACGCGCGCGGGCGACGCGATGCCTCGCTCGACCAGCTTTCTCCATACTTGAGCGACGAAACGCGAACGGCTCTGCTTGGGCGCAACCCGCCGAACCTGCAAGCCGTCATCGGCATCATCGTCGGCTCGATGCAGGTCGCGGACGTGCAGGGCCTTGCGACGCCCGTCGTCAATATCGCCATCGAGTTTGAGGCCAACTACACGGAGGTCGTCGCCGACGGCAGCAAGACCCGTCCGATGACTTACTACGTGCGCGAGCGTTGGCAGCTTGAACGCAAGCGCGACGTGCTTTCGCCGACGCCCGCGCAGGCCATCGCGCTGCATTGCCCGCGCTGCGGGGCCGCGCTGGAAAAGAACGTGCAGGGCGCGTGCGCCTTCTGCGGGGCGAAGATTGAGAGCGGCGAGTTTCAATGGTACGTCCGCGATGTTCAACTCATAAGCCGCGAGGCGCGCGGCCCGCTGCTCACGTCGGACGTGCCTGAAGTCGGCACGGATTACCCGTCCGTCATGCAGCCCGGCTTGCAGAACATCCGCGCCAACTTCGAGCGCAATCACCCGGAGTTTACATGGGGAGAGTTTGAGGCCCGCGCCCGTCTCATCTTCGACGAGTTGCAGGCCGCCTGGTCGTCGCTCGATTGGGAGCGCGCGCGCCCGCACGAAACCGACAGCATCTTTCAAATGCATCGCTACTGGATTGAGGAGTACAAGCGGCAGGGCTTGCGCAACGCCCTCGACGGCGCGCGCATCACCTCCATGCAGCCCGTCAAAATCAAGGAAGACACTTTCTACAACGCCGTCACCTTGCGCATCTGGGCCGAGGGCTACGACTACACCGTTGACAAGGCGGGCAAGGTCGTCAGCGGCTCGAACAAACGGCTGCGCAAGTGGAGCGAGTACTGGACGTTCGTTCGCAACCGCAACGCCAAGCCGACACACGCCCGCGCAGACCTCAATTGCCCCAACTGCGGCGCGCCCCTGAAAGTCAACGTCACAGGCATCTGCGAATACTGCCGCGGCAAAGTGACCTCCGGCGAGTTTGACTGGGTGCTCTCCAAAATCGAGCAGGACGAATCTTACGCGGGCTGACATCTCCGCGCCCTCCCTGCACATCGAACTGCTCCGGCATTTGAAAACGATGAACGATGAGCTGTTAAGAGCGAGGCTGTCATGGCCGCGCTTGCGGCGTTTCGTCGCCCGTCGTTTTTAGCGCTAAGCTAGCGGAAAATTTCCGACTCAATTGGTGAATGGAGTTTTTGTGAAACGCAATCTGAGCATCCTTTTCATCCTCTGGGCGCTCGCCTCGTCGCTCGTCGCGCCGCAGAGCTTGCGCGCGCAGGAGGGCGTGCGGGCCGCGTCGTCAAACACTGCGACGGCGACCGCTCCGGCGCGGCCCGTCCAGCAGGCCCAACTCGTCAACCGAGCGCTCTCGAACGGCCTCGAAGTCATCGTGCTCGAAGACCATTCCGTGCCGCTCGTGACCATCGAGCTGGCCGTCAAGAACGGCTCTTACACGGAGCCGCCCGAACTGAACGGCCTCTCGCATCTCTACGAGCACATGTTCTTCAAGGCCAATCGCGCCATCGCCAACGAGGAAGACTACCTCAAAACCATCGGTCAACTCGGCATCGCCTACAACGGCTCGACGCGCGAGGAAGTGGTCAACTACTACTTCACGACGACCAGCCCGAACATTCGCACCGCGATGAACTTCATGCGCGACGCGGCCCGCTATCCGCTCTTTGACAAGGGCGAGTTTGAGCGCGAGCGCGAAGTCGTCATCGGCGAGATTGACCGCAACGAGTCGAACCCGTTCTATTATCTCGACCTTGAAATCAAGAACCGGCTCTTCTCGAAATATCCGAGCCGCAAGACTCCGCTCGGCAATCGCCAGACCGTCTCCTCAGCGACGACCGACATGATGCGGCTGATTCAGGGACGCTATTACGTTCCGAACAACTCGGCTCTGGTCGTCACAGGCGATGTCTCGCCCGAAGATGTCTTCAAGCTGGCGCAGGAGTTTTACGGCGACTGGCCGCGTCGTGAGAAAGACCCGTTCGTCGAGTTTCCGCTGGTCGAACATCCGCCGCTCGAAAAGAGCGAAGGCGTCGTCCTCAAGCAGCCCGTGGAGAACGTCGTCTTTGAAGTCGGCTGGCACGGGCCTTCAATCGGCAAGGACAATCCGGCCACCTACGCGGCCGACGTGTTCTCCTTTATCCTGACGCAGCCCAACTCGCGCTTCCAGCGCGCTCTGGTTGACACGGGCCTCGTCAACGGCGCGGGCATCGGCTATTACACGCAGCGCAACGTCGGCCCCATCACGGTTCTCTTGCAGACTTCGCCCGACAAAGCACGCGCCGCCATCAAAGCCATCTACGCCGAAATCGCGCGCTTCAACGACAAGGATTATTACACCGACGAGCAGCTTGAAAGCGCCAAGGCTCTGCTCGAAGCCGACGACCTCTACTCGCGCGAGAAGCTCTCGGAATACGCGCACACGCTCTCGTTCTGGTGGGCTTCGACCGGCATAGATTATTTTCGCGGCTATCTCTCGAACCTGCGCAAGACGACGCGCGCCGACATCAGCCGCTACATCACAACCTACATTCAAGGCAAGCCGCACGTCGGCGTCGCGCTCCTCTCAAACGAAGCGCAGCAGCAAATTCAACTGAAACCGGAAGAGTTAATCGGACAATGAAGAAACTACAGAAGTCAGCGCCCGGCAACCAGCGGCGAGCGGCGCGTGTCGAGCGCGCCACGCATGAAGCAGTGAAGACTGGAGCGAAGAGATTTTTAACTGCGTGCAGCCTGCTCTTGAGCCTGCTCTGCTTGTTGCCTGCGGGCGCGGCGGCGCAGACCGTGAAGCCTGCGGCGGCGCAGCCCACGCCGAGCGCGGCCATT
The DNA here is from genome assembly GCA_033855775.1 of Blastocatellia bacterium. GTDB lineage: Bacteria > Acidobacteriota > Blastocatellia > Pyrinomonadales > Pyrinomonadaceae > DASVTR01. The sequence continues at coordinate 15,169 of JAWVFT010000126.1, read as the reverse complement.
ATCCAAAAGACGGAAGCGACCGGCGCGGCCCTCGTCACGGAGTTGGATGTCAACGGCCTGAAGGTCCTGGTCAAACGACGCGCGGGCAGCCAGACCGTCTCCGCCGGACTGTACCTGCGCGGCGGCTCGCGCAACATCACGGCGGAGAACGCGGGCATCGAATCGTTGATGCTCGCGGTCGCCACGGAAGCGAGCCAGAGTTTTCCGCGCGAGCGGATGCGCGCTGAACTGGCGCGCATGGGAACGGTCATCGGCGGCGGCGCCAATGTTGACTACTCGGCCCTGACGCTCAACTCGACGCGCCAGAGCTTCGACCGCTCATGGGAAATCTTCACCGATGTCGCGCTGCATCCTTCGTTCACGACCGAAGACATGCAGCTTGTCCAGAGTCGCACAGTCTCCTCGCTGCGCGACGACACGGACGACCCAGACACATACCTTCAGCGATTGCAGGAGCGCGTCGCTTACACCGGCCATCCGTATTTGAATCGCCCGCAGGGAACGGCTGAGACGGTCGCGCGTCTCACGGTCGAAGACCTGCGCCGCTATCATCAACAGATGATGCAGACTTCGCGGCTGCTGCTCGTCATCGTCGGCGACCTTGACCCCGCGCAACTCAAGCAGCGCATCGTGGACTCTTTCGGCAAGCTGCCGCGCGGCAACTACACTGCGCCGCCGCTGCCGCCCTTGAGCTTCAATGCTCCGACCGTCGAAGTCACGCGCCGCGACGTGAAGACCAACTACGTGCAGGGCTGGTTCGTCGCTCCGTCCCTGACCGCCGAAGACATCTATCCGATGCGCATCGCGTCGAGCATCCTGCAAGACCGCGTGTTTGAAGAAGTGCGGGCCAAGCGCAATCTCTCTTACGCGCCGAGCGCGTTTCTGAAGAGTCAGGGCGCGAACGTCGGCGGCATCTACGTGACGGCGGTTGACGCCAACCAGGCCGTCCGCGTCATGCTCAACGAGATAACGCTCCTGCAAACTCAGTTGATTAGCCGCGCCGCCATCACGGGCGTCGCTTCGCAATACCTGACGCAGTATTATCTGGGGCAGGAAACCAACGCGGCGCAGGCGGGCGAACTGGCGCAGTACGAACTAATCGGCGGCGGCTGGCGCAACTCTTTCGAGCAACTCGAACATCTGCGGGCCGTCACTCCGGCGGACGTGCAGCGCGTCGCCCGCGCCTACATGAAGAACATACGCTTCGTCGTCCTCGGCGACCCCGCGAGCGTGGACACCAAGGTCTTCACGTTCCAGACCGGAGAATAAGCGCGACGCTGCAACAGCAAGACGCGGAGACGCGGCGAGAAGACAGAAAGAGCAGAGACGCGGAGACGCGGGGACGCGGCGAGAAGTCAGAGACGAAAAAGACGCGGCGACCGGGGCGAATGATGAAAGACTCGCTCCGGTCGTCGCGTCTCTTTGTCTGTCTTTCCCCGCGTCCCCGCGTCGCCGTGTCTCCGCGTCTCGCTTTATGGCTTCATCGGCTGTTTCTGAATGGGATTCTGCGGCGGCGTCTGCGGTGGTGTGGTCTGCGAAGCAGACTTTTTGTAATCGGTAATCCTGGATGTGACGGCTTGCCAGTTGCCCGCCTTCTTGCTGAAAGTTTCGTTGACTTGCCAGGTCTCTGTCTGGCCCTGACCCATGATAGTCACTTTGCCCGTGACCGTGCCTGTGTCGCCGTTGACGGTTGACTTGAGGTCATCGAGGCTGTAGGGCGTCGCCTTCTGAGCCTCGCTGACGGTGGCGAGCGTCTGTGCCTTGGTCATGACTTTGCCGTCGCCGGTCGTCTCCTTGTAATCGTCGGCCAGCAAGCCTTCGAGCTTCGCTTTGTCGCCCTTCATCCGCGCCGTGAACAGTTGGCTGTAGAGCATCACGAGTTCGGGGAACGGGTCGTTGTTGGTGTTGGCGTTCGCTTGCGCGCCGGCGTTGGCGTTATTGACGGCGGGCTGCGTCGCGGTGTTGGCCGGAGCTTCGGCAGCCGCGTTGACCGTGGCGGTGTTGGCCGGAACGTTCGCTTGATTGCCGCTGCTGCAAGCCAGTTGAGATAAGAGAAGGGCGATTGCCGGTAAGAAGACGGCGGAGTTTCGGTTCATCGTAAAATTCCTGTCGAACAAATTCGAGATAGCAGAAAACTACTAAGCCGAATCCGCCGACAAGTCAACCGTAGAAGCGGAAGGATACGGATTGCGCCGCCGCGATTGAGAGATGAAAAGCAGTGTGTCTTTCATCTTTCGGTCGCGGCGGCGCGGCGTTCATCGTTGATTCGTTTATCGCTCTATCTCGCTGAGCAGTTTTTTGTAAAGCTCGCGGTCGAGGTCCTGGAGCGTGCGGGCTTGGGCTTGGGCTGCCTCGCGCTCTCCGATTTCGAGATAGGTCATGCCGAGGTTGTAGTAGGTTTCGGCGAGGCGCGGTTGGAGGCGCGCGGCCTGCTTGTAGGCGGCGATGGCTTCGTCGAATTGCCCCGCGTAGTAGTAAGCGTCGCCGAGCTTGTTGTAAGCCTCGACGGCGTTGGGGCGCAGTTGAATGGCTTTCAGGTAAGCGCCGATGGCTTCGCTGTTCTTGCCCTGCTTGACCTTGCAGTAGCCGACCTGTATCCATGCGTCCGCGCGCGAAGGATTCTTGACCACCGCCGTCTCGAAGAAGTTGAGCGCGCTATCGTAGTTGCCGAGCCAGAGCGAGCTCAAGCCGTTGCGATACCACCACTCGGCCAGAGCTTCGGGCGGCTGCGGCGTCTTGTTGCGCCCGGCGAGTTGGTCAAAGCTCAGGAGCTTGCCCGATTCGAGGGCGATGACGCGGCCCGCGCCGAGCGCCAGATTGATGTTCTGGCCGTTCGTCACCTTGATGGTGATGATGCCGATAACCTGGCCCTTCATGTTGAAGAGCGGGCTGCCGCTGTTGCCGTGGGAGATGGGCGCGGTGGTCTGCACAATCTTGCCGAGGTTCGGGACTTCGCGGACTGCCGAGACGATGCCGTTCGAGACGGAGCCTTCGAGCCGGAGCGGATTGCCGATGACGAAGACGCTCTCGCCTTCTTCGGGCAGGGCGGTGGTGATGTCTATTTGGCGGGCGCGGTCGGGCGGAAGGTTGACGCTCAGGATGGCTAGGTCGCCTTCCTCGTCCGTCGCCAGCATTCCGGCGACAGGATAGGTGCGGCCCTTGCCGTCGAGCGTGCGGATTTCGGCGCGGCGCGCTCCGTCCATGACGTGCAGGTTGGTGATGATTTCGCCGGGGCGTATGAAGAAGCCGCTGCCCGTCATCAGGGCGTCGCCCTTGGCGTCGTAAGTGATGACGGAGACGACCGCTGGCTTGACGCGGCGCACAAGGTCGGGCAGCGACTCTTGCTGCGCGAAAGCGCGCGGCGTGATGAGCGTGAACAGAACAAAGGTCAGCCAAAGGGGGAATCTATATTTCAGCATGGCTTTTCCAATCGCTTCGACCGGCGCGGCTCTAAAAGGGAAAGAGCGGGGCCGGGAGAAAGAGATACTCCAGCGGGGCCTGAAAAATATCTTTGAAGACGGAGGAGAAACGACGCCTGATTGAGCGTCGTAGATTGCGGCGATTCAGGTCGGGAAGTTTGGCGGCCCGCACGACCGCTTTGGCGTGCCGGAAAGAGCTTGGCGAGTCAGGCTTCAAGGGGCCACAGCCTGCCGCGCTCTCAGGCTCTTTGAATATACCACACGCCCTCAGTAAAAAAACATAAAATTCAGCCGCGCAGGTAGACGAGAAAAGAGGCCGCCTTCCTTGATGAAAGACGGCCTCTGCTGTTTCGAGACTCGCGCTCATTAAAGGGAGCGAGCCTGTTGTCGTTGCCCATGCGTCTCTTACTTGACGACGGTTCCGATGACCATTCCGGTCGGTGTGCTCACTTCATCTTCCATCGTGATGAAGAGGCCGAAGTCTGTGAGCGCGGTTTCGGTTTGAATCTGCGCTTCGTTGCGCTGGCCCGTGTTGACGATTTGACCGAGCTTGACGAACTTGTTGTCGGGCGAGATGGCCCAGACGGCGTAGACCTTGCCGGCGGGCGCCTCCTTCAGTTCGTGAAAGCGCATCTTGATGGTGGTCGGGCCGTCCTTGCGCGGCTCTATGAAGACGTTGGCGCGCGAGCCGCGAGATTGATTTTCATCTCGGTGTCGGTGCCGCGACGAAAGCCGGGAATGCCGAGCAGCGGAGCGTTGAAAGCCGGTGTCGCGCCGCTGGTCGAAGTGGCCGCGACCCGTTCGCCGACAGCCGCGCCGTCGCGCTCGCCGTAGCTGGCGACGGGGACGACCGCGAATCCGTTCGGGATGGCGCTGCGAAGCACGACGTTGGTCGTCGGGCTGTAAGCTCTCAGGTCGGCTTCGGGCGACAGGAAGAGCATGAAGCGATTGAGCGGCGTCGTGGTCGTAAAGGTCGCCGCTCCGTTGTTGGCCGTGACGGGGCCGAGCAGTGCCACGTTGCCCGCGGGGTCAACGGCGTACAGGTTATAGTTGGCGGCGTCGCCGGTCAGGCCCGTCAAGTCCAGATTGATGGTTGTTCCATTCGCGGTGCGCAGGATTTTGGCGTGGCCCGCTGCGCCGGGAATCGTGCTCGTCGGCGTCAAATCCACCAACACTTCTTTGCCCACCGGATACTCAATCACAGTCCAGGAGCCGTCAGCGTTCTGCACGGCCGTCGTCTGCGTTGGAGCGCTGGTTGTAGTGGTTGGTTGTTGCCCGAAAGTTAAGCTCGCGGAAGCGACGAAAAGCAGAGTTCCCGCCGCCAGACAAAGTAAACGTTTACTCATCTACGTGTCTCCTCCTATAGATTTAGATTTTGCCATCATAGGGGACGAGGTTAAAACACAAGTACACCAGCGATTTTCGCAACCCTCATGCCACTGGCGAAAACTGATTACTGCTGTAATAACGGAATTTAAGAAAGCGACGCAATAAGCTGAAACGACACATTACAGTACATCCGTGTATCGCAACTGGCCGCAGCCTTCGCCGCCGCCGCCGCGCGGGGGCCGCTTTCGTCAGGCGGCGACGACCGCGGTGGCGCGTTTCATGAGTTCGCGGCGGCGCGCGACTTCGCGGACGATTTCGGTGATGCGGTCGACGGTGAAGGGCTTGGCGACGACCCATTCGACCTGCGCGGCCTTTTGTTCGTGCGAGCCGACGGCTTCGCCCCAACCCGTGATGACGGCCATCGGCAGATGACGATTCTGCGCGCGGATGGCCCGCGCCAATTCCCAACCGCTCATGCCGGGTAAGCCTACGTCCGTGAACACTGCGTCGAAGGGCTGCGCCTGAAAGAGGTCCAGGGCTTCGTGGCCGCCGCCCGCGAGACAAACCTGACAGCCTTCGCGCTCAAGTATGTCGCGCAGCAGTTCGCGCACGTAGTCTTCATCGTCAACCACAAGGATTTTCGTCCGCTGCGATTTCTGCGCGAAGGTCGCGGCGGGCATCACGAGGTCGCCGGTCGGGGCGATTCTGACGGCGCCTCTGGCGATGGGCAGGCGGATGCGAAACGTCGTCCCGCGACTCAACTCGGAATCAACCTCGACCGCTCCTTCGTGACGACGGATGATGCCGTAGCTGACGGCGAGGCCGAGGCCCATGCCCGTCTTGCCCTTCGTCGTAAAGAACGGGTCGAAGATGCGCGAGCGCACGTCTTCGCTCATCCCCGTGCCTGTGTCGCTGACGGAGATTTCAACGGAGTCGCCCGCTTCGTTCGTCGCTAAAGTCAGCGTCCCGCCCTGCGGCATCGCGTCAATCGCGTTGAAGACCATGTTGACTAAGACTTCGCGCAACTCCGATTCGTCTCCCATCAGCAAAGCCTTCGAGCGAATCTGTAGCTCAAGACCGATGTGGACGTTCGAGGCTTCGGCGTGGTCTTTCCAGCGCGGGCGCGTTATCTCGCTAACGTCCAGCAGCAGTTGATCGACCGAGACGGGTTGAAAGTCGTGGTCGCGGCGCTGGCGCGCGAAGTCCTGAATCCGCTTGATAGTCTTCGCCCCGTCCTTCGCCGTCTTGATGATGAGCCTCAGCCCGCTCGTTATCTTTTCGTGGTCGTTGGTTCCGAGCAGCAGTTGCGCGCGGCCAAGGATGCCCGCCAGCGTGTTGTTGAAATCATGCGCCACGCCGGACGCCAACTCGCCGAGCGCGGACATCTTCTCGACCTGCGTGTACTGCTCGCGGATGCGCTCCTGCTCGCCTATGTAGTGGTTCAACTCTTCGACGTGACGCCGCGCCTGCTCCGCCTGAGCCGCGGAAGCTTCGGCACGCGCTACCGCTTCGGCCTCGGCCTTGGCCGCCGCCGCCAGCACCTCTATGTTCTTCAAGTACGTGCGGTAGGTGAGATAGATAATCGCTATGAACGGAGCCGTGGCGATGATGGCATAAAAGCCGACGACGCCAATCAGCTTGGCGACGAAGCCAGCCGCCGACGCGCCAGCGAAGTATGTAATCGAAGTCCACAGGCAGTAGGTGTTGTAGACTTGCCAGACCGGCTGGTTGTATTTCCATGCGTGCGCCACCGCCGCCAGCACAGAGTTGCAGAGATACTGCACAAGGCCCATCACGCAGATGGCCAGAACGAAGTGAGCGGAGAACGCGCCCTGCGGCAGATTGACGGGCGGCCCTAAGAATAAGGTGACAACGCAGTAAGTGATGAAGGTCGAAAAGGCGAGCAGGGCAGAGTTGTAGCAGAGCGTTATCGGCTTGCGGCTAATCAACAGCGACGAGCAGAAACCGTCAGCCGCCGCCAGCAGAATCGCCGCCTCGCCGCCGTACAACAACATCGCCAGAAAGATGAGCGTCTCGGAAATCGTGATGCGCCCGTTGACGCCGGGAACGCGAATCGTGATGCGCGAAGTGATGGCTACGGTCACGACGGCTAAGAGCAGAAAGAGCACGTCGAGTTGGGCAATCGGCAAGCGGCACGCCGAATAAAAAGCGATGGTTCCGCCCGCCGCGATGATGACGCTCATGAACGGCGTCGCCAAAAGTTTTCTGTCCATTCCAACCTCTCCCGTGAATGTGTTGGCCGCTTCCTCCAGCGTCTCTCCCGGCGCAGTTCAATCAATTCTCCGGCTGCAAAAAGATTGTGTCGTAGCAACTGCGCAACTTGTAACCGGCCTTGAAGAAGAAGACCTGCGCGTCCTTGTTGTGTTCGTTGACGAGCAGGCAGACGACGCGCTCGTGGTCTAAAAAGTGGCGGCCCAGTTGCGACAGGCAGCGCGCCCCGTAGCCGCGCCCGCGCTCGTCGGGGCGCACGTAAACGCCTTCAAGGTAAGTCACGTCCGCCGCTTCCGCCATCACGTCAACCTTGAAAACCAACCGCCCGCCTGTCGTCCAAACCCAGACGCGCCCCTGCTCGATTCTGCGCCGCAAGCGCGCACGAAAGCCCGCCGCGTCCGCCACGAGCGGGTTCACGTTGCTCTCTTCCTCGGCCATCAAAGCGTTGACCGGGACAATCAATTCCATGTCCGCGAGCGTCGCCTGTCGAAGCTCCGGCACGGGTTCGAGCGTGCTTATGGGCAAGCGTTGTTCGAGGAGCAACTCGCGGCAGATTTGTCGCGGTCGCTGCCCGCCCTGGCCGTAGTAGTTCCAGAAACTTTCAATCTTATCCTGCCGCCCGACGATGACGTGCGCGTGCGGATGCTCTTTGGCCAACGAAGCGAAAGCCTTGAGCGCGCCCTCCGTGCGGGCTTCGACGAGCGTCGCATGACCGATGAGAGCCACGCCTTCAAGCTCGCCGCTCGTCGCGCCGCGGGCGGCGTAGAACGCGCCGCGATTGAGCGGGCTCTCGACGCCGTTGTCTTGAATCAGCCCGGTCATGTAGATGCTGTCAACGTTGCGCGTCGCCAGAAAGCCGAGAGCTTCGGCGGCGTGCGCGTCGTTCAGCGGTTGAACGTTTGGGAGGCAGACGGCGGCTGGCGTCCGGGCCAGCGCGTCGTGCGGCTCCGTGATTTTCATTTGTCGGGGTGTCGCCATCTTTCAGTCTCTCTTCAGAAAGTAGTGTTTAGAGCCAAAGACCAGCGAGACGCGAATCAATGGCGAAGAGTTTCAATAGCCTGCGTCGTCTTCGCCGGTGTCCGCTTCCAACTGCATCGTAGAAGTATTGTCGCCATTGGCCGTCGCCGATTGCGCCTGCGTGACGGCATCGCCGCGCAGCGTCGCATCGCCGAAGATGATTCCGTCGCCGAAGATAATGCCGTCGCCGGAAAGCGCGCCCGCGCCGAGGAACGTCGTGCCTTGCGTCAGCGTGCCGCCGTTGCTGGTCAGGATGCTGTCGCCGAAGATGATGCCGCTGGACACGAGCGTCGCATCGCCGAAGATGATGCCGTTGGAGGTCTGCACGGCGTCGCCGAAGATGATGCCCGTCCGGTAAATCTTCTGGTAACGAGCGATGAGATTCGGGCCGCTCGCCGTGGAGCGATTGGCGAGGATGCCTTGCGACCAGCTAAACGACTGGCCCGCGATGGTCGTGTTTGGAGTGGGCAACGCGGAACTGGTCAAGAGCGGCGAGCCGAGCGGCGTCCCTGCGTTGAGGTCTGTCCTGACGAGTTTCGCAAGGCGCACCGCGCCCTCAAGGTTAATCTCGCCCGCGCCCTGTTCGAGCATGTTGAAGCCAGCGAGCGGCTGCGCCGTGTACATCAAAATCATCTTGACGAGATTCGGCGTGAGCGTCGGGTTGGCTTGCAGCAGCAACGCGCTCGCGCCCGCGACCACAGGAGTCGCCATTGACGAGCCGTTCATGAACATCATCTTGCGCGTGTCGTTGGGACTGACGCCCGCGTCGAGTTCCGGGTGCTGCGTGACGAGCAGATTATCTTCGGCTTCGGCATAGACGAGCTTGTTGCCGGGAGCAACCATGTCGGGCTTAATCAAGCTGTCGTAGCGGCGTATGCCGAGCGAGTCCACCCATGAACTGCGCGTCGGGCCGCGCGAACTGAAGCTGGCCACAGTGTCGTCCGAGCGCGCGTCCGTCCCGTAGGTGTTGCTCGCGCCGACAGTCAGGGCCGAAGGCTCGTTGCCGGGGCTGTGAATCTGCCCGTAAATTTTTTGTCCCTCACTGTTCCTGCCGTTGTTGCCAGCCGCTGCGACGACCACTACGCCCGCGTCAACCAGACGGCGCACGGCGCGACAGATGGGGTCGTTGCGATACGTTTCGACGGCGGGCGCGCCGAGGCTCATATTGACGACGCGGATGTTGTAGGCGGCGCGATTGGTCATTATCCAGTCGAGCGCGCTGAGCACGGCGGAGGTCGAGCCGACGCCCTGCGAGTTGAGCACGCGCAGGTTGATGAGATTGGCGTTGGGCGCGATGCCGATGTATTGCCCGCCCGCGATGCGCCCGTTGCCTGCGGCGATGGACGCGACGTGCGTGCCGTGGCCGAAGGGGTCGTCCGTCCGGTTCTCGCCCGTGAAATCCTTGCTGTAGACGACGCGCAGGTTGTGGCCTCTGTCAACGAACGCGCGATGCGCCGTGTCAATGCCGGAATCGAGGACGGCGATGCCGATGCCCGTGCCGTCAAGCCCGCTATTGTTCGAGCCGCTCAGGTCACGCACGAGGTCTGCGCCGGTCGTCAAAGAGATGTGGCCGGAGGGAATGTTTTCTCTGTCGGGCGAGATGAAGCGCACTTCGCTGCGCGTGGCCAGCCATTCGACGAGCCGCGCGGGCAGTTCGAGCGAACGCGTGTTGAACTGATGGAAGCGACGCGTGACGCGCCCGCCGTAGCTCTGAAGCAACTCTTCAATCGCAGCGCTCTCTTCATCGTTGAGTTGCAGAATCACGCGGGTGCGCGTCTCGCGCGTGCGCCGGTCGCGCGCCTTCTCCAAAAGGTCCGGCGAAACTTTGTCCTCCCGCTCGCTCAGCATTAAGCCGCCGAGCGGAAAGCCCGTCGTTGACTGCGCGCTCGCGCGTTCGGTCATCACGTGGCCGCTCAACAGCGAACACAGCAACAGGGGAAGAACAATCCATCGCACACCCCATAATGGTTCCGACTTTTTCACCTGATTCCTCCTTTTGCAACGGCTCGTGGGAATGAGAACGAACACGCGCCGAACGCGCTTCAGAGCCTTTGCTTCGGTAGGGCATCACAAGACCCGTACCCATTTGAACTTTTGCCTGAATGCCAAGAGCGTCGCTCTTCAAAAAGCGAGAGAGCTAACCCATCAAACGCGAGGTCTAACCTAACACCTTGGGAGAGGGCCGACAGCGGCGAACGCGACGCGCGAAAGCCCACGCCGCGAGCCGTCAAACCAAACTTATCTCATCGCGGGCGTCGCGTCCCCGCCAATCATCGCCGATTGCGCCTGCAATCTGGCGTCGCCAATCACAATTCCATCGCCGACGATGATGCCGTCGCCAATCACTATGCCGTCACCGATGACGATGCCGTCGCCGATGACGATGCCGTCGCCGAGCAGCATCTCGTTGCCCATGAAAGGCACGCCACTCGAAAGGCTCGCGCCGTCGCTGGTCAGGACGCTATCGCCGAGTGCGACGCCGCCGGTCACGAGTTGAGGGTTGAGAGACTGGCTCTCGTAGTATTCAAAAACGCCGTCGCCGAGCGTCAGTCCCGCGCCGTAGATTCGCTGGTAATCTGTGATGAGTTCGAGGCCGGACGCCGAAGCGTGGTTGAGAATGATGCCCTGCGACCAGTTGAACGAGTAGCCCTCGATGGTCGTGTTCGGGGCGGGCGCGCTTCCCGTCAAGAGCGCGTCGCCGACTTGGGCCAGCGTCGTATCGTCGCGCACGAGTGTGGCAAGGCGCACCGCGCCCTCAAGATTAATCTCGCCCGCGCCTTGCTCAAACTGGTTGAAGCCCGCGAGCGGTTGGGCCGTGTACATCAAAATCATCTTGACGAGATTCGGCGTCAGTTGCGGCTTGAGTTGCAGCAGCAGCGCGCTCGCGCCCGCAACGATGGGCGTGGACATGGACGAGCCGCTCAAGTACATCATCTTGCGACTGTTGACGGAACTGTTGTTGGCATCGAGTTCCGGGTGCTGCGTGACGATGTGATTGTCGCGCGCCTGCGCCCAGACGACGCGATTGCCGGGCGCGACCATATCGGGCTTCATCAAATTGTCGTAGTGGTTGACGCCGCTCTCGTCCGTCATGTAGCTGCGCGTCGGCCCGCGCGAACTGTAGGTCGTCAACACATCGTCTGAGCGCGTGTCCGTCCCCATGCTGTTCGACGCGCCGACGGTGATGGCCGCAGGCTCGTTGCCGGGCGAGTGTATGCGCCCGTAGATTTTGTTGTTGTCGGCGTCCTTGCCGTTGTTGCCAGCCGCCGCGACCACCACCACGCCCGCGTCAACCAGACGGCGCACCATCTGGCAAACGGGGTCGTTCCTGTAAGAATCAATGGCCTCTGTGCCGAGGCTCATGTTAACGACGCGGATGTTGTAAAGCTGGCGATTGGTCAACGCCCAATCGAGCGCGTTCAAGAGCGAAGCGGTCGTGCCGAAGCCTTCGGAGTCGAGCACGCGCAGGTTGATGATTTTCGCGTTGGGCGCGATGCCGGTGTAGGCGATGCCGGACGACTGGCCATTGCCTGCGGCAGCCGACGCGACGTGCGTGCCGTGCCCGTAAGGGTCGTCTGTCCGGTTCTCGCCCGTGAAATCCTGACTGACGACGACGCGGCTCAATCCAAGATCGTCTTTGAAGGAACTGTGATTGTCGTCAATGCCGGAATCGAGAACGGCGATGCCGACGCCGCTGCCGTCGAGCGTCACGTTGAGCGGCAGTCCGAGCGAAGAGATAATGGTCTGCGTCCGCACGGCGTCCGCGCCGGTCGTCGTTGAAAGGTGGCCCGCCGCCGTGATGCTTCTATCGAGAGAGATGTAGTTGACCTCGTTTCGCTCGGCCAGAGATTCCAGAGCATCGAGCGGCAGATTGACGACGCGCGCGTTCAGATTACGAAAATTGCGCAGCAGCTTGGCGTTGTGGCCTTGCAAGAGGGAATCGAGCAGGTCGCTATTCGTCTGGTTAAACTGGACGATGGCCGTCACGCGCTCGCGCCCCTGAGCGTCGCGCACGCGCGCGCGCAAATCACGCGAGAGCTTGCTGTGCAAGTTGGGCCGAACGCGTGCTCTCGCGCTCGGCTGAATGCGAAAGTCAAACGGCCCATTGACGAGCAGCAAAAGCAGAAGCAGCACGCCAACGACACGAATGAACTTGTAGTTTTTCACCTGACTTTCCCTTCGCGCAGGCTAGAAAACTGGCAGCGATGAAGGCTTTGGGGGGATTCCGGTCGCGTGGGGCATGTGGCAAAATTCATACCTCAAGGCTAAATGGTTTGGCGCATCTTCAGGCACGACCAAGCTCCGCCGGATTCAAGCGCGACTCAAGACCGAAGTCGTGAGCAAACCATCCGGCGCATGCGGGCTATCTTGCTGGCAGGCAAAGAGAAGACTCGCCACATTGCTTTTTGTGCAGTGAAGCAAGCCATGATGTTTTGTCGCCCCGTGGGCTTTTCCGATGAGGAAATTGCGATAGCGCGCCGGAGCGAAGCTCTGCCGCAGAAAGCCTCGCCTTAGATTATGCCGCAGCATTATGCCACACGTCTTCGTCGTTTATCAGGTTCGCCAAGCGAGCGGCGGGCAGGTCTTTCATCCGGTCAAAGCAGGCTCAGGCGGCTTTTGTTTATCGCTTGAATGGCTTCTGCTTGACGCGCGCAAACGTTCAAGCAGCATGAAGTCGCAGAGGTCAAATCGTCATCCTTTTCATCCACTGTTGGACGCGCGGGCGGCGTTTGCTTTGAGTCGGCATGACTGTTGCTGTGGGCGTTGTCGCTTCTCCCAATAAACTCTGGTAAGGCGTTGCTCGAAGCTGTTCATGAAGTTGAAGGGCAGCGGATTCTCTCTCCGGCGACGAAAGCTAAAACTGTGGTCATCGGTGTTCGAACAAAGGGCGAATAATGGGGTGTGAATCATGTCTGAGCCACAAACGTGTAAAGCGAGCCTGCTGATTGCCGATGATGAAGTTGAAGTCACAAGAGTCCTGCAAGATTGTTTGTGCGGGTCTTACGACTGCACGGCGGTCGGTTCAGCCGAAGAGGCTCTGGCGTTGTTGGATGCCAGAGCGTTCGACCTCATCGTGAGCGACATCACGATGGACGGGATGAGCGGGTTGGAGATGGTTCCGCTCGTGCTGGCCCGTTCGCCGGAGACGGCCATCATCATGATTAGCGGGACGCAGACCATCGAAAGCGCCGTCGAAGCCTTGCGCGTCGGAGCCTTCGACTACATCATGAAACCGTTTGACCTCAATCACGTCGAACTCATCATCCGTCGCGCGCTCGAACATCACAGGCTGCTGCAATCGAGGCGTCGTTATGAAAACTATCTTGAAGATTTAATCGAGCAGCGCACGCGCGAACTCAACAAAGCTCTGCTGACGATTGAGGATTCCTATCGCTCGACGCTCAAGGCTCTGGCCGTCGCGCTGGAAACGCGCGACCGCGACACGCACGGCCATTCGGAGCGCGTCGTCAGTTTCAGTTTGCGTCTTGGCAGCGAGTTGGGGTTGGACGAAGAGCAACTGCGCTCGCTGGAATTTGGCGCGCTCCTTCATGACATCGGCAAGATAGGAATCGCGGACGCCGTGCTGCGCAAGCCCGCGCCTTTGACGGCGGAGGAATGGCGACAGATGCGCGAGCACCCGTCGCTCGGCCAGAGCATATTGCGCGGCATCAAGTTTCTGGAAGGAGCGGCGCGCGTCGTCGGGGAGCATCACGAGAAGTGGGACGGCTCCGGCTATCCGCGCGGATTGAAAGGCTCCGCGATTGACTTGAACGCGCGCGTCTTCGCCGTCGCAGACGCCTTCGACGCCATCACCAGCGACCGCGTGTATCGCGCGGGCAAGCCTTACGAATCGGCTATCGCGGAACTGGAGACTTACGCGGGCCGCCAGTTCGACCCGCAAGTCGTCGCGGCCTTCCGCCGCATCCCGCCCGGAGATTGGGAGCGACTGCGCGCCGCCTCTTTAGAGAAAGCCTCAAGCCCGCAGCCCGCGAGCGACAGCCGCAAAGCTTCGCCAGCCACGCTCTCATCTGCGGTCAACGCGCTCGCGTCCCCGGCCGCCTTCTCGCATCACGCCACATAAATTCAAGACTCTTTGCCCGCCGTCTAAAATAAGCTCTGCCATCGAAAATAAGATTCGCAATTCATTAAATCTTATTAAATAAGAAAGGCCGCTCCGAACCTTCGCCGGAGTCCGCCTCATCGCGTCTCATCCTTTCTCCTTAAGCGCATTTGGCTTCATCAGTTTAAGTCTGCGCGCGGCGCGGCGGGCATAAACGTTGCACTCCTTGGCAGCCGAGAAACGCGTCTCGACCAACACACTTCGTTGTCGAAGTCTTCCCAGATGATGAGCGATGAGGCGCGCGGGCCAGCTACCGAATCCATTGATTGTTGAAGAAAGAAAGGAAGACTAATGAGCATGAAACTATCCATGCGTCTCTTAACCAGCGCGATGTGCGCCCTCGTCCTGTTGCTTGTGGCGATGGGCGCGCGAGCGCAGACATCAACGACGGGAACGATTGAAGGAATTGTCGCCGACACCAACGGCGCGCCCGTTCCGAACGTCACCGTCACCGTCTCAAGCCCGAACCTGATTCGCCCGCAGTCGGCGCAGACGGATGACCAAGGGCGTTATCAAATTCTCAATCTTCCGCCGGGAAGATACTCGGTCAGCGTCGCCGCGACGAGCGGCTTCGGCGAGTTCAAGCAGGATAATGTCGAAGTCAATCTCTCCAAATCGTCGAAGGCCGACGTAGCCTTGCAGCCAGCAGGCGCGTCTGCCGTCGTGGATGTGACGGACACTTCGGGCGCGACCGTGGACACGACGCAGAACACTACGGGGACGAACATCTCGACCGAGCAGTTCTCCAATTTCCCGACGCAGCGCACAGTCCAGTCGCTCTATTCCATCGCGCCGACGGCTGCGCGTTCAGGTTTGCGCGACGCATCGGGGCGTGACCGCGACCCGTCGGTCGCAGGCTCATCCGGCCCTGAGAACAACTACATTCTCGACGGCGTGAACACGACCGACCCGGCCTTCGGTGGCTCGGGAGCTAACCTGCCGTTCGAGTTTGTGCAGGAAGTGGAAATCAAGACGGGCGCGTACGGCGCCGAGTATGGCAAGTCAACGGGCGGCATCTTCAACGTCATCACCAAGAGCGGCACCAACGAGT
>JAWVFT010000125.1:0-7817 GCA_033855775.1 Blastocatellia bacterium | reverse complement strand
CCTCGACGCGCGGGAAGACGGTCGGGAACGTGGAGGCGATCTGGCCGTTGAGAGCCTCGCCACCCGGATTTGTCGTGACGAAGATGTCATTGCCCGCGCGCGAGAACTGGAAGTCGTTCACGGTGGTTGAGGAGAGCGTGTTCGTCAGTTTGATGGCGAAACTTCGGCTAGGCTGATCCCAGTCGGAGGAAAGCGTCGGGAAGGGCGTGTCGCCCCAGAAGTTGCCGGCGGCCTCACCGTGCGTCCAATTCTCGTGAATGTAGCGCACCATCAAATTCATCTTGCTGGTGATGGAGATGTCACCGCGGATGAGGTCTTGGCGCGTGTCAACCGGCTGCAACGGCGTCGATATCCAGTTAGTGCCAGACGGGTCTGCCGGGTTATTGG
Source organism: Blastocatellia bacterium (assembly GCA_033855775.1). Taxonomy (GTDB): domain Bacteria; phylum Acidobacteriota; class Blastocatellia; order Pyrinomonadales; family Pyrinomonadaceae; genus DASVTR01. Next base: position 7,430 of record JAWVFT010000125.1, on the reverse strand, counting down.
GAAGCGGGTAAATACCAAGCAGCGCGAGGCCAGCGGGGCTGCGACGGTTTTGCGGAATGATGTTGCCCGGGAACGGTTGACAGGTGGCCGCGCTGAAGATGCGGTTGCCGTTGGCGTCCAAAGTGCAGGTGGTCGGATCCCACGGTATAGGGCCGGTATGGATTGACCCGCTAAAGTCTCCCATCCTCTCCTGAGCAGTGGGGACGCGAGCCGTCAGCGGCCCCGTGCCGCGCCGCTCGCGCCGCCATTCCTCCGACCAGAAGAAGAAGATCCGGTTCTTGATAATCGGGCCGTTGAAGTTGCCACCGTAGTTGTGATAAGTCAGCGGAGCGCGGTCGATGCCTGCGCGGTTGGAGAAAAAGTCGTTGGCGTTCAACGTGTCGTGACGCAGGAATTCAAAGAGGTTGCCGTGAAAATCGTTGCTGCCGCCCTTGGTAACGAGGTTAATAACGGCGCCCTGCGCTTGGCCGTACTCCGCGCTGAAGCTATTGCGCTCGACGCGAAACTCGGCGATGGCGTCGATTGACGGGAAGACAAGTAGCGTGGCGTTCGAGCCTACGTCCATGTTGTTGACGCCATCAACCGTCCACATGTTCGCGTTCGATTGGTTGCCATTGACCGACACGTCAACGTGAGAGTCTAGGCCCGTGCCGCGTGTGCCAAAGGCTCCGCCCTCGTTCGGGGCCGACAGCCCCGGCACCAGCGTCACCAGCGCGGCGTAATTGCGCCCGTTCAGGGGAAGCTCGGTCACTTGCTTCTCGGAGACGAGGCTGCTCACCCTGCCGCTCTCCGTCTCGACGAGTTGCGCCGCGTTGCTGACCGTCACCGTCTCACTAACCTGCCCGACTTCGAGATTGAGGTCTACAATCACACGGTCGCTGACGTGCACCTCCACCCCGGTGGCGATTGTCTTCTTGAATCCCTGCGGCGCGACGCTCACGCTATAGCTTCCCACTGGAAGACTCTGAGCCGAGTAGTTGCCGTCGTCGTTGGTTCTGACGGTGCGCGTTTGCCCTGTCGTCTCCTCCAGGATAACGACCTCGGCTTTGGGAATAGCGGCGCCTTGCGGGTCGCGCACGGAGCCGCTGATACTGCCAACAGTGTTCGTCTGGGCTTGAACACCGTTCAGCAAGCCAACTCCCAGCAGAACCAGCACGGCGTAAAGACCTAGCTTCTTTTTCATGGTTTGAATCTCCAAGCGCTTCCGTCCTCTCGTCCGACGGCACGAATGGTGTTTGATGGTCAACCCGGCGAAATGATGCGCAAACACGAACCCCTTCCGGCGTTCGTAGAAGTCTTTCAAGCTTCGATTGCGCTCCTCATAAAGAATCGGGCGCAATGATTGCGATAGCAAGTAAAGAAAAGACGATTTATTAAGGCAAGACTCTGTTATCTTAAGTCCGGTTCTGACTGGCAAGTGTCGCTGCTCAAGGGAGCGCGAAACGGATAAAGAGTTCAACTTCCAGCTTGATGCCAGATAGACTAGGACTTAAATATACTCTATACCCATCACTGACTACACTAAAAGTTACTATCAGTAAGATACGGTAATAAGCATCGGTTCAGGCCGCATATTTCTTGAGAACGTCCGGCGTTACATGGCCGGATGTAACCTTGTTACGCTGCCGCCGCCCTAATCTACCGGCGCTTCCTGCTCGCGCCGCCCTTCAGGTTGTTGAAAAGCGGCTGGTGGGATTATAATTCGGGCCGCTGTCGCCTATGACATTCCAGCCTTTGTTGCGACACAGAACAATTATTGCAAACTCGTATCTAGTCCTTAACAAGGACGCTGTGCCTCATCGTCTAAATCCACGGGAGGCTTTTTCAGGCTCGTAGTCGAAAGCATGGAATTAGATAAGGAACAGAAACTTGAGCAGTTGGAGAAGGTGCTGCAAAGCCGCACGCTCCAAAACTCAGAAAGCCTCAAGGCGTTCCTCCGCTTCGTCGTGGAGAAGACCGTGGACGACGAAGCGGTGCTGCTCAAAGAATATACAATCGCCACGGAGGTTTTCGGGCGCAACGACGACTACGACCCGCGCATAGACTCGGTTGTGCGTGTTCAGGCCGGAAGGCTACGGACGAAACTGCATGAGTATTATACCACCGAAGGGAAGAGCGACCGGATTGTCATCGACCTTCCCAAGGGCCACTATCATCCGGTCTTCAACTGCCCACAGATAGAGTCCGCGCATGAAGTTTCGCCAGGCGCGCCCGTCCCGCCGAACGGAGCCACTTCAAACGGTCACGCCACAAAAGCTGTGGCGGACGGCCTTCAGCCGCGCGTCGAGATTGCGCCTGCGCGGAGCGTAAGCAAGGCCATCATTATCCTGTTGTGCGGGCTTGTCGTTGTGCTTGGAATCATTGCGCTGGCCCTCTACTTCTCGAACCGGGAACTGCGGCGACAAGCGACTGCGCAAAGCTCCGACCCTTCGCTTAACATCGAGGACATCAAGACCGTCTGGGGGCCGTTCATAGATGACCCGGAGCCGCCGCTGCTCGTCCTGAGCAACCCGACTGTCTACCGCTTCGTGAACGAGGCCGACCCTCCCTCGCTGGCGCAACGCGCCATCCAAATGACTCCCGAACAGACGCGCGCGCTAGTTAACGCGCCGGAGTTTAAGGGGCAGTGGGCTGGAGGCCAGACGCCCCGGCTCATCCCGTCGCTCGGCATGTACACGGGCATGGGCGAAGCCATCGGCATCTATCGCCTCACAGACCTCTTGCGCTCCTCAAACAAAGCCATCCTGCTCAGGCAAAGCAGACAGGTTAGCGCCGCCGACCTGAAGTACCGCAATATCATCCTGCTCGGCAGCATCTACGTCAACGAGTGGACGCGCAAGCTTCCTTCGGTCGAAAACTTCAACTACACCTTCGCTGCCACAATCGAGAATCACGACCCGCTCCCCGGCGAAGAGCGTGTCTACAAGCCGCAGTTCAACGAACAGACGGGCGCGCTGGCAGTTGACTACGCGCTCATCACCGTCAAGCCGAACGTCTCCGGCGAGCACGCGGTAATGACGCTGGCCGGCATCTTCAGCGAGGGAACGGAGGCGGCTGCCGAGTTCGTCACGACGCGTAATCACCTCGCCGTCCTCGGTCAACGCCTGCGTCAACTCGGCGGGCAAAACGAGCCGCCGAAGTTTTACCAGGCGCTCCTCAAAGTCGAAGTCGAGAATGGCACGCCGACCAAAATCACGCTCCTCTCTCTGCGCGTGCTGCCTGAAGCGGGACAGTAAAAAGTAAGGATGAAAGCACTTTTATTAAAAGTAGCTCTCCATCTTACTTTTACCATTTTCTTTCTTTACGGCGTGAGAGTGAACTTTTCCGTCAGCCCTCCGACAAGAACTTCAAAATCTCCCGGCTCGATGACGGGCCTGTTGTCCTGCCCTATAAAGGATAAATCGTCGCGCGTTAATTCAAAGGAGAGCGTCTGGCTCTGTCCGGGCGCAAGCTGAATCTTAGCGAACCGCCTGAGTCTCTTGTCGGGCGGCGTGATGGAGGCAAAGAGGTCGCGCACGTAAAGCTGCACGACTTCGCTTCCCGTCCGCCGTCCCGTGTTAGTCAGAGTGACGTTGACGGTCAGCTTGTCCCGCTCATTCATCGTCTTCCGGCTCAGGCTCAGGTTATCGTACTTAAAGGTCGTGTAGCTCAGGCCGTGGCCGAAAGGGAACTGCGGGCTGAAGGGTGTGAGGCCGAAATTCGTGTTCTGGTTTTCGTAAGACTTGTGATCGTAGGTGAGCAGCGCGTTCGGGTCGCGCGGGTAGGTGAACGGCAGGCGACCCGACGGGTTGTAGTCGCCGAAGAGCACATCTGCGACAGCCTGCCCGCCCTCGTTGCCGGGGTTGTAGGCCATCAGGATTGCGCCCGCGCCGTCAGCGATGCGGCTGATGATGCGAGGCCGTCCCTCAACAAGCACGACGACGACGGGTTTGCCCGTCGCGATGACAGCCTCTGCGAGTTTCAACTGCGGCTCCGGCAGCGTCAGGTCTGTGATGTTGCCGGGAGTCTCCGTGTAGGAGCCTTCGCCTAGACAGAGCACGACCACATCCACATCGCGCGCGGCGCGGACCGCCGCGGCTATATCAACCTCTTCATCGACGTTGGTGGGCGTGTTGTTCGACGCTCCGCCGGGCGCGCGTGTGATGCGCGTGCCGGGCACGTACGTCACGTTCGCTCGTCCGGCTGTTGCCTCGACGGCCTGGCGGATTGTCGGGCGGTCTTTCGGATAGAGCGCAGCTTCGGAGCCTTGCCAGACGTACGTCCAGCCGTTGTTGAGCGAGATGAGCGAGTCGGCGGTTGGCCCCGTCACGAGCGTCTTGCGATTCTTGTCGAGCGGCAGAAGGTCGTTCGTGTTCTTCAACAGCGTCATCGCCTCGCGCGCCGCTTCCAGGCTCAGACGGCGCGACTCAGGCGTGGCGAACTTAGCCTTGAGCGATGCGTTCGGCATCGGGTCATCGAAGAGGCCGAGCTCGTATTTCAAAGTGAGGATGCGACGCACGGCCTCGTCGATGCGTGATTGCGGAACCGCGCCCTCTTTCACCAGCGCGACGAGATAGTCTGCGAAGCTATAGTCGCTCGGCACCATGCTCATGTCTATGCCGGCCATCACGGCCATGCGTGTCGCCTCCTTCTCGTTGGCCGCGACGCGATGAATGTTGACCAACTTCTTGATGTCTTCCCAATCAGAGACGGCAACGCCTTTGAAGCCCAGTTCTTTTCGCAGGATGTCCGTCAGGATGAAGTGGCTGGCGTGGACAGGGACGCCGTTGACCTCGCCGGAGTTGACCATCACTGTGCGCGCGCCCGCATCGACCGCCGCCTTGAAAGGCGGCAGGACATATTCGCGCAGGTAAATCTCAGGAATCCAGGCGGGCGTCCTATCTCTCCCGCTCAAGGGCAAGCCGTAACCCATGTAGTGCTTCAAGCACGCGGCAATGTGCTCCGGCGAAGAGACGCTCATTCCCTCGTAACCGCGCACCGATGCGACGCCCATGACCGAGGCCAGATACGGGTCTTCGCCGTAAGTTTCCCAGAGACGCGGCCAGAGCGGTTGGCGTCCGATGTCCAGGACGGGCGAGAACGTCCATGGGATACCGGCGGCGCGCGTCTCGATGGCCGCCACCTCCGAGCCCTTCATCATCAGTTCGGGGTTCCATGTCGCGGCCATCGCGAGCGGCTGCGGGAAGAGGGTCGAGCCCTGCACGTAATTCGCGCCGTGAATCGTGTCTATGCCATAGAGGACGGGAATCTTCAGTCGCGTCCTTTTGGCCGCATCCTGAATCTGCCGGATTGTCTCCTGCCAGCGGTCAAGCGTAAGCGCCTGATCCGCGACGTTGAGGATGGAGCCGACGCCGTACTTAACGATGGCCTTGTCCAGCTTCGCCGGGTCTATTCTGATCTGTTGGTCGCGGCCCGTAGAGACCATGCTGATTTCAAGCTGTGTCATCTGGCCGACCTTCTCCTCAATCGTCATCTTAGCCAGCAACTCATCGGCCTTGCGCGCTGCGTTCGCGTTCGGCGCCGGGGCGCGCATCATGCGCCGGAAGACTGCATGGCTGTCTATTACCGCTGGCACAGTCGAATTTCCTGCGTGGTTGTCTCGTTGCTGCGCGATGCTTTGAGATGGCAGTAACGTGTGCAGGAATATTGCCGCTAAGGCGAAGGCCGCTATTGTTGTTTTCATGGCAGGATTGTCCCTGATTCTTTCTGGGGCTTGATTCGGTGTCGAATTCGGTAGAGCCAGTGTCGTCGAGGATGACTTCTATAATGCGGGCGGGGTGAAACGTAAGTTACAAACCGTTAAGCAGAGGGCTGCGGACTGTGGTTTGCGGATTTAATGCCGGGCAGGAGAGTTACGAACGTCAACCGGCAAGCCGGAGTCCGCAATCCTGAATTTGCAATCGAGCGGCGCGCGTCTCACTTGCCGCGCGTCTCACTTGCCGCGCGTCTTGTTGAGCCTTTCGGCTGTCTTCCTGATGCCATCGCTGAGCAGGATGATGTGTCGCAAATCGCGGTTAGCCTTCGCCGACTGCTGCACGTCTACCACGCCCGGAACTTTGAAGAGAGGATTCTCCGTGAAGCTGTCAATCCGCTTGACCATCGTCAGGAGCGCGTCCTTCATCTGAGCGTCGCTGATTTCGACCTGTTTTTCCTGTCCCTTTTTTTCATCCTCAGGGACTTCGCGCAACAGATGCGTCTTCAAACGGCTGGCACGCTTGTTGACCTCTTCGGTTTCGCCCGCGATGAACTTGTAGTCGAAAGGCTTTTCGGACAGGAGATGACGGACGAGGTTGTTGCGCCGTATTTGGATAACTTTGAAGTCTTCCCTTATCTGCTCGGCGGCAGCCTCGGCGCTCCGCGTATCCGTCTTCTTCACGCCTCCCAGTATCTCCGCGCTGCGGAGTTGGGCTTCGCGCTGCTGCCGCTCACGCGCTTCTGCGAACGGGTCGCGGTTCCCCACAGGCGGCGGCCCGGTCTGCTGAGCTTGGGCTGAGTTAATCGCGAGCGTGAATACGCAAACGGCAGCCATAAAGCCGACCACAACTGCGGGCGAAGGCCCTCGATGGATTCCCATTACCAGCCTCCTTTTCCCTGCTGAGCGCGGGGCCAGTATAATCCAGCGGTTTACCGGCAGACAACACCTCTATGATGGCGACGGCGGTGGTAGACAACGAACAACACCGCTCAAGTACGGCTGATCCGAACGGAAAATTACGAACCTGTCCACGAACAATAAAGTTGTGAACTGAAGTGTCTCTAAGTTGTTGATTCTCCGTCCGAGATTTTCCTCACTCCCAAATTAAAGTTGTGAACTGGAGCCGAGCCGAAGGGCTGAGGTTTCGAAGTTTAAGACAATAAAGTTGTGAACTAGAGTGTCTCACGAGGGAGAGTTCTAAGCATTCTATGTAAGTGAGGTTGAATTGATCCTCCCATCGGGACTCTACCGTCGAACAGAATGGCGAACTGGTTCACAGCCGGCTTTTCAATCCATGGATACTTTTTTCTATAAGATACATACCCTCTTCTATAAAAATCGTAAAATATAACGACCTGCTAAATTTGAGTGCGCCTTCGTAGGAGCGCCTCCAAGTCAGATCGTTTGACAAGTTTGATTCGATTATCAAGGGGGTCGTTCTCGTATTTTATCTTGCCACTGTTAATCATATTTGAAAGAGAGGATGAGCTAATGCCGAGAAATTTAGCAGCTAGAGCAAGTTTCATCTTCACCGGCCACTCTACGGTTGAAGTATTATCTGGTAGGCGTATGCCTGACCCTTTGCGGCTACTTTTCATTATTGTTTGTGGTAAGCGTTGGAGGTAATGGCATAGACGCATTTGCCTTAGGCTGTCTAACTGCTTTAGGTATAGGAGGAGGCGGAGCTTGTTTGATAAGAGGGGCACTCAACGAATACGAGGTCGGTGACGGCACG
>JAWVFT010000124.1:0-16804 GCA_033855775.1 Blastocatellia bacterium | reverse complement strand
GCCCAGTCTGAGAGTTGATGTTCGGCGGTGGGCAGCAAACTGCTTTTGGCGTCCGCCGTCATCGGCTCGTCGCTCAGCATCAAGACCCACTTGCCGTCAATCGAGATTCCCTTCGCGGCCAGCGCGGCGTAATCGTTATAACCTAGATGGTCGTCCGCGATGCCGTAGCCAGCGAAGACTACGCCGCCGCTGGCGCTCGTCGTGCTCCCCGAAAGGAAGTAAGACAAATCATCGTGCGTCTCCGTCGAGAAAGCGCTGGAAGTCGTTTTGCGGCCATTGACGGACACGTCCAGATGCGTCTCTCTGGGCAGTCTCTTGTAGACGTTGAACGGTTGAAAGTAGGCCGCGGGCGAGCGCGGCTCGTTCGTCTTGACAGTCCCTTTGGGCGTCAGCCCAAGCAGACGATACTGCGAAGCCAGATATTGCGCGGCGAGTTTCTGCCCGCGCATCCCTGTCTCGCGGCCTTCCAGAAAATCGGAGGCCAGAAAATAGAGGCGCGCAGCCAGTCCTTCGGGCGTGATGCTTTTCTGATACTGCTGCACCAACGCGGGCTGGCCGAACGCCGTCGGCGTCACCTGCTTGGAAGCCTCGCTGACCACGGAACGCTGAGCGGCGCTCTCCGGCACAAAGCCGAGCCAGCCGAAGACGAAGAGGAGCGTGAACAGAACTATCGCGGGGTTTCTCAACCCGCTTTTTGAAACGTCCGGCAGATTCATATAACTGACTCCTTCGGCGCGCGCGTTCAAACAGCGACCGCGCGCCGCTTAGCGTATTCCGATTATCGTCTGTCGTTCATCGAGGCCGCGCTCTCGGCAGGGCATCGCCTGGTTTGGCGCGATGGCCTCAGCTGGCTGGCAGTTGCGCGCTGGCGTTGTTGCGAGCAATCTTCACCGAGAGCGTAAAACGGTTGCGCTCGCCCGCCGGTTCGACCAGCACGAAGCCATTCCAGATAGCGCCTTTTTCATCCGTGAAGCGCCAAGAGCTTTGCGTCGCGCTCTTGTTTGAGGCCGCATCCGTTCGCGTCCATTTGGCGCGGCCCGGCTGACCGACATAGGTTTTATCTGTGGCGATGGCGGCATTGACGCTATTCAGGATTTCCGCCGCCGAAGACTGCGTGGCGACCGCCCACTTGTTCTCCCACTCGTCGCGGCTGCCCGCGCGGCTGAGCGGCTTCCACCCGCCGTCCAGAACCTTCACGTCGTAGTTAAACTGCATATACTTGTCGGCCAGAGCGGCGCGGGCAAACTTTGAATCGGCGTCCCAGTTGTATTCCATGCCGAGCGCGGCCATCTGCGCCGTGCCTTTGCCGAAGAGCCTTTCGATGACGTGCAGCGCGCCGTCAATGCCGGACGAAAGACCGGCGGCGGTGATGAACTTTCCGTTGTCAACGAAACGCCTGTCGTCAACGACCTTCACCTTCGGCGCGGCTTCCCTGAGCGAAGCAATCAAACCGGCTGTGGTCGTCGCTTCCAGGCCGTCGAGCAACTCTGCCTTGGCGAGGATGAAAGCTCCGTTACAGACGGACAGAACTATCTCCGCGCCTTTGGCTTTCTCCTGCACCCACTTAATGACAGCGGGGTTCGCCAACTGTCCTCGCACGTCGCCGCCGGGGACGAGCAACACGTCCGGCTGCGGCGCGTTTTCAAAACTGTATTTAGGATTAACGCTCATTCCCATTGAAGTGGTAATCGCGTCGGTCTTCTCAGACACCGTGTAGATATTGAAGGCCGGGCCGTCGTTGCTGTAGACGTGGCCGAAGGTTTCAAAGGGGCCGGTGTAGTCGATAATCTGCACGCCGTCAAAGATGAGAATCGCCAGATTGCGCTGGACAGACTTTTGTTGCGGCGGCGCGCTCGGCGCGGTTTTGTTTGCCTGCGCGCAGGCTGGCTGGCTCAAGTTGAAGATGCCTGCCAGAGCCAGCAGGGACAATATCACTCGCATTCTTTTCATGATTTTTTCTCCTTATCGAAAGTTGCGCGTCACGCAGGCCGAAGATGTTCAGTCCCGTCAGGAACAAGACCGCGAGGATGTCTAAGACGTTTTCCAAGTTCATCTCTCATTCTTCATCAACGGCGCGCAGGGAAGACGTTCGCCGCCGCCGCTGATGTCATCTAACGATGCGTGACATGCAGCATACGCGGGCGGCGGGCTGGCGGATGCGTGTTTGCAGCGAAGCGCTATGAGATTGCTGTCAACGGCAAATAGCGGCGGTCAGTTGGCTTGAACTTTGAAGAGAGACGCGGGGCCGAATGTCCGGCTGAAGTTAAAGCGACGATTGCTTTTGAGGATTCGCAACGCCCGCGGCAGGCCGTTGGATGTTGACGACTAATCGTAGCCGTTCGTGAGCAGTTGCTCCAATCGTTCGCGGCGGCTGCGGGCGAGTTTCAACTCCGTTCCGTTCTTCAAGACGACGACATATTCGCCGTTCGGATGCTGTTGCAGTTCTTTGACGCGCTCAAAGTTGATGATGGTCGAGCGATGAATGCGCAGGAATATATTGGGGTCCAGCTTCTCCTCCAACTCGTTCATGCTCAAGCGCAGCAGGTGCGACTTGCCGCTGACGTGCAGCTTGATGTAGTAGTCGTCGGCTGCAATCCAGTCAACATCTTCAGCCTTGATGAAGGCCACTCTGCCGCCGGACCTGACCATGAAGCGCGTCAGAAAACTCTTGCGCTTGACGGTGGCCGTCTCCCCTCCGGCGCGCTCTCCGAGCAGAGCCAGCAAGCTCTGGCTGAGTTTGTTAATCTCCCTCATCTCGACGTTGCTCTTGGCTTGCCTAAGCGCTTCTTTGAACCTTTTATCACTGAACGGCTTCAGCAGATAATCCAGCGCATGCACCTCGAAAGCCTTCAGCGCGTACTGGTCAAAGGCCGTGACAAAAATAATCGCGGGGATGCGCCCATACTCGATTTTCGCTAAGGCTTCAAAGCCGTTCAGGCCGGGCATCTGGATGTCCAGAAAGAGCAGGTCGGGCGATTGCCGGCGAATAAAATTGACGGCCTCAAGTCCGCTGTTGCATTCGCCGATAAGCTCTATCTCCGGGTCTTCAACGAGCAAGTCACGAAGCGTCTGGCGGGCCAGCGGCTCGTCGTCAACGATTAAGGTCTTAATCTTTTTCGGCTGCGTGTTCATCGTCCTGCGGCCAGATGATAGCTGACGCGAAAAGGGATGGCGATGGCGGCTATCATGCCGCCGGTCGCGCCGTTGCTGAGGTCGAAACGGTGCTCGGCCCCGTAGAGATGCTTCAGCCGCTCGCTGGTGTTGGCCAGACCGATGCCCTCGCCGTCCTCCATCTGCCAGCCGGACTGCAACCCCGGCCCGTCGTCGCAAACTCGGATGCGCAACATTCGGTCATCGCGGTAGGCGTTGATGATAATGACCCCGGCGGAATCGTTGACCGAGATGCCATGACGGATAGCATTTTCCACGAGCGGTTGGAGCAAGAGGTTCGGCACCAAGGCGTCGAGCGTGTCGGGCGCAATCTCCATCCGCACCGTCAGGCGGTCGGAGAAGCGCACCTTCTGTATGTCCAGATAAAGCTCTACGAACTTCACCTCGTCTCTGAGCGGGACTTCCTGCTCGTCGGCGTTCTCAAGCGCATGACGCAGCAAATCGCTGAGGCCCGCAATCATGTTGACGGCGGGCAGCTTCTCGTTGCTGCGGACGAGCCCTGAGATGGCATGCAGAGTGTTGAAAAGAAAATGCGGGTGGAGTTGCATCTTGAGCGATTCGAGCTTGGCCTCTGCCAGTTGCGACTTTAACTGCGCGGCCAGCGACTCGCGTTCACGGTATCGCTCGCGGTAATCAAAGGCGTAGCCGACGCCGAGGATGGCCCAGTAGATGAAGAAGTCGAAGAGAAAAAAGTTTCTCAGTTCGCCCTGATACTGCACAAGGAAAGGGCTGATGTCGCTCCACACGTCGAACGGCCTGATGAGCATCCGCAAGTATGTGGCGACGGCGATATGAAGAGCGGAGATGAAAACGCCCGCGCTCAAGTGAACCAGCAAGCCTCTCAACCAACTTGGCCCCTCGCAGGGAAACTTTCGTCCAAGACTGAGAATCAGAGGCGACAGGCAGCCCCAAATATACCAGACCACCAACTGCCAGAAAGCAATCCGCCACCATGAATGATGCATGCGCGGGTTGTGCAGCATCTCGAAATAGATTTGGTTGGCGTAGAGGAAGCTGAAAAATGTCCAGAAGCCGAAGAGGACGGCCCACTTCAGCCAGTTGATTCCGGCCTCGGACGGCTGGCCTGATTCGGCGCTATAAGTTATCTGAACGGCATTCTTCATCTCTTCAATTATACACTCACGCGGGAGGTCGTTGCTCGCCGGAGAGCTTACATGAACGGGGCGGCCTGCCGGTTCGATTATTCAGCGAACGGTCGGATAAACGCAGCGAACGGATGTTTTCTTGAGTCGTGCTGCGCGTGCGACCACTGACGCCACGCGCGAGCCAAAGCGAAGCGGCTCTGACAAAGCGCGACCAACACTGGCCGCCAGGCATACCTCGGCAGCGGCGCTGACATACTCGTTCCGGCAGCTTACCTGCCACAATAAAGCTGCGCTCGGAAAAACAGCGCCAACATAGCAGAGAGCGGCGGGACGTGGCCCCGCCGCTCTCTGTTGATTCAGGCCGCCAGCCTAGAGCGCCTTCATGATGGGTTCGCCCGAATTAACGTCACTAATACTTCTTTAAGCCTCAACCCGGCCCGCCTTGTCTATGTAAGCCGACACGTTCAAGCAACTGCGTGAATCTTGGCTCCGGGCGAAGAGCGTCAAGGCGCGGGTCGACCTTGAGCATCACCAACAACTCGTTACGATGTTCGTATGCCTTTTCGAGCCATTCAAACGCTTGCTCTTTCTCCAACAGCCCGGTGTAGATGATGGCGATGGAAGCTGGCTCGATGTATCTTCGCTGAGATAAGCTCTTCAATTTGTTGAGCGCCTTTTGCGCCTCGCCGCGGCGTCCGGCCAGCGCATAGGCATAGGCGAGCATCGCCAACCCTTCAGGGCCGGATGAAAAACTGACGGCCTTCCGTAATGCCGCGATGGCTTCCTGATACATTCCTTTCTGAGTATAAGCTTCCCCGATGACGCCGTATGCAATCTGGAAATTGGGGTCGAGTTTGAGCGTCTCCCGGCATTGCTCAATCGCCTTGTCATACTGGCGCGCGTAATAGAAGTGTGTGCCGACGACCGTATTGATAATGAGCGAGCGCGGGTCAAGCCTTTGCGCTTGTCTGACTTCTTCCAACGACTCGTCAAACCTGCCCATCGCTCTCAGATAGAGCGCGTACCAATGATGCGCGGTCGCATAATTAGGATTCAACTCAATAGCGCGTTTGAATTCCTTTCTGGCGCCGGGCCAATCCCAATCATGCATCATCATGACGTGGCCGAGCGAGGCGTGCGCTTCCGCGAGCATGTTATCAATCCTCAACGCTTGTTTAGCGACAGCCTTGATAATCGGCGCAGACTCGCTTGGTTGAAGCACGCCATAGCTGTTCAGCAGATTGTAGCAATCCGCCAGTCCGGCATGGGCCAGAGCGTAATCCGGGTCTTCACGGATGGCTTGTTTGAAGTATTCAATTCCTTTCTTGAAACCTTCTTCGGTTCGCTGATTCCAGTAGTAACGGCCTTTCAGGTAAGCATGATAAGCCGAGGAGTTCTCCGTGTATCGTTTGGTCAGAAGTCTCTTCTGCTGGCCGGTCAATCTGAGCTTTAATTTCTCGGAGATTTCGCGCGACATCTCCGCTTGCACGGCAATGATGTCTAAAGGCTCGCGGTCATACTGCTCACCCCAGATTTGCCATCCATCAGCGACATCTATGAGTTCAATCCTAATGATTAACCTGTTGCCGAGGTGCAGGACTCTTCCCGTGAGCACGGCGCGGACGCCCATCTCTCGCCCGACTTCCTGCGCGTCAACCTCTCTGCCCTTGTAGCGAAAAACTGCGCTTCGGGCCATGACTCGCAGCCCCGGCAGTTGCGAGAGATTGTTGATGATGCTCTCCGTAATTCCATCCGATAGATACTCTGCGTTCGGGTCGGCGCTGGCATTAGCCAGGGGCAAGACCGCCAGTGAATGAATAGCCGGCCGGCTCTCGTCGGCCTTCGCTTCCATGACCGTGAGCGATTCGTCCTGCTCTACCGCCGGCTTGTCGCCGTCTGTCTCCTTTCTCACATGGGCGACAAAGCGATAGCCGCGCTTCGGGACGGTTTCGATATAAGAAGGCCCCTGATGATGCCGGTCGAGGGCTTTTCTGAGCGTGAAGATATTTTGTGTGAGATTGGCTTCTTCCACATTCGTGTCCGGCCAAATCTCATTCATCAGTTCATCTTTGTTGACGACGTGCCCGCTATTCCGAACCAGCACGACGAGTGTCTCGAAGACCTTCGGGGTCAGCGACACAGGCGTCGTTCCCATCAGCAATAAGCTCTCGGATGGATTCAAAAGGAAAGGGCCAAACTCGTAAACGTAGCGCGCCGGTCTATTCATTATCACCTTGAGAAAACTTTGAGAATGTTTTGAGAGAAGTCTAAAGACTTCTCACCGCTTCAACGCTATTTTCAATTACGGGGCGAGCGGCGGCCACGCCGTTCAAGCGGCGCGCGAAGGGCAGTCTGGATAGCGGCTGGTGTTGACAATAGTCAGCGGTCAAAGGTCTGAGCAACCGGAAGGAACGACGCGCTAACTCTGGTCGCATCTATATTGCCCCATTCGCGCTTGGATTTCAACACGCGAATAATCATCAGCTACGCTGCTGCTCAACGTTGGCGGGAACATTGTTGGCCGATTCAACCTTAACAATCTAAAGGAGCTGCCTCACTTGAAACATCGAACATTCGCAAAGCAGTTAATCAGCATCGCCCTGGCCGTCGTCCTCAGCCTGCTTGCCTCAGCCGCTCTGGCCCGCGATTCTTCCACCCTTAATAGGAACCTGAGAGCCGAAGCTTTCGCCCCGCAACCGAAGGCCAGAAGCGCCAACTCGCCGCTCCTGCCTGAGCCGACCCCGACGCCGCCCACAAACGGCCAGATAGCCTTCACGCACCTCGGAGATGATGGCGGTCTCACCGTCGAACAGCTTGACACAGACCTCGAACAGATTGCCGTCATCGACGAAGACGGCAGCAACATGACGACTCTGACTTTCGGCCCACATGCCGAAGACGCCGCTTGGTCGCCCGACGGCTCGAAGATCGCCTACTCGACCGTCCGCAACGACTCCTTACAGATTTGGGTGATGAATGCAGACGGAAGCGAGCAGACGTGCTTGACGAGCAACAGCCAGCGGCGTGATGACGGACCCGCCTGGTCGCCCGACGGGACAAAGCTCGCCTTTACCGGCGGCGGTCAGATATGGGTCGTCAACGCCGACGGCACGAACGAGGTCAAGCTGAGCGATGGCACGACTCTGGATGATTATCCGGATTGGTCGCCCGACGGCTCGAAGATTGTCTTCACCAAGGATGCCATGAGCGGCAACGCGCAAGTCTGCGTCATGGATGCCGATGGCAGCAACCTCGTCAACCTGAGCAGTAACACTTGGGCTGACCGTGACCCCGATTGGTCGCCCGACGGCTCGAAAATCGCTTACTACAGTTTTCAGGACGGGCATTACGAGATTTACGTGATGGACGCGGACGGCAGCAACCAGACCGAACTCACTAAGACCGATTACGACGTGGCAAATCAGGGGCCTGCATGGTCGCCCGACGGAACAAAGCTCGCCTTCATGTCCAACCGCGACGGCAACGCAGAGGTTTACGTGATGGACGCGGACGGCGGCAACCAGACGCGCGTGACAAACGACCCGGCGCAGGATTTCCGCCCAAGTTGGGGCCAGCATGTGCCGCTGCCTGAGCCCACGCCCACGCCGACGCCCTCGTCGGCGGAATTGTCCCTCTCCGCCACGGTCAACCCCGACGCGATGACTTCCGGCGGAACGGCTCTCTACGAAATCATCGCGAGCAACGGCGGGACCGCCACCGCCACCGCCGTCAATCTTTCGTGCTTATTCCCCGCGGGCGTTGCGATCAACAGCATCACTAATAGCTACGGCTCCTGCGCGAGCGAGCCGGACGAAAGCAGCGGCGGCACGCGCGTTGAATGCGCGCTCGGCAATATTCCAAACGCTGAGACGAAATCAATCACGCTGAGCGCGACCGCCACCGGCTCGCCGAACGACTGGCTGCAAGCGACGATTAGCGTCGCCAGCGACACGCTCGAAATATCCACCGGCGATAACTTCGCCTACCCCGCAATCACGATTCTCGGCGAGCCCGCAGCCAACCTGTTGCTCGACGCCAGCGCGCAGCCCTCCATGGTCACGCCCGACGGAACTATTACCTTCAACGGCGTCATCTCCAACAACGGCCCTTATCAGGCGACCGGAGCGAGCATCACGACCACGCTCCCGCCGGGCGTCACCGTCAACACGGCTGCCACCTCAGTTGGCTCCTGCACGCTGGCGACCGTCGGCGGCGTCACGACCGTCACTTGCCCGCTCGGAGATATGAGCATCTTCGCGCAACAGACGGTCACAATCAGCGCCACGGTCAACGCCACCGCAGACGCGAACGCAACGGCCACTATGATTGTCGGCAGCACATTGACCGACCCCTATCCGCCGGACAATACGGTGGCCGTGCCGTTCCTGATTCGTCAATCAACTTCCGGCCCCGGCGGCCAACTGGCCTTCATGAGTTACCGCGATGGTAACGCGGAAATATATCTGGCGAACGCGGACGGAAGCCAGCTTGTTAATCTGACCAACAACCAGGCGGCTGACTCGGAGCCCGCGTGGTCGCCGGACGGCTCAATGATTGTCTTCAATAGCGACCGCAGCGGCACGACGGAGACTTGGCTGATGAACGCCGACGGCAGCAATCCGGCGCAACTCACCACCAACGGCGCAAACGGCGCTTTCTTCGTCTGGTCGCCGGACGGGACGAAAATCGCATGGCGCGACTACAAGGACAGCAACTATGACATCTGCGTCATCAATGCCGACGGCACGGGCTTCCAGAATCTAACGGACGACGCCGATTATCAGAGCAGTCCGCAATGGTCGCCCGATAGCGAGAGACTCCTGTACGAAGACTACGGCAGCGGCGCCAACGCGGAAGTGCTCGTCATCAACGCCGACGGCACGGGCAAGACAAACCTGAGCGACAGTCCTGAGACGAACGACTACGCTCCGGTCTGGTCGCCCGACGGAACAAAGGTCGCTTTCGCCAGAGGCTATGGCAATTCCAATCAGGGCATCTACGTCATGAACGCCGACGGCAGTAATCAGGTCAACCTCACGAACACGGACGATGACGGCTATCCTTCATGGTCGCCCGATGGCACGAAGATCGCGTTTTCGCGCTTTCTGAACTACACGCAAATGATTTACGTCATGAACGCCGACGGCAGCAATCAGGAGCCTGTGTTTGTCGGTCACTATAATGGCGGCGCGAAACCGGAATGGTCGCCGGACGGGGCGGGACTGTCGTTTCAAATATGGATTGAGGGCAACAGCGAAATCTGCGCCGTGAACGTGGATGGCAGCGGCCTGACGAACGTCAGCAATGCCGGCGACTATGATTCCCAGGCCAGATGGCAGCCCGTCGCCAATCCGCCGCCCATCGCGCCGCCCGGCTCTAACTAACTCGCGGGGCATCTACGCCGGCGCGTCATCGGCGATGAACAGGCTGCGACCCGGCTGCGATGAGAGTAACGCAGACACCTGCCGCGCCCGCTCTATCTCAGCCTGCTATGAGAGGGGAAGCGCAAGTTGTGGCAGATGGCCAAAGTCGTGGCATCTCACCAAACTTTGACGCGGGCCTCCGGCTCCAGATAGAGTTTGCGCCCCGGCTGGATGCTGAATGCCTGATACCATGCGTCAAGGTTGCGCACCGTGTCGGCTCTATATTCATCGGGAGCATGGCCGTCGCCCGTCAACTGAAGGCGCAGCACCTCCGGCCTTTGCTTGCCACGCCAACTTTGTCCATAGGCCAGGAAGAAGCGCTGGTCACCGTTAAAGCCCTGAGCGGACGGCGCAGCCTTGCCGCCATAGGCGCTCCGGTAGCCGTCATAAGCAGCCGATAGCCCGGCCACATCGGCGATGTTCTCGCTCAACGTCAGCTTGCCGTTGACGTGCAAGCCCGGCAGCGGTTCGTAGGCATCGAACTGCGCCGCCAGTTTGTCTGCCGCGTCGCGAAAGTGCGCGAGGTCTTGCGGCGTCCACCAGTTTTGGAGTCGCCCCTGCGCGTCGAACTGGCTGCCCTGATCGTCGAAGCTGTGGCTAATCTCGTGGCCGATGGTCGCTCCGATGCTGCCGTAATTCTCCACGGGGTCGGCTGCCGGGTCGAAGAACGGCGGGCTGAGGATAGCCGCCGGGAAGTTGAGCGCGTTCTGTATCGGCAGGTTGACGGCGTTGACGGTCTGCGGAGTCATGGCCCACTCTGACTTATCGACGGGCTTGGAGAGCTTGGCCAGGCTGGCGCGATAGTCGAATAACTCCGACCTTTGCGCATTGCCGAGCGGGTCGTTGCGCATAATCTTCAAGCCTGCGTAGCTCCGCCAGTGTTCCGGGTAGCCGATTCCGACATACAAGGTGTCAAGCTTGGCCTTGGCCTTGGCGCGCGTCGCGGGCGACATCCACGCGAGGTTGTCTATGCGCTTGCCGAAGGCAAGGATGATGCTCTTGACCATCTCTTGAACGGCGGCCTTTGCCGCAGGCGGAAAATAACGCTTCACGTAGAGCTTGCCGACAGCATCGCCGAGCGCGCCGCTGGTAGCCCTGACCGCTCGCTTCCAACGCTCGCGCTGTTGCGGCACGCCGTTGAGCGTCCGACCGTAGAAGTCGAACTGCTCGTCAGCGTATGCTTTGGGCAGGAGACCGGAGGCGCGGTCAATAGCGTGGAAGGTCAGATACTCTTTCCAGACGTTGAGCGGTTGATTGCCGACCAGGGCAGCGATGCCTGCGACCCCGCCGGGTTGCCAGACGATAATCATGGGTTGGCCGGAGAGTCCGGCGGCGTTGAAGAAGGTTCGCCAGTCGAGTCCCGGAGCCTTGACGGAAAAGCTTTGAAGACGCCAGGGATTGTTCGCCTTGTGCACGTCCGCGGAGTCTGTGCGGCTGCCGTGAGCATTCGCTATCTTTCGCTCAAGCTCGTAGATGCGAGCCGCCTGCGCGTCGGCGTCCGGCGCCTGCGCAAGCTTCAGGACGGCTGCGATGTGCGCGCGATATTTGGCTTGCAGTTCAACGTCATCATCTTTGACGCTGAGGTAGCTCTCGCGGTCGGGCAGGCCGAGGCCGCCCTGCAACATGTACGGAACATTGCGCGCCGGGTGATTGAAGTCCGGTGAAACCCAGAGGCCGAACAATCTGTCTGTGTAGAAATTCGTGGCGTTCAGCGGGTCAACATCCGCGCGCAACTGGCTTCCGAGCAACTGCGCGAGAGCGCGTTTATTTGCGACCGAGTTGATTTGCTGAAGCTCTGCCTTGAGCGGACTCAATCCCTTCGCCTCGATGGCCTTCTCATCCATGTAAGCTTCGTAGTAGTCGCCGACCTGACGCGCTTCGGCATTGCCGGCGGACTTTCCCGCTTCCTTGATTAAGTCGGCGGTTCGCCGGTTGGCTTCCTCGGCAACAATGTCAAAGACGCCATAGCTTGAGCGGTCGTTGGGAATTGGCGTCTTCTTCATCCACTCCCCGTTGGTGTAGGCGAAGAAGTCGTCGCCGGGATGGACGCTCTTGTCTATTCCGGCGAGGTCGAGCCCGTGCGTCTCGTTTGCGACCGCCAGCGTGACGGCGCGCGGGATGCCGCCAGCCAGAAGGAGAACTAGAGCCAGGGAGACAAGCTTCAGGTAGGTTGCGCGCATAACTTTCCTCATCATTCTTTAATCTAAAGGGAGCGTTTAGCGCCCTCTTCTCAGGGTGTGTCTGCTTTCCATTACGAGTTGGGGATTAGCATTTGTTCCATCGCCGGTGGAGAATCTTAGCGTGGCCGGTTGTCGCTCTACGCGCCCGCGCGAATCCTGCTCCGCTTGGTGGACTAAATAGATAAGCTTGCTGTTGAGCTTCGCGTCGCATCTTTCAACTGCGCTCGCCGCCGGAAGCGCAGCGGCCATCGCTTACCGCTTATAGAGTTTCGACCGGGATTGCCTTTAACTCTTCACAGTCTTTATAAAAACTTTATGAACTATTTATGCCTTTCTTATGCGAGCGAGAGTAGCATTGAGGGCATTGACAATCTGTCTGCCAAAGTTGCTTCCATCAAGTGAGAAGCAGCACGGGGGAACCATTCGTTCCGCATGAAAGCGTTGCGGGACACGGGGCGAATCGTGAAGAGACGTGGCGCTATCTTCACGAAGGATACTTCTCAATCCTAGCCCGTCAGCTAACCTCGTCGGCTCAAAGGGAAGGGCAACGCCGCGACCGGATTAAAAGGCACGGAGGCGCACTCGCTTCCGTGCTTTTTTATGTCCAGCGGTCACAAACGAGAAGACTCTGTTATCCGATGTGGAAATCTCTCAAACGCGCTTTAGTCGGCCATCCAATATCGAGCGAGCAGGCGCATCAAGAGCGTCTGAATAAAAAGACGGCGCTGGCCGTTTTTTCTTCGGACGCTCTCTCTTCGGTCGCTTATTCCACTGAAGCGATTCTGCTGGTCCTGCTCGCCGCCGGGTCAATCGCCATCGGCTATCTGGCGCCTATCGTCATCGGGATAACGATTTTGCTGGCCATCCTCACGCTCTCGTACCGGCAGACCATTCATGCTTACCCGTCTGGCGGCGGGGCATACATCGTCGCTAAGGATAACTTGGGAACGCCGCCGGGACTCGTCGCCGGAGCTTCGCTCCTGATTGACTATATCCTGACCGTCGCCGTCTCCGTGTCGGCGGGCGTGGCTGCGATTACTTCGGCGGCGCAAGGCACGCGCTTAGACTTTCTGCACGAACATCGCGTGGCGCTCTGCATTCTCATAATTATTTTCATCGCCCTGATAAATCTGCGCGGGGTGCGCGAGTCGGGCGCAATCTTCGCCGGGCCGACGTATCTGTTCATCTTCTCCATGCTGGCGCTGATAGTGGTCGGCTTCTTTCGCTACTACACGACGGGGCAGACGATGCCTACGCCTTCGGCTGAGAATGTTTACTTCGACCAGTCCGTGGGAACCAGCGCGCTGACGGGAGGAGCCTTGCTGTGGTTGCTGCTGCGCGCCTTCGCTGCCGGATGCACAGCCTTGACCGGGGTCGAAGCTATTTCAAACGGCATTCCGGCCTTCAGGAAACCGGAGTCGAAGAACGCCGCCGCGACACTAACGTGGATGGCTCTCGTGATGACGACGCTCATCATCGGCACAGGTTTCCTCGCCTACAAATTGAAGGCGCATCCGGTTGGGGCCGAAGAGACGCTCGTTTCCGCGATGGCGCGTCATACGTTCGGCTCAGGCTTTTTCTACTACAGCATTCAGGCTGCGACGGCTGCTATTCTGGCTCTTGCCGCCAACACCTCTTTCGCAGACTTTCCCAGACTGGCCAGCCTGCTGGCCGCAGACCGTTTCCTGCCGCGACAGTTTGCCAATCGCGGCGACCGCCTCGTCTTCTCAAACGGAGTCGTCATCCTTGCCATTCTGGCCGTCCTCTTAATCGTGATTTTCAAAGGGCAGGAGCAGGCGATGCTGCCGCTCTATGCCGTGGGCGTTTTCCTTTCCTTCACGTTGTCGCAATCCGGGATGGTGATTCACTGGCTGCGCGAGCGAAAGGCTGAGGAGGCGAAGGCTCGCATCTTAAAACAGGAAGAGGCGGAAAGCTCTCATCGCACAGAAGACCCCGGCGCAGCGACTCACGCGCGCGAACGACTCTGCGCCCTCGAACGCGACAAGGGCGGCAACTGGCTGCTCTCAATCATTATCAACGGCGCGGGCGCGCTCATCACCTTCGTCGTGCTCATCGTTTTGACAGTCACCAAGTTTGCACACGGCGCATGGGCCGTCGTCGTGCTGATTCCAATCCTCGTGACAATGTTTCAAGCCATCAATCGTCACTACAAACTGGTCGCCAAACAGCTAACGCTCGGTCAGGCGAAGCCCGACAGGCCGCCCATGAAGCACAGGATTATTATCCCCGTTTCGGGCATCCATCGCGGCGTGCTCCCCGCGCTCGATTACGCGCGCAGCCTGAGTTCGAATGGTCATCAGATTACAGCCGTCTACGTCGAGATTAACCCGGAGAACACGGAAGAAGTGAAAAGGCAGTGGGAGGTTTGGGGCAGAGGCGTGCCTCTTAAAATACTCGCTTCGCCGTTTCGCTCAATCACGAAGCCGCTCATCAAATTCATCAACGAAGAAGCTGAGCAACGACAGGATTCCATCACAACCATCGTCTTGCCGGAGTTCGTTCCCAAAGCATGGTGGCAGCAACTCCTGCACAACCAGACGGCCCTGCTCATCAAAGGGAAACTGCTTTTCTCCCAGAACATCGTGGTCACGAGCGTGCCGCATCATTTGCGTCGCTAGCGCGAAGACGACGAAGAGGCTCTGGCCGGAGTTCGTCTACACGCGCTCGACGAACAACGCGCCGCTTTCATCAAGGCGAGCGCGCCTTTCATCTCTCAGTTGACGGAAGCGTTAGCTTGCGCCCAACGCTCCGTCAACTTCCGGCGATTCTCCAACTTCTTCTCCACGTCCGGAACGCGCATCACGAGTCGTTCCAGATGCGACAGGTAGTCCGGCTCGCCTATGGTTTCGCGTATCTCCGCGATGAAGGGTTGGAGCTTGGCGAACACTACGATGTGCTCGCTGTTGGCTTCCTGAAACAACTGCTCGTCAATCGCGCCGTTGTTGACGAGCGAAGCGGCGACTTCCCAATGCGACGCGACCATGCGGTAATACGCGCTCTGCTTTTCGCCGCTCATGAGCAAAGCCACAATCTCTTTGCCGCTTTTCGGAGTGAACGTGGAAAGGAACCACGCGCGGGCCGCGCGCATCAAGGCTTCGCTCCGCAGTTCGTAAAGCTTGAGGATGACCAGAGCATCCTGTCCTTTTTCGTTCATCAGCGCGTCTCCTCCGACTGTCGTTATTTGTTTCTTCCGCCGGCTGTTTCAATTGTCTTCAATAATCCAAGTTGAGCTTTCTCAGGCGAGGCCAGCAGCGCGCGGCAGAGCTTTAGATTGTGCGCCGCTTCGTCAAACTTGCCGTCCGACTGCCTGACCGCAGACTCAAACTCGCGCTCGGCTTCATGCAATCGTCCCATGCGCGCAAGGCTCACGCCCAGATTGTTATGGCTCGCCGGAAAACGAGCTTTAGAGCGCGCGATGGCTTCCTTGAAAAACGTTGACGCCGCCGCGTAATCGCCTTCGCTCATGGACAACAGCCCCAACATATAGTGAGCCAGCGCGAAGTTTCCACCGGATGTTGCGATGGCTTGCCTATAAGCCTCTTTCGCCTCCGCGAGCCGACCCGAATCTTTGAGCGCGACGCCGAGCGCGTAGAGGGCTTTCGGGTAACGACCGTTTTTGGCTTCAACCGCTTTCCTGTACATGGCGATGGCGTCTTCCGTGCGCCACAGTTCGTAATAGCAGACGCCCATGTTGTAGAGCGACTGCGCATACAACTCGCCAGCGATTGGCGGCACGTTCCTGTACTCATCAATTGCCGCTTGATATTCCGAACGCGCGTACCATTCGTTGCCGCGTTTGACGGCCTCCTGCGCGTCGCGCTCGCTTGTTTGAGCAGCCGCCAGCCCGCTCGTTAAAATCAACAACAACGCCGCCAGCAATACTAAAGTTTTCTGTTTCATCATAGCTCCCTTCATCGCCAGCATGATTGCTGGCGATGAAGGGAGCTTACAGGTCGCGCGCGCTTTCGGTCTTTCCTGTTATTGCTGGCCTTTGACTAATCTTGCTACTCGTCTGCGCGAAGTCGCGGCCCGCTGGCTAAGGCTGAAAGGTGAGACGATAGGATTGCGGCGTCATGCCCGTGAGCCTGCGAAAGAGGCGCGTGAAATGGCTCTGATGGCTGAAGCCTGCGCGCGAGCTAATCTCCACGAGCGGCATCTCGCTGTCGGTCAGCAGCGACTTGGCGCGCTCGACTCTGAAGTTGATGAGATACTGGTGCGGCGACGTTCCGGTGGTTCGCTTAAACTCGCGCGCGAAGTGAAACGCGCTCATCCCGGCCACGCCCGCCAGTTCCGCCAGACTCAAATCGCTTTCGTAATTGTCCGCGATGAAGGCCAGCACGCGCCTTTCTTTGCGTCCTGGCAAGCCGCCCTTGAATCGCCTTGCGCCGCCTTGCGCCGTGTAATGCCTGAGCAGGTGAACGGCCAAAACGTTCGCCAGCGATTCGGCGTAGAGCCGACCGCCCAAGCCTTCCGACTCAAGCTCGGACAGCAGAGCCAGCCCGACGCTCTTAACAATCGGGTCGCTCTGCGAGAATCCTTCGACAACTTGGACGGCGTGTCCGCCAGCCACGCGCGAATCATCCGCCGCGCGCAGCACAAGCGCAGGGTCGAGGTAGATTGCGAGTTGTTCCGAATCGCCTCCGAGTTGGGCCGAGAAGGCATGCCCCGAAGGAATCACGCACACGCTCTCCTCGCCCGCGCCGCGCGCTTGAAATCCGCTCGCCGCGCGAATCAGGCCGTTGCAGCCGGTCAAAGAGAATGTGATGAGATGCTCTTGATGAACGTGCTCCGGCAAGCTGCCCTCGCGGAAGCGATAATGCTCAAGCTTGATGCCGTCCCATGAAGCCTTCCGCTTGGAGACGACCGGCGACAATTCATTCATCTGTGCTGCGTCCATAATCTA
>JAWVFT010000123.1:0-17967 GCA_033855775.1 Blastocatellia bacterium | reverse complement strand
GACGTGAGCGGGAATCCAGGGTTTGAGGAGTTGGTGAGGCGAGTGCGAGAGGTAGTGTTGAGCGGTCATGGGCATGGGGAAGTGGCGTACGAGCAGGTGGTGGAAGCCATAGAGTTGCAGCAGCGCGGCGCATCCAATCCTCTCTTTCAAGTCTGGTTTGAGATGCCTGACGAACTCGATTCGATGGAAACGGCTTTCGCTTCAGGCGTGTCTCAAGTCGGCGGGAACGGCGCGGCGAAGATGGTTGATGTGGCTCTCTTTGTCGCTGAAAGCGAAACTGAATTGAGCGCGGCCTTCCAGTACAACTCGAATCTGTTCGCTGCCGAGACGATGGAAGCGATGGCTGCGCACTACTTGAACTTGCTCGAACAAGTGGCGGCGGGAACAACGTTGGGAGTGCTGGATATTCCTTTGGACGCGGGCGCGACGGATGAAGCGAAGGCGGAGGCAATCTCCGTCGCTTCGGAGACGGCGGAGCAATTCAAGTTTGATTAGTGAGCAGTGCGTTTGATTAGTGAGCAGTGTCGGGCGGGCCAGCGTCTCGCGCGTCGTTTTGTCGAGTCCTGATTTTCAAAAGCTGGCCGAGAGAGATAAGCGTATGAGCACGAAACGAGTGATTTTCGATAGTCGTTTAATCGCCGAGAGAGACTATTGGTTAGAGCGGCTTCCGGCGGGCGCGACGCGGGCGACACTCAGGGCGGACTTTGAACGCGCGGCCGTCTCTGCTCCGGCGAGGCGCGTCTTCAAGCTGACTGTCTCACAAGCTCTGGCCCAGTGCTTGAACAAGGCGACGAAGGATTCGCCCTTCCTGCTTTACACAATCCTGATGGCGGCCTTGAAGGTCTGTCTCTACAAGCACACGGGCGAGCCGTTGGTTATCGTCGGCAGCCCTTCGCGGCGGCAGGATGCGGGCGGCGACAATGAGCCGAACGCGCTGGCGATTGTTGACCACATCGACGAGCAGCTTTCCTTTCGTCAATTTTTATCGCAGGCGCGCGAATCGTTGACCGAAGCTTACGCGCGGCAGAGCTATCCGTTCGCGCGGTTGGTTCAGGATGCAGGGCTTGAGCAAGCTGCGAATAGATGCCCGCTCTTCGATGTCGCGCTCGCGCTGGAGAATATTCATCGAGAGTTGCCCGACTTGAGCAACGACCTGACGCTGACTTTCCGCAGCGCGCCGGAAGGCATCGCGGGCGAAGTCTCGTATGAGAGCAAGCTGTTCAAAGAAGAAACGGTCGCGCGCTTCGCGGGCCATTTTATCGCGCTGCTGGAAAGCGCGCTGAGCAATGTGGATCAACCGCTCTGGCAACTGGACATGCTCGGCGAGCAAGAGCGGCGGCGAATCCTCGCGGACTGGAACGACACGCGCCGCGCCTTTCCGCAGGAATGCGCGCATCGTCTCTTTGAGGCCAAAGCTCTTGAGTCGCCGCAAGCGACGGCGTTGGTCTACAAAGAGCAGTGCTTGACGTATGCCGAGTTGAACGAGCGCGCCAATCGTCTTGCTCATCATCTGCAAAGTCGCGGCGTCGGGCCGGAGACAATCGCGGGCATCTGCGTCAATCCTTCGCCGCAGATGATTGTCGGGCTGCTGGCCGTGCTCAAGGCCGGAGGCGCTTACCTGCCGCTCGACCCTGCGCTCCCGCAAGGCCGCATCGCTTACATGCTGCAAGACGCGGGCGCCCACGTCTTGCTCACAGAGCAGACTCTTTTGTCGAGCTTTACGGGCGGCGACATCAAAGCTGCGGGCGGCGAAGTTGAAGTCATCTGCCTTGATGCGGAGAGCGCAGAGGTTAAGCTTTGCTCGACCGCTAATCCGCAGAGCGGCGCGACCCTCGATAATCTGGCTTACGTTATTTATACCTCCGGCTCGACCGGCCAGCCGAAGGGCGTGATGGCGCAGCATCGCGGAGTTTGCAACATGACGTTCGCGCAGGTCGCCGCCTTCGGCATCGGCCCGCAGACGCGCCTGCTTCAGTTCGCTTCACTCGGCTTCGATGCCTCCGTCTCGGAAATCTTCACCAGTCTCTTAAGCGGCGCGACGTTGTGTTTGGAAGACAGGGAAACGATGCGCTCGCCCGTCAGCCTCGGCCATGCTCTGCAAGAGATGGAGATTACGACCGTGACGCTGCCGCCCACGCTCCTTTCGATTATGCCTGCGGAGAGCTTTCCACGATTGAGCGCAGTTGTTTCCGCAGGCGAGGATTGCTCCGCGGCAATCGTCGAGCGTTGGTCGCAGGGCCGCCGCTTCATCAACGCTTATGGCCCGACAGAGGTGACCGTCTGCGCTTCACTTTTGGAATGCGACGAACATTGCGAGACGGCGCCTTCCATCGGACGGCCCATCGCCAACATGCAAGTCTACCTGCTCGACCCGCATCAACAACCCGTCCCCGTTGGAGCGGCGGGCGAGCTCTACATCGGCGGCGAGGGCGTGACGCGCGGCTATCTCAATCGGCCAGAGTTGACCGCCGAAAAGTTCATCCCGCATCCCTTCAGCGATGCGCCCGGCGCGCGTCTCTACCGCACGGGCGACAGCGCGCGGTATCTGCCTGACGGCCAAATAGAGTTTCTCGGTCGCCTCGATAATCAAGTCAAGATTCGCGGCTATCGCATCGAGTTGGGAGAGATTGAGACTGCCTTGCGCCAGCACGAAGCGGTGCGCGAAGCCGTCGTCGTCAATCGTCGTGAAGCGGAGCAGGAAGCGCGCCTCGTCGCGTATGTCATCCCGTCGGACGAGAGACTGGCGATTGCAGACCTGCGCGGCTTTGTCAGGGAACGTTTGCCGGACTACATGACGCCCGCGCAGTTCGTCCTGCTGGCGGAGTTTCCCTTGAACACGAGCGGGAAGATTGACCGCCGGAGCTTGCCCGCGCCTGAACAACGCGCGCCTGAGTCGCCGCAAAATTATGAAGCGCCGCGAACGTCCGCGGAGCGCCAACTCGTTGACATCTGGAAGGAAGTTTTGGGCGTCGAGCAACTGGGCATTCATGACAACTTCTTCGAGTTGGGCGGGCATTCGTTGATGGTCGCGCAGGTCATCTCGCGCGTCTCCGAAGTGTTGCAGGTGGAGTTGCCCGTGCGCGTTCTCTTCGAGTCTCCGACCATTGCCGAATTGAGTCTCGCCGTCTCGCAGCAGGCCGGACAAGTCGAAGGAGAGAATCTGGCCGACATTCTGGCCGAGTTGGATGGACTCTCCGATGAAGAGGCCGAGGCGTTGTTGGCGCATCAGGAAGAAGATGACGGCAAGGCTGACGCCGCCTCGCTCGCAGGGTCTTGATATAGCAAGGAGCCGCTTCTCGCATGAAGAACATAGAGGATTTCTTTCCCCTGACGCCGACCCAACAAGGCGTGCTCTTTCAGAGTCTCTTCACGCCGAATACGAGGGTCTACTTTCAGCAGTTGAGTTCCACCTTTCGCGGGCGGCTCGATGCGGAGCAGTTCGCGCGGGCATGGCAGCGCGTGGTGAATCGTCATCCGGCTTTGCGCACCAGCTTCGTCTGGGACGGCGTGAAGGAGCCTGTGCAGGTGGTGCATAAGCAAGTCCAATCGCCTTTCGAGACGCACGACTGGCGCGCGCTCGACGAGCATGAGCAGCAGCAGCGCCTCGAAGAGTTTCTGCGAGCGGACAGGGAACGCGGAGTTGACTTCGCAAAAGCTCCGGTCATGCGGCTGGCCCTGTTTCAACTGTCCGATGAGCTTCATGAATTTGTGTGGAGCTACCATCACATCATCATGGATGGCTGGTCTGTCGCGCTGGTGCGCGCGGAGGTTTTGAACTTCTACGCCGCTTTCTGCGAGGGCAGGGATTTGGAGTTGGACAGCCCGCGCCCCTTCCGCGATTACGTCGTCTGGTTGAGAAAGCAAGACCTCTCGAAAGCCGAAGCCTTCTGGCGAGAAACGCTCGCGGGATTCCGGCGCGCGACTCCGCTCAACGTCGAGCGAGAAGTGAAAAGCTTGCCCGACCGCGAGGAAGGCTACGACGAGCAGCAGATACTCATCCGGCAGGCGACGACCTCCGCCCTGCAATCGCTGGCGCAGCAAAATCAGTTGACCTTCAACACGCTGATTCAGGGCGCGTGGGCCTTGCTCCTGAGTCGTTACAGCGGCGAGCCTGACCTTATCTTCGGCGTGGTCTTTGCGGGTCGCCCGCCCGCCATTCAGGGAGTCGAATCAATGGTCGGGGTCTTCGTCAACACGCTGCCGATGCGCGTCCAACTGCCGCCCCGCACGCCTTTGATTCCGTGGCTGAAAAAGCTGCAAACGCAGCAGGTCTTGATGCAGCAGTATGAGCACAGCCCGCTCGTGCAGATTCAAAGTTGGAGCGAAGCGCCGCGTGGCGAGTTGCTCTTTGAGAGCATCTTCGCGTTTGAGAATTTCCTGATGGATTCGACGGCGATGGAAGGCTTTTTGGAGGCCGTCAAAATCCGCGCTTTCGAAAGAACGCATTATCCGCTGACGGCCATGATTGGCCTCGGCGCGGAGATGTCCGTCCGCATCCTCTACGATGACCGCAGCATCGCCGCGCCCGCTATCACCAGAATGCTCGGACACTTCGCGGCCTTGCTCGAAGACATAGTGGCTCATCCCGGCAAAGACATCTCCGACCTCTCGCATATCACAGAGGCCGAGTCGCAGCAATTGACCGACGACTTTAACGCGAGCCTTGAAGTTTATTAGCCGAATCATCTCCGAACTAAAACAATGAACGCTATCGAAGAGAAGCGCGCGCCGGAGACGCTCGGCGTGCTCGGCGGCATGGGCGCGCTGGCGTCCGCGGAATTTCTGAGGACGATTTACGAAGAGAACGTCGGCGCCGCCGAACAGGACGCGCCCGTCGTGATGCTCTATTCAGACCCGACGTTTCCAGACCGCACGGACGCCTTCCTGCGCGGCGAAGCGCAGTTGGTGAACGCTCCTTTAATCGAAGCCCTCAATCGTTTGTCGCAGTTGGGCGCAAAGAGAATCGTCATGTGCTGCATGACGATTCATTATCTAGTGCCGGGGCTGCCCGCCGAGTTGAAAGAGCGCATCGTCTCGCTGATGGAAACCATCTTCGACAATGTGGAAAGAGACTCGCGGCGTTATCTCATGATTTGTTCGACGGGAACGCGGCGGCTCGGCCTCTTTGAAGAGCACGCGCGCTGGAACGAGGTTAAAGACTCTATCGTCTTCCCTGACGAGCAGGAGCAGGACACGCTGCACCGCATAATTTATCGGATGAAGAACGGCGACAGCATTCCGCAGATGAAGTCTTACATCGAATCGCTGCTCGACAAATATCAACTCAAGTCATTCATCGCGGGCTGTTCGGAAATTCATCTGCTCTCGAAACAATATCCGTCGCCGGGCGAGAGCGCCGAAGGCTATAGCTGCATCGACCCCTTACTAATTATCGCCAGAGAGCTTGGAGTCAGAAAATAATGAGACCTGCCTTAATCACGGAGATGTTTCAACAAGCGGTCGAGCGCTTCGGCCCCAATCCGGCCATCAGCAGCGCGCAAGGCCAGCTTACTTATCAAGAGTTGGACGAGCGAGCGAACAACCTCGCCAACTTTCTGCTCGCGCAAAAGGTGACGCGGGGCGCGCTCGTCGGCATCATGGTCGAAGATACCGTTAAGGCCATCGTCGCCATCTTAGCTGCTCTCAAAATCGGCGGCGTCTATGTTCCTTTAGACCCGACGCTGCCCGACCCAAGGCTTGAAGCGATGCTCGAACAGGCTCGGCCCGAATGGTTCGTTATTGATTCTCAATTCCTCGCGCGGCTCGATGCCGTCAACGGCAAACTCGGCATCAACGCCCGCGCCATCCTGACGGATGAAGACAAACTCGCTGCGCCTTCGTCGTCTCAAACTGCGCAGCATTTACTGCCGGTCGCGGGCCTTAGCGAGCACGATAATCCGTTGCCCGTCAAGCTCGACGCAGACCCGGAACAGATGGCTTACGTCTACTTCACTTCCGGTTCGACGGGGCGGCCCAAAGGCATCGCCGGACGGCTCAAAGGCATTGACCATTTCATTCGTTGGGAGATTGAAACGCTCGGCTTGAACGAAGGCGCGCGGGCCAGTCAATTGCTGCCGCTGACGTTCGACGGCTCTGTGCGAGACATCTTCGCGCCGCTCGTCGCAGGCGGCGTCGTCTGCGTGCCGGAGAGCCGCGAGATGATTCTGGACACGGAGCGTTTGATTGAATGGCTCGACCGCGAAGAGATAAATCTGGTTCACTGCGTTCCATCTCTCTTCCGCGCTTTAATCAACGGCGGGCCGCGCCCCGAACAGTTGAAGGCTCTGCGCCATATTGTGATGGCCGGGGAAGCCGTGTTGCCCGCGGACGTGGCTCGTTGGACGCAAATCTTCGGAGAGCGCGTCGCGCTCGTCAATCTCTACGGCACGTCGGAAACGACGCTCGCCAAGTTTTACTACTTCATCAAGGAAGCGGACAAAGACCGGCCCTCGATTCCCGTGGGCAAGCCGATGCCGGGCGCGCGCGCTCTGGTGCTGGATGAGAAAGGGCGCATCTGCCCGCCCGGCACGGTCGGCGAAATTTATATCCGCACGCCGTATCGCTCGCTCGGCTATATCAATCAGCCGGAGTTGACGAGCGAGGTCTTCGTCAAAAATCCGCTCAACGACGACGCGCAGGACATCGTTTACAGGACGGGCGACCTCGGGCGCATTCTCGAAGATGGAAATTTCGAGTTCATCGGCAGGAAAGACCAGCAGGTGAAAGTTAGAGGCATGCGCGTCGAGTTGGGCGAGATAGAGAGCTTGCTGCGCGAGCACGGCGGCGTGCGCGACGTGGCCGTCATTGATAGAGAAGGCACGGACGGCACGAAGTACTTGTGCGCGTATGTCGTCGGAGAGAGTTTGGACATAGACGAGTTGCGCGCTCTGGCCGCGAGCCGTTTGCCCGATTACATGGTTCCGTCAGCCTTCGTGATGATGGAAAAGTTGCCGCGCACTTTGAGCGGGAAGATTGACCGCAAGACGCTGCCCACCCTGGCTCAGGCCAACGAAGCGCGCGAGTTTATCGAGCCGCGCACAGGCGTCGAAGAAGTCATCGCAGGCATCTGGGCCGAAGTTCTCGGCCTCAAGCGCGTCAGCATTGATGACAACTTCTTCCAGTTGGGTGGCCACTCGCTGCTGGCCACGCAAGTCATCTCGCGCATCAGGGAAGCCTTGCAAGTTGACGTGCCGCTCTCGGCTCTCTTCGAAGGCACGACGGTCGAAAAATTAGCGCGGCTGGTCGTCGCTCATGAAGCCAAACCGGGGCAGGCCGAAAGGGTCGCGCTCATCCTGAAGCGCATTGAGAAGATGTCCGCCGCGGATACCACAAGAATGCTCCAAGAAAAAGAAGTCGTAAGGGGATAAGCCAAAATGAGAATAAGTGACCTCTCGGAGGAGAAACAAGAACTCCTGCGAAGCATGCTGGAAGAAGAAGGGATTGAGTTGGCCCAGACGCGCCGAATCTCGCGCCGCGACCGCCGCGCCGAGATGCCTTTATCATTCGCTCAACAGCGCATCTGGTTCTTCGAACAGTTGAATCCGGGCAGCCCCTTCTACAACACATTTCAACCGCTCTTGATTACCGGCCCGCTCGACGCGCCCGCCCTCGAAAGAGCCTTCAACGAGATTGTCCGGCGACATGAAGCCTTGCGGACGACGTTCGTCGAACGCGGCGGCGAGCCGTTTCAAGTCATCGCGCCGGAACTGAAGTTGAAGACAGACCTCGTTGACCTCAGCCATCTGCCGGAAGGCGAGCGGGCAGAGCGAATGCGCGAGTTGGCGGGAATCGAACTACGGCGTCCCTTCGATTTGGCGCGCGGCCCGCTGTGGCGCATCACGCTCCTGCGCCTCGCCGAAGACCGGCACGCGCTGCTTCTGAGCATGCATCACATCGTCTCGGACGGTTGGTCGCTCGGCGTGCTGTGCAAGGAGATTGCCGCGCTCTACGAAGCCTTCTCCAAAGGCCAGCCGTCGCCGCTGCCGGAGTTGGCCGTGCAGTATGCGGACTATGCGATGTGGCAGCGCGAGTGGTTGCAGGGCAAGGAACTGGAAGAGCATCTGGGCTACTGGGTGAAGCAACTCGAAGGCGCTCCGCCGCTGCTGGAATTGCCGGGCGACAGGCCGAGGCCCGCCGCGCAGACGTTTCGCGGCGCGACCTACGAGTTCCGGTTGCCGCTCAAACTCTCGACGGCGATTAAGGAGTTCAGCCAGCGTGAAGAAGTGACATTGTTCATGACGCTGCTCGCGGGCTTGGATGTGTTGCTGGCGCGCTACACGGGGCAGCGCGACATCGTTGTCGGCAGCGCGATTGCCAATCGCAACCAGAACGAGATTGAAGGCTTAATCGGCTTCTTCGTCAACACGCTCGTGCTGCGAACCGACTTGAGCGGGAACCCTGGCTTTCGTGAATTGCTCAAGCGAGTGCGCTCCGTGACGCTCGACGCTTATAACCACCAGAGCTTGCCGTTCGAGAAACTGGTCGAAGCCGTGCAGCCGGAACGCAACCTCGGCTACTCGCCGCTCTACCAGATTGAGTTCACGCTTCAGAACTCGCCCGTCGGAGTTCTGCGGGCCGACAAGCTGACCATCGAAGGCTTGCCCGTGCCGAAGGAGACGGTCGAAACCGATTTCAACTTTATCATGGCCGACACTGAAGAAGGCTTGGCGGGAACCATCGAATATGCGACCGACCTCTTTGATGCGACGACCATCGAGCGCATGGCGCAGCATTTCCAAAACTTGTTGGAAGCGGCGGTGGCGGACGCCAGTCGCCCCGTCTCCGAGTTGCCGCTGTTGACCGAAGCGGAAAGGCAATTGCTTGACGAGCGCGACGGCTCTGCCGCGCCGTATCCAGATGATAGTTGCATTCATGAACTGTTCGAGGCGCAGGCCCGCAAGACGCCCGACCACATCGCGGCAGCCATCGAAGGAGAGCAACTAACCTACAGGGAATTGAACGAGCGCGCTAATCAACTGGCGCATCACCTGCGAACGCTCGGCATCGGGCCGGAGACGCCGGTGGCGATTTACATGCAACGTTCGACCGAGATGCTGGTGGCGATTCTCGGCATCCTCAAGGCTGACGGCGCGTATGTCCCGCTCGACCCTAGCTATCCGAAAGAGCGGCTCGCCGCGATGATGGAAGAGTCGAACGTCTCCGTGTTGCTCAGTCAGGAACGGTTCGCGGGCGAGCTAAGCCGACAGCAAGGGGCGCAGGCGGTCAAGCTCATCTATGTGGACGCGGCGTGGCCGTTGATTGCTGAGCAGAGCAAGGAGAATCCGGCCAACAACGCCGCGCCCGACAATCTGGCCTATTGCATTTTCACCTCCGGCTCGACCGGCAAGCCCAACGGCGTTCTCATCTCGCACAAGGCTCTGGTCAACTACACCATCGGCTTTATCCAACGCTTGCGACTGACGGAGAGCGACCGCGTTCTGCAATTCGCTTCGCTCAGTTTCGACGTGGCGGTCGAGGAGTTGTTCCCGACATGGTTGAGCGGCGGCGCGGTCGTCATGCGAAGCGACGAGTTGCCGCCTTCGCCCGCCGAGTTGATGCGGCTGATTGAGAAAGAGCAGTTGACCTGGTTCGAGTTGCCAACGGCTTACTGGCAGGAGTGGGTCAACGAATTGAGGAAGACCGGAGCCGGCATTCCATCTTCGGTGCGCCTCGTCGTCATCGGCGGCGAGAAGGTTTCGCCCACGCATCTTGCGGCGTGGGAGAAGCTCGGCGTTCGCCTGTTGAATGTCTACGGCTTGACCGAGACGACCGTCACCACGACCGTCTTTGAGCCGGCCGCTGACGACAGAGAGCGACGCCTCTGGACGGAGCTTCCCATCGGCGGCCCGCTCGCCAACGCGCAGATTCATCTGCTCGACGAAGCGTTGCAGCCCGTGCCGACGGGCGTCCCCGGCGAACTCTACATCGGCGGCGTCAGTCTGGCCCGCGCTTACCTCAATCGTCCTGAGTTGACCGCGACGAAGTTCGTCCCGTCGCCCTTCGCGTCCGAGCCGGGCGAGCGTTTGTACAAGACCGGCGACTTGGCGCGCTATCTCTCGGACGGCAATCTCATCTTCCTCGGTCGCCGCGACCAGCAGGTGAAGATTCGCGGCTATCGCATTGAGCCGGGCGAGATCGAGTCTGTGTTGAGACAGCATCCGGGCTTGAAGGAAGCCGTCGTCGTGGCCGAGGACGTGCAGGTCGAGTTGCCAAGGCTGGTCAAGCTGCGCGATGACGGCTCCATCGAGGTCGAGAAGGGCGAGGCCATCGCGGAGCGTTTGGACGCGCTCCCGGCGAATCATGCAGAGCAGTTGCTCGCCGACATCGAGCAACTGCCCGAAGCGGCGGTCGAAGCGATTCTCGCCAACGAGTTGCAACTCGGCGGCCTCAACGAACAGGTCAAGACGCGCCGCTTCCCGGAGTTCGACATCGTGCTCAAGCTGAAAGATAAACAGTTCATCAGCCCGCCACACGAGTCGCAAAGAAACTGGGTTATCCGTCGCGCCCTTGACGAGTTGGCGAGCGATTTGAAAGACCTCGACGCGGTGACGAAGCAGTTCGTCCCCGGCTCCGCGCGGCTTCGTCTCGAAGAACAGAAGTGGGGCGACAGGGCCGTCCACTACGAAGACTCGCAGCTTCTCATCGGCGGCCAGCAGGTGATGCAGGATTGGGAGCGACCGCTGATGCGAGCGATGGCCGAAGTCGTGACGGAGACACACGGCGACATCCTTGAGCTAGGCTTCGGGATGGCCATCTCCGCCACCTACATACAGGAGTTCGGCGCTCGTTCCTACACGGTCATCGAAGCCAACGAAGGCGTCGCGGAATATTTCAAGCAGTGGAAGAGTCAATTCCCCGGACGAAATATTCGGATGATTCAAGGCAAGTGGCATAACGTCATAGACCAGTTGGAAGAGGAATCTTACGACGGCGTTTTCTTCGATACCGTCCCGACGGATGAAGAGGAATACACGCGCGAGGTTATCAACAACGCCGTGATGGCCGAAGACTTCTTCCCCGTCGCCGCCAAGGTCCTGCGCAAGGGCGGCATCTTCACCTGGTACACCAACGAGATTAACTCTCTCAGTCGCCGTCACCAGCGGCTCATCTTCAAATACTTCAGCTCCTTCACCGCGAGCGTCGTCAGGCCGCTCTTGCCGCCCGAAGATTGCCACTACTGGTTCGCGGATTCGATGATGGTCGTCAAAGCCATCAAATAGATTTCAACTCGAACGGAGATTGCCATGAGCGAACTGACCACGCGCGTCACTAATTTGTCGCCGAACAAGCAAGCCTTGCTGGCCTTGCGTCTGGACATGCAGAAAGAGACTCTCACGCAGACCGATGAATACAGCAGCAAGCGGCTGGCTGCCTACATCGTCAACGCCGAGGGCCAGCAGCCGACTAACAACCAGTTGCAGGATTTTCTGAAAAGCCAACTGCCGGAATACATGCTGCCCAACCTATTCGTGCGGCTCGACGCTTTGCCCATCTCGCCCAACGGCAAGGTTGACCGCAAGGCTCTCAAACAGCCGGCAGAAACCAATGCTCTCGTGCGCGATAATTACGTCGCCCCGGAGACAGACCTCGAAGAAGAGTTGGTTAGAATCTGGAAGGAAGTGCTCAGAATCGAGCGCGTCGGGACAGAGGACACGTTCTTCGAACTCGGCGGCCACTCGTTGCTGGCCACGCAGTTAATTTCAAGAATCCGCGAAGCTTTCCTCGTAGAGCTTCCGCTACGCAGCATCTTCGAGACGCCCACGATTCGCGGGCTGGCGATGACCATCGTGCAAATGCAGATGGAGGATGCCAGCAACGAAGAGTTGGCCGAGTTGCTTTCGCAGATGGAGGGCTTCGCGGACGGCGAGGCGCCGGACGAGCTTCCGGGCTGAAGCTTTGACATCGCTCCCTCGCGCGCCGCGCGTCTCTTTCGCGGCTTCGGCTACGACTAACCCTTGATGACTTGTGAGAAAGGAAACGCTTCATGCAAATCGCTCCGGCCCTCCTCGAAGACTGGCTGAGAGATTACTACTTCACCGCGGAGATTGACCTCGGCAGCAGCGGGGTGGAGGATTTCTCTCTGGCCGAACTGCGCGAGCACACCGGCCTGACGCAAGCGGAGATGGACGCCGTTATCTTTCGTGACAGCCCTTCGTGCGGCAGCGATGAATTGCGGCAAGCCATCGCCGCGCGTTGGGGCAACGGCGACGGC
Organism: Blastocatellia bacterium; assembly: GCA_033855775.1. GTDB lineage: Bacteria > Acidobacteriota > Blastocatellia > Pyrinomonadales > Pyrinomonadaceae > DASVTR01. Next base: position 5,756 of record JAWVFT010000123.1, on the reverse strand, counting down.
CGGCGCGTGATGGCGACGACCGGCTCAAGCGAAGCGCTCTTTCTGGCCATGCACGCGCTCTTGCGACCCGGCGATAAAGTGGTCGTGCTTGACCCTTGCTATCACTCGCTCGGCTACATCGCGGAGTCTATCAACTGCCGCTTGAAATACTGGCGGCTCGACTTTGAGCGAGGCTTCGTCCCGGACCTGCAAGAGCTTAAAAGCCTCATCGAGCCGGACACGCGAATGGTCATCGTCAACTTTCCGCACAACCCGACAGGCACGACCGTGACGCTTGAAGAGCAAGCGGAAATCATCAGGCTGGCTTCCTCCGTCGGCGCGTATCTGATGTGGGATTCGGCCTTCGCCGAGTTGACTTACGACCGTCCGCCGCTGCCGGATGCGGGTTTGCAGTACGAGCGGGCCATCTCGATTGGGACGCTCTCGAAGGGCTACGGGCTGCCGGGCCTGCGCGTCGGTTGGGTGCAGGCCGCGCCGGAAGTGCTGGCTCAATGCATGCATCTCAGGGACTACACTTCTTTGTATCTCTCTCCGTTGGTCGAGGCGATTGCCCTGCGCGCGGTCTTGAGCGCGGAGAAACTGCTCGGCATGCGCCTTGAACAAGCGCGGCGCAATCGAGAGATAGTCGCCGAGTGGATTGACGGGCAGCAAGGACTTGTCGAATGGGCCTTGCCGCAAGGCGGCGTCACAGCTTTCGTTCGCTTTCCCTTCCTGCAAAGCGTTGACGAGTTCTGTCATCAACTGACGAAACTGCGCAAGGTCTTGCTGGTTCCCGGCAGTTGTTTCAATCGCCCGCAGCACGCTCGCCTGGGCTTCGGCGGGCCGACCGCCGCCGTCCGTCAAGGGCTGGCTCACGTCTCCGAACTGCTTCAGCGCGCCACTCCCGAATCAGCCGCGCCCGCGCACAGGAGCGCGAGCCTGAGTTGATAGCTCCGTAGTCTCCCAACGAATCATTCTCAACAAACAATTGCAGACGGCGAGATTATGCGTCGCGGTCTTTTGAGTTTGTTGTCTCTCATCAACTTGAATTTCCTCGCCCAGTAGAAAGATAAGCAAGATGAAAAGGTTAATCTTATCTGAGGAAGATGTTCGCTCCGTCAAAGGGCTGCTCGCCGGACTTCAAGCGCAGTATCGCTCGGTCGCGGATGCAGAGTTTCTCAGTTCATGTTCCGCGCTGGCCGGAGAGTTGCCGCGCTCTGTTCGTCAATTTTTGAATAGCTTCAGATTCGCCGACCCGACAATGGGCGCCGTCGTCATCTCCGGCTATCCGGTCGAAGACCCGCGCATCGGCAGAACCCCTGAGCATTGGCATCGCAACGGCGATGTCTCGCCCACGCTGGCCGAAGACATGCTGCTGATTTTGTGCGGCTCGCTGCTCGGCGATGTCTTTAGCTGGGGGACGGAGCAGGGCGGGCATATCATTCAGGAAGTCATTCCGATTAAGAGCCACGAGCACAGCCAGATGAGCACCGGCAGCGAGCAGACCATCTGGTGGCACACGGAGGACGCCTTTCATCCTTACACCAGCGACTACGTTGGCTTGATGTGCATGCGCAACCCTGAAAAAATTGCGACCACCTTTGCCTGCATTGACGCCGTGCGCTTAGACCCGTCGGTCGTCAAAGTTCTTTTTGAAGACCGCTTCGTCATTCGCCCCGTCGAGTCGCATCAGGAATACGTCAATCTTGAAGCGGCGTCGGACAAAGAGACTGAGCATAGCCGCTACGAGCGCATCAACCAGATGAACGAACACCCGGAGCGCATCTCCATTCTCTATGGCGACCCGGAATTTCCGTACCTCCGCATCGACCCGTACTTCATGGATATTCCGATGGACGATAAGGAAGGGCAGCAAGCGCTCGAAGCGTTGGTCAAAGCCGTCGAGAGCAGCCTGCAAGAGGTCGTGCTGGAACCCGGCGACTGTTGCTTGATAGATAACTACAAGGCCGTCCACGGCAGGAAACCGTTTAAGGCGAAGTACGACGGAACTGACCGCTGGCTCAAGCGCGTCAACATCACGCGCGACCTGAGAAAATCGCGCGCCTCACGCGCCAGCGGAACTTCCAGAATCATCGTCTAGCGTGGACGGGTGAAGGGCTGGATGAATAAGCGGTCGAACCCTTCGACGGGCGATTCAAGGAACATCATTAAGAGTTAGAGTTAGAGGAAGAAGCAGAAGATGAGCCGGTTATCCAAGCGTCTCGCCGACCTGACTCCTGAGCAACTCGCCTATCTTTCGCGGCAGCTCAAGGAGAAAGGGAAGGCCAACCAGTCGAAGCAGCAAATCCCCAGGCGCGCAGCGGCGGACAACTCTCCGCTCTCCTACGCGCAGCAGCGACTCTGGTTCATACATCAACTCGACCCGTCCAGTCCTGCCTACAACGTGCCGCTGGCCGTGCGTCTCACGGGCCGACTCAACCTGCACGCTTTTCAGCAAGCTCTGACCGAAGTCGTGCGCCGCCACGAGAGCCTGCGCACACGCTTTCGCCTCTACACCAACGAGCCTGTGCAGGAGATTCTTCCGTCGCCTGAGACATGGCCGCTCCCGCTCATAGACCTCTCCGCTATCTCTTCGGATAAGCGCGAGGCGCAGGCCCGTCGCTTAATCGAAGCCGAAGCCCGTCGCCCCTTCGACCTCGCTCAAGGTCCCGTCATGCGCACTCACTTGCTGCGCTTGTCTACAGAGCAGCACATCGTCCTGCTCAACATGCATCACATCGTTTCGGACGGCTGGTCGCTTCAAGTCCTCTTTCAGGAAGTCGTCAATCTCTATGCCGCTTTCTCCGCCGGCAGCCAGTCTCCATTGGCTGAACTGGCCGTGCAATACGCTGACTATGCAGAGTGGCAACGCGGCTGGCTCAGCGGCGAGGCTCTCGACGAGCAGCTTAACTGGTGGACTGAACAACTGCGTGATGCTCCGCCCGTGCTGGAATTGCCGACCAATTACGTTCGCCCGCGCCAGCCCACTTTCCAGGGCGCGATAGAGGAAGTCGGCATCCGCGAGGAAGTCGTGCGCAAACTGCGCGACGTGAGCCGCCGCGAAGGGGCGACGTTGTTCATGCTGCTGCTGGCGGCGTGGGAACTCTTGTTGTGGAAATATTCGGGGCAGGAGGACGTGCTGATTGGAACGCCCGTCGCTGGCAGACAACAACTTGAGTCGGAAAAATTAATCGGGTTCTTTGTCAATACGCTGGTCGTTCGCGGGCGATTGAAGGACGAGCTGAGCTTCCGCGAGTTGTTGCAGCAGACGCGCGAGACGGTGCTGGACGCGCACAAGCATCAAGACCTGCCTTTGGAAAAACTGGTCGAGACGCTGCCGCTTGAGCGCAGCATGAGCCACGACCCGCTCTTTCAAGTGATGTTCGGATTCGAGCAGGAGATGCGGGATGCGCCGTTGATGCCGGGCCTCAAATTCGACTTCATGGGAGCCGAAACCAAGATCGCCAAGTTCAGCTTGACGCTGACGCTCTCCGAAACGCGCAACGGAATCGGCGGAGCGTTGGAGTATGCGACAGACCTCTTCGATGCCGCCACCGTGCGCCGTCTCGCGCGCCAGTTTGAAACGCTGCTGGAAGCAATCGCCGCCGCGCCGGATTGCTCGCTGGCGCGCTTGCCCATCATGTCCGACGCAGAGCAATATCAACTGCTTCAGGAATGGAACGACACCGCCACGCCTTACCCGCCCGACGTTAGCCTGCAACAGCTTTTCGAAGCGCAGGCCGAGCGCGCGCCCGATTCAATCGCGGTCGTCTATGAAGACAGTCAACTCACCTATGCCGAGTTGAACGCGCGCGCCAATCAACTCGCGCGCAGGCTGCGCAAGGCGGGCGTCGGCCCGGAAGTTTTGGTCGGCATCATGGTCGAGCGCGGGATAGAGATGCTGGTCGGCGTGCTCGGCATCATCAAAGCGGGCGGCGGCTACGTGCCTTTGGACGCGAACTATCCGCGCGAGCGATTGGCGTTCATGATTGATGACACGCGGGCTCCCGTGCTCCTGACGCAGGCGGCCCTGCTCGACGCCCTGCCGGAACATCGAGCCTCGGTCATCTGCCTCGACACGGATTGGCCCACGATTGCGCGGGAGAGCGAGCTTAACCCGAACGTCTTAACGAAGGACGACAACCTCGCATATGTCATCTACACGTCAGGCTCGACGGGCAGGCCGAAGGGCGTCGCCGTCACGCATCAAGCCATCAAGCGGCTGATTTGCAATACGGATTACGTCCAACTTGATTCGTCCAGCCGCATCGCGCAGGTTTCCAACTTCTCCTTCGACGCCGCGACTTTTGAGCTTTGGGGCGTAATGCTCGAAGGCGGCTGCCTCGTCGGCATCAGCAAGGAAGTGGCCCTCTCGCCGCAGAGCTTTGCCTCCGCGTTGCGCGAGCAGGCCGTCACGGAGTTGTTCCTGACGACGGCCTTGTTCAATCAGATTGCGAGCGAAGCTCCGGCGGGCTTCGCCTCCTTGCGCGATTTGCTCTTCGGCGGCGAGTTGGTAGACGCGCGTTGGGTCAGGGAAGTTTTAAGGAAAGGAGCGCCCGCGCGCTTGCTTCATGTTTACGGCCCGACCGAGACGACGACCTTTGCCACCTGGCAACTGGTCGAAGAAGTTGACCGTGATGCAGCGACGGTTCCCATCGGCGGCCCGCTCGCCAACACGACGCTCTATGTTTTAGACAACCATTACCAGCCGGTTCCGATTGGCGTCGCGGGCCAGTTATACATCGGCGGCGACGGCCTCGCGCGCGGCTACTTCGCTCGCCCCGAACTGACCGCAGAGAAGTTCATCCCGCATCCTTACAGCACGACCGAGGGCGCGCGTCTCTACAGCACGGGCGACCGCGTGCGCTATCTCTCGGACGGCAGCATCGAGTTTCTGGGGCGGGCCGACCAGCAAGTGAAGGTGCGCGGCTTTCGCATCGAGTTGGGAGAAATCGAAACGATGCTCTCCACGCATCCGTCCGTGCGTGAAGCGGTCGTCATGGCGCGTGAAGACCAACGGGGCGATAGACGCGTCGTCGCCTACGTGACGGCCAAGCCTGACGACTCCATCTCGATTCAAGAGCTACGCCTCTATCTACAACAGCGATTGCCAGACTACATGGTGCCCTCGGCCTTCGTCCAACTGGAACACTGGCCCTACACTCCGAGCGGCAAGATTGACCGCCGCGCCCTGCCCGCTCCCGCCCTGAGCGAAACGGCGGCGGAAGAACACATCGGCCCGCGCACGCAAACCGAGGAAGTCTTAGCCCACATCTGGGCGGAGGTCTTGAAACTTGAGCGAGTGAGCGTGACGGTAAACTTCTTCGAGCTCGGCGGTCATTCGTTATTGGCCACACAGATTATCTCGCGCATCCGCCAACTCTTTCATCTCGACATCCCGTTGCGCTCGCTGTTCGAGTCGCCCACCGTCGCCGCCCTGGCCGCCGAGATTGACGACGCGATGCGTCAACTCTCCGGCCTCAGCGACATTCCACCGCTGCTGCCACAACTGCGCGCTGATGCCGACGCTCCCCTCATTCTCTCTTACTCTCAACAGCGACTCTGGTTCATCCATCAACTTGAGCCCTCCAGCCCCGCCTACAATGTCCCGCTGGCGGTGCGCCTTGCCGGAGAACTGAACCTCGCAGCCCTGCACCAAGCCTTCACCGAAGTCGTGCGCCGCCATCAAAGCCTGCGCACCCGCTTCTTCATCGACGAGCCGCTCCAACAGATTCTGCCCACGCCTGCGTCCTGGCCCCTTCCGCTGATAGACCTCT
>JAWVFT010000122.1:0-167059 GCA_033855775.1 Blastocatellia bacterium | reverse complement strand
ACCTGCCGTTCGAGTTTGTGCAGGAAGTGGAAATCAAGACGGGCGCGTACGGCGCCGAGTATGGCAAGTCAACGGGCGGCATCTTCAACGTCATCACCAAGAGCGGCACCAACGAGTTTCGCGGCGATGCGTTCGGCTATTTCACGCACAAGAGCTTTGTGCGTGAGACGAAGAATTTTCCGTCGCTCGGTTCGGCTCCGAACGGCTTCTCCGAACTCGATGCCGGTTTCGACATCGGCGGGCCAATCCTGAAAGACAAGCTCCGATTCTTTGCGGCCTTCAACCCGCAGCGGCGCGAGAATTTCTTGTTGACACAAACGTTCCGTCAGGAAGTCAACAACACTGTGACGACGCCGTTCTACGCGGGCAAGCTGACTTACGCCGTCAACAACAACAACACGCTGACGCTCTCGACCTTCGGCGATTTCACAAAGCAGAAGGGCTTTCTCTTCGGCTTGAACGCGGTCGCGGCAGGCTCCGGCTTCGGCGCGGACCTCAACAGTTTTCGCGGCGAGATACAGACGGGCGGCCACAACTACACTGCGCGTTTGAACTCGACCATCACGCCGACGTGGATTGGCGAAATCTCCTTCGGCCTGCACTTCCAGCGCGCCAACGCGACGCCGGATGCAAGTGTGGCCAACACGCCTTTGGCGATTGACAACTTTGCGATTCGACGCGGCAACGCGGTCGCTCCCGTCGTTGACACCAACATCTCTTCGACTCAAGGGTTCGTCGCCTTCGTTGACGGGCGCGGCGGCATTCTTGAGCGTAACTTCGTGCGGCAGGGCTACGGCCTCGTCACGAATCAAGACCGTGACCGTTGGGAAGTTCAGGCTCGCTTCCAGAATCTCATCGGTCGTCACACGTTCAAGTACGGCTTCGAGTATAACCAGAACCGCTACACTATCCTGACGACTTCGAGCGGCGGCCCGCGTGTCTTCGCAGACCCGACCGGACAGGAAGCGGGCGCGGCCAATCCGGGCAACATCATGCCGGGCGGCATTCGCATCACCAACAACTTCGGCGTCTGCACAGTCGCGGGCAGCAACGTCATTTGCCCCGCGGCGGCTTTGACCACGCGCGTCAACGCGCTTATCGCTTCCGGTCAGGCTCCCGCCGGAATCACGACGGCTTCGACCAACACGACGTTGACGGCGGCGCAGCTTCAGGTCAATCCGTTCCTGATTCGCAGCAGCACGCGCGTGCGTGATTTCTTCCTGAGCACGCAGGGCAAAGCCACGACGAGCAACGTCGAGAGCTTCTATGCGCAGGACGATTTCAAGCTGAGCAAGAACGTGCAGTTCAACTTCGGGGTGCGTTGGGATTACCAGCAGGCCAACGGCATCAACACGCGCTACGTCACGCTCAACAACTTCAAGGACAACCTTCAGCCGCGTGTCGGTCTTATCTACGACTTCACAGGCAAGGGCAAGGGCAAGGTCTTCATCAACTACGCGCGCTTTCTTGAGACGCCGCTGCCCTTGGACATCAACGTCCGCGCGGGCGGCGACGATATTCAACAGGACAAGCAAGTCAACGTTGACCGCTACAACGCGCCCACCGGCTCCGTCGTGACGCAAGGCACGGCGGGCGGCCTCGGCTGCCTCGGTTGCACGGCGACGCCGCCCGACCCTGACTTGAAGCCGCAGACCGTCAACGAAGTCACAGCCGGTTTTGAATACGAACTCGTCAAAGACCTGGCGGTCGGCTTCCGCGGCATCTATCGCGCGCAAGGCTCCGTGATTGAAGACGGCTCGTTCGATAACGGCACGACTTACTTCCTGTTCAATCCGGGCGAGAGCCTGACGGACAGGCTGGCCGAGGCGAACATCGGCCAGCGTTTCGGTCGCGCTCGTCGCTACTACCGCGCGCTCGAATTTACAGCCACGAAGCGTTTCACGAACAACTATCAGTTCATCGCTTCCTATGTTTATTCCAGCCTCATCGGCAACTACGAAGGCTTGTTCCGCAACGACAACGCGCAGTCTGACCCGAACATCACTTCGTTGTTCGACCTCGTTGGATTGCTCGCCAACTCCTACGGACGCTTGCCGAACGACCGCCCGCACCAGTTCAAGCTCGACGGCAGTTATCGCACGCCGTTCAAGCTTCTGATTGGCGCATCGTTCCGCGCGCAAAGCGGCATTCCCTTTAACTCCGCGATTCCAGACCCGGCGGGAATCTACGGCAACAACGAAGGCTTCGCCCTTCCACGCGGCACGGCGATTAACCCGACGACCGGCAGAAACCGTTCGCCGACGACCTACAATCTAGACCTCAACGCTTACTATCCGATTCAGTTTGGCGAGAATCGTCAGTTGCGTTTTCAGGTTGACTGGTTCAACGCTCTCAACGGCCAGCGCGCCATCGTTGAGGACATCACGCTGCGCATCAACAGCGGCATCTCTGGAGCCAACGGCATCCAGTTCTTCAACCCGTTCTACGGTCAAGGGCTGGTCTTCCAATTCCCGTCAAGCGTCCGGCTCGGCGTGAAGTTCCAGTTCTAACCCCGAACGCTTTCAACCGCCCACTCTCCGCCAGCACACGTGGGCGCGCGAAAGCCGACACAGGGAGCGGCGCGAGTTTTTAAAGCTCGCGCCGCTCCCTGTTCTTTATGAGTCAGAGCACGAACGACGTTCAATCAAACGCCGCTTGCTCCGAACTGAAATCAACTTGCTTTCAACTCAACACAGACGGCTGCCATCCTGTCTCAACCCGCGCTCATCTGAAACCGCATGACCTTCAACTGAGACAGCATTGCTTTCATCTGAGGTCAGACGAGACTCATCTCGACTTAGATGAGTCTCGTCTGAGATAAAACCAAACTCATCTCAACTCAGACGAGACTCGTCTTAACTCAGATGAGAGTCATCTGACTCAGACGAACCTCATCTCATGTCAGATGAGAGTCATCCGACATGAGATGACTCTCATCTGAGTTAAGACGAGCTTCATCTTAATCAAGATGAGAGTAATCTGAGTCGAGATAAGAGTAATCTGAGTCGAGATGACTCTCATCTCGACTCAGATGAGAGCCATCTGATGTCAGATTGCTCTCATCTGACTTCGTTTTGTAGGCGGGTGAGACGAGCTAAGCGTCGTTTTGTCTATAGTTTAGCAGCCATATCTGGCCGCCGCCGCGAAAATTCATCGGAGACGCTGGCTGTCAGGCGTTTCAAGCCGTCAGGCTTTAGGGTTGAGCGGCTTTCTTGCGAGTGTACATGCCGTCGAAGGCGACCGTCCAAGTCTTGCCGCTGTCTGTGGATTGTTCCCAGAGTTGGCGGACGCGCTCGGAGGAGAGATTGAAGAAGGTGAGGCGTTGCATCAGCTTGGCGCCGTTGGCTTGCAATGCCTCGCCGGAAAACTCCATCTTTCCGTTCTTGTAGTTTCCAGAGAGTTCGAGGACGTTGCCCGTGCTGTCAACCCACGTCTGTTGCCACTTGCGCGTCGCGGCGTTGTAGAAGTTGAAGCTCTTGCCCGTGCCGCCACGCGCGCTCGTCCAATTTTCAAAGATGACGCAGCCGTCCAGAATCTCCTTCACGCTGTTTGTCCCGGCCTGCTGCCCGTTCATCTGCACGTCCCACTCGCCGACCCAGAAATCGAAGTACCTGTTCTCAGCCGTGTAGAGGCAGGGCTTCGCCAGTCGTTCGCCGAGCGCGAGCGTTTCCTTAAAGCGCGCATCGCTGCGCAGCTCGGCGAGGTCTTCGTCAGTTTGCAGGAGCGCGACTTGAGAGAAGCCAGCGTTGAGCGCGCCCGTCAACCACTCGAAGGCTTTGTCCTTGTTGCCGAGCCGCGCGTAGGCGCACGCCAGGTTGTACATCGCAAAGGGGCCGCGCAGGATTTCCACCGCGCGCTGCAAGGCCGTGACCGCCTGCTCGAATTGCCCGAGCGCGTGCAGCGAGCCGCCGAGCCGCAGCCAAGCGCGACCGTTCGCCGGTTCCGCTTTCGTCAGAGTCGTGAAAGCTCTGGCCGCTTCGTTGAACTTCTGCGCTTGAAAGAGGGCTTCGGCTTCACTCATCGTTGAGGAAGCGGCTGGCGCCTGCGTCGTGCCGGTCGCCACGGCGGCCTGCTGCGCCTGCGCTGAAATCGCGCCGCACGAAAACAAAAGGCCGCCGAGCATCATCGCCAGCAGCCGAACAGTCTTTGACATGGCTTCTCCTTAAATTCCGCTGCGAGCCGCAGCTTCATGTGAACTTGTTTTACGGCTTAAAGTTTTTCAGAGCCTTGAGCAATCTCATGCCGGAATCCCACGTCAGTCCGTCGCCCGCAAACTCGCAACGGCACAAACGACTGAGGCAGTTTGACGGCGCGAGGCTTTCATCCCAGAGCAGAATCACGCGGCGGTTGTAATAGACGACCGCCGCCGCGATCTCCATCAACAGGCTTTCATGCAGCACGGCGTTTCCCACGGCGTCCGCGCGGCAATCATCGCGGTTGACGACAATCAGGGCCGCGTCGCAGCGGCGCATCGCGCGGCAGAGTTCGTCGGAGACAAGCTGCGCGTCGTCGTCGTCAACGCTCGCCCTGCGGCTCAACTCGCTCTCAATCTCGGCCACTTCCAGCGTCGCTCGTAGCTGTTCGAGCAGTTCGCCGTCGCTGCCGTGCGAGATGAAGACTCGCAGCCTTGCGGGCGCGCTCTGCGGCGTCGGCTGCGACGACAGAGGAGCGGCGAAGGCCATCGCCTGACGTTCACTTGCCGGACGCTCACTCGCCGGACGTTCAAGCGACGAATGCTCAAGAGCTTGATGTTCGTCAGCGACTTCTTCATGAGCGGGCTGCGATGTTAAGTCGTCAGGCGCAGGCGATGGACGATTGGCGATGTAGGCCGCGAGTTCTTCGCGGTCAACGCGGAGTCGCGTGGGCTGGCCGCGTTTGCCGACGGTCGCCAGCCCCAGTTCCGCTTCCTGACAAAGATGAAAGAAGCAGGCGACGTTGCCTTCAATCGTCTTTTGATTAGCGGCGAGCTTGACTTCAGCCGGATGCTCAAGCCAGTGTGCGGCGACATCAGCGTCCGTCACGATTTCGAGTTGTTGGCCGAAAGCCCATTCGAGCGCGGCGCGGTAGGCGGGCGTGGCGTTGAGCATCGTGCGATAGAGTTGGGCTTCCGGCTCAAGGCGGCGCGCAAACTCCCATCCGAGCGCGCTCAGAGAGAGACGGTCGCCCGAACGCTTGACGAGTCCCCAGTATTCGTAGGCCGCGACCTTACGCGCGTCGAAGACGCGACGCGACGCATCCATGCCTTCGATAATCGTCACGCCGCCTGCCTTACGCTTAAGCAGCCTGACGACTTCGCGCACGTCCGAGGCGGTCGCCAAGAGCGGCAACGAAGCGGCCTCCGGCGCATCCGCTTCGGCAGGCGGCGCGACTCTCTTGAGAGCCAGCGCGCCACCGCTGCGTTCGCGCAGGAAGGGCGTGACGCGCTCGGCTTGCCACGTTGCGCCCGACTGTGGCGGCGGCGTAGAGCCGCGCCCTGTGTCTGTGTTGGAAATGATAGCCATCGCAGTTTCCCCGTATAACTTTCCAGCATCGGCGGGCCGGAAGAGCCGCGCCGCGCTCGTTCTAGAAGAGAATGTTGTAACGCTTGATTTTCGAGTTGAGCGTCGTGGCTTTAATGCCGAGCAGGAAGGCCGCGCGCCGCTGGTTGCCGCTCGTGCGCGCCAGCGCGCAACGAATCAAATCAACCTCGAAGCGTTGCACCTCTTCGCTCAAGCGAATGCTGCTCTTCGCATATGGCGTGCGCGCCGCTTCCAGCGATTGAACTTCCCTGAGCAACTGGCGCGTCAGTTTCTTCAGAGCCTCGATGCGATTGATGTTGACGGCTTCGTTCGCAGAGCCGTTGTGCTCGTGCTGCTGTGGCAGCAAGTTAATTTGAGGACGCATTTCCTTTCCTCCGTTAAAAAGCTTTTTCGGTTAAGTCTCCTGACCGTAATCGCGGAGCGGGCCGCACTCCGACTCAAGCGAGGCGAGAGCTTCGGAGCCTCTGTGCGGGCTGCCGGAGCCGGAGAGCAGCGAATCCAGACAGACGAGCAGCGCGCCCAAAGGCGTCTCGCGGTAGTGCAGGCGACGCTCTTCGACTAAGCGATAGATGGCGCGCGTGCTCTGGCAGACGAGGCGCGCGGCCTCATCCGGCGTCACCATCGGCGCCGCCACGGCGCACTCCGCGCACCAGTCGCGCGCCGTGTGGCCCGGCTCTCTGATAATCCAAACCTTGTGCGTTTCGATCAGCACCTCGACTCTCCGCCTCTTCATCGGGGTTCGCCTTTCGCGGTTAGAGAGAACCTGCGAGGGTTTTCCGTCGTATCCACGGATAGATTCTCTGAAAGTGTGTCGGCCAGCCGCAGGAAGACCTGCTCTAAATTTACGAGGTGAGTAAGACGCAGGCTGGCATCTCGTCTCGTCTCCCCGACGTCTAACACCAAACGACGCTTTACTCACCTCGCTGCGCATCCTACGATGCGCCCGTTACGAAAGTCTTTAAAGCATGCTCAAATCCCTTTCAAAATTTTTTGAAAGGCCATTTTGAAAGAGTTCTTAAAGCGCGTCATGGAAACCGAAGCCGCACAGCTTTACCAATTTGACGATTTTTGTCTGGACGCCGCCGAACGGCGTCTGCTGCGCCGTGGGCAGAGCGTGCCGCTGACGCCGAAGGCGTTTGAGACGCTGCTCTATCTGGTTTGCCGCAGCGGCCACATCGTCGAAAAAGACGAACTGCTGCGCGCCGTCTGGCCCGACACCTTCGTCGAGGAAGCGACGCTCGCCCAGAATATTTTCACGCTGCGGCGAGCACTGGGGCAGGGCCGCGAGACGTTGCAGTACATCGAGACGATTCCAAAGCGCGGCTATCGCTTCACGACCAGCGTGAGGTCGCTGCAAGACGACGGCGCGACGCTCGTCGTCGAACAACACACGCGCACGCGCGTCGTCACAGAGGAAGAGGAATCGGAAGAGCGCTCGCACAGCAACGGTTATCGCCCCGGCGAAGACGCGACCGCCAACGGCAACAACTGGACGCAGCCGCCCGGACAACACGCGGGCGAATTAGTCGCTGCTCCCGCGACCGCCGGAACGAGCGCCGTCTGGCAACAGCTTAAGCGTCATCAAACGACGGCCTTGCTCGGATTGTTAATGCCGGTTCTGGCGCTCGCGGCGTTGTTCGCCTACAGGCTTTCGCATCAGAGCAACGCCGAGACGCCCGCGACCGCCATCGCCAATCCGTCGTCGGCGCCGTTTCAGAACATGCGCATCAGCAAGCTGACGACGAACGGCAAGACCGCGCACGGCGTTCTCTCGCCCGACGGCAAATATCTGGTTCACGTGATGGAAGACGCGGGGCAGCAGAGTCTCTGGGTGAGGCAGGTTTCGGCGACCAACAATGTGCAGATTGTCGCGCCCGCCGCCGTGCAGTATCGCGGCGTGACCTTCTCGCAGGACGGCACACACGTTTACTACGTCGTCTACGACAAGCCGACGAATCCCGCCAAGCTGTATCAGATTCCCGCGCTCGGCGGGACGCCGCGAAAGCTGCTCGAAGATGTTGACAGCCCCATCACGCTCTCGCCCGACGGCAAACGCTTCGCCTTCGTGCGCGGCTATCCGGCGCAGCGCGAGACGGCCATCATCGTCGCCAATCTGGACGGGACGGGCGAGCAGCGTTTGGCGACGCGCAAACGCCCCGCCTACTTCAGCTTTGACGGGCCTGCATGGTCGCCCGACGGGCAACTGATTGCCTGCGGCGCGGGCGCGTATGATTCTGCCGAGCCGTACATGAACGTCGTCACTATCAACACGACTGACGGCTCGGAAAAGCCGCTCTCGCCGCAGCATTGGACGTGGGTCGGGCAGGTGGCATGGCTCGGCGGCGGCAGCGGCGTCGTCGCCATCGCGTGGCATCTGGACGCCTCAGTCTTCGCAGACCAAATCTGGCATCTCTCGTATCCCGAAGGCGAGGCCAGACGCGTCACCAACGACTTGAACGGCTATAGAGACATCAGCGTCTCGGCTGACTCTAAGACGTTGCTGACCGTGCAGGACGTGCGCGTGTCGCGCATCTGGATTGCGCCGCGCGGCGAGTCTCTGCGAGCGACGCAGATTACCTCCGGCTTCGGCGACAACTACAGCGAGATGTTCGGCATGGCATGGACGCCCGACGGGCATATCCTCTACGGCTCGCACGCGAGCGGCAACCCGGATGTCTGGGTGATGAATAAGGACGGCAGCCAGCAGCGGCAGTTGACCGTTGACCCGCGCACAGACTTTTCGCCCGTCGCTTCGCCCGATGGCCGCTACATCGTCTTCGTTTCGAATCGCGGCGCGGGCTTGCACGTGTGGCGGATGAACGCGGACGGCAGCAATCCTGTGCAGTTGACGACGGGCGCGGGCGAAGACGGCCCCACCTTTTCCGCCGACAGCAAGTGGGTCTTGTACACGGCATCGAGCGCGGGCAAGCCCGTCTTGTTGAAAGTCTCCATAGAGGGCGGCGAAGCCCAACAGTTGACCGAGCAGCCGACGCAGCGGCCCGTCGTCTCGCCCGACGGAAAATATATCTCCTGCTTGTATCGCGGGCAGGCGGCGATTATTCCTTTCGGCGGCGGCGAACCCATCAAGACCTTCGACATCCCGCTCGTCTACCCGCAAATCGTCCGCTGGATGGCCGACAGCCGCGCCCTCGCTTATCTGGACAGGCAGGGCGGCGTCACAAACATTTGGAGCCAGCCGATTGACGGCGGCCCGCCGCGCCGCGTGACCGACTTCAAGGAAGACTTTATCTTTCGTTACGCCTGGTCGCACGACGGCAACACGCTCGCCTGCGAACGCGGCACGGAGATTAACGACATCATCATGATTACCGATTTCAAATGAGCGATTAGCTTCATCCCGCGTCACGCGCGCCGTCGGGCGATTGACGTGTAGCGCGGCGAAAGATGTTTTGAGGGATGCGAAAGGGCTGGCGTTCGGGTTAAGCTCGTGCCAGCCTTTTTTTTATTGCCGCCGGATTGAAGAAGAAATGATTATAGAGGAAATCACCGTTACGGCCTTTCAGCAACACACGCGCGTGGTCGGCTGCGAAGAGACGGGCCGCGCCATCTGCATTGACCCCGGCGATGACTCGGCGCGCATTGTCGCCGCGCTCGAACGGCACAAGCTTGAGTTGCAGGCGATTACGTTGACGCACGCGCACATGGATCATGTCGGCGGCGTGGCGTCTCTCAAGCGTCTGCGGCCCGCCGCGCGCATACACTTGCATCGCGCGGACGAACCGCTCTACAAAGGCTTGCCGGAACAACCCGCGTGGCTCGGCATTCCGCCGTCGCGTTGGGCCGCGCTCGGCTTTCGTTATGAGGCCCCGCCGCCCGTTGACGAGTACTGGACGGATGAACAGACTTACAAGGTAGGCCGGCTTGAGTTTGAGGTCATACATTGTCCGGGCCACACGCCCGGCCACGTCGTCTTGTTTGAAGCGCGTGAGAGAAAAATCTTCGTGGGCGATTGCCTCTTCGCAGGCTCTATCGGCAGAACGGATTTGCCGGGCGGCTCGACCGCGCAACTGATGGATTCGCTGCTCAACAAAATCGTCCCGCTCGGCGACGACGTAGAGGTCTACTCAGGACACGGCCCCATCACAACCATCGGGCAAGAACGACTGACCAATCCATTCTTAAGACAGTGACAACTACAGTGACAAGTGACGAGTGACAAGTGACAAGCAAGAGCAAGCAGTGACGAATGATGAACGATGAGCGATGAATGATGAATGATGAGCGATGAGTTAAGAGCTATCTGCTTTCACTCATCACTCGTTACTCATCACTCGTTACTCAACACTTACTCTTGCTCGTAACTTGTCACTCGTCACTTGTCACTGTAGTTGTCACTTGTCGCTGCCCTTCAATCGTTCGGCCTTCAGTTTTTCCCAACTCGCTTTTATCGCGCCGCTCAGGTCGCTCGGCAGCGTCTCGACGGGGATGCCGTTGTCGGCGCAGAACTTGCGCCAGAGCAGAAAGCGCGCGTCGTATTGTCCGGTTTCGTCGGAGATTTCATTCGGTATTGTCGGCTTGTCTTCGGCCACTGTGCAATCCTCTCTGATGTTTGACTGTCCGCGATGCTGGCGGCGGCAAACAGTTTAGCAAGTTTTCGCTTGAGAGTTGACCTGCCGGAAGCGAGTTCGCGGATTACGGGCAGAGACGTTAAGCCAGCCCGCATGATTGGATAAACAGAAAAGAGACGCCGCGAGCTTACGGCGTCTCTTCCTGCGCGAAAAGTTTCGACGCCGCTTACATACCGGGCATCAACACTGTGTCAACCACATGGATGACGCCGTTTGATTGATAGACGTTGCCGATGGTGACGTTCGACGTGCCGCCCTTTTCATCCTTTATCACGATGGTCTTAGACATCTTGCCGCCCATCATCATGTCTTGTCCCATCATGAACATCAACGTGCCGCCGCTGACCGTTTTCAAGGTCGCCGTGCCGCCGCCCTTCTTGATGAGGCTCATCAGCTTCTTGCCGTCATACTTTCCGGCGACGACATGGTAGGTCAAAATCTTGGTCAGCATCTCTTTGTTTTCCGGCTTGAGCAAGGTGTCTACCGTGCCGGCGGGCAGCTTGTCGAAGGCGGCGTTGGTCGGCGCGAAAACCGTGAACGGGCCTGCGCCCTTCAGCGTCGGGACGAGTCCAGCCGCTTTGACGGCGGCCACCAGCGTCGTGTGGTCTGCGGAATTGACGGCGTTGTCAACGATGTCTTTGTTGCTGTACATCGCCGCGCCGCCGACCATCGGATTCTTGCTCTGCGCGAAAGCGTTGGCGTTGCTCAGAACCAGTGTCGCTGCGGCAAGCAGCAAGAGCGCGAAATTCTTCTTCATCTTTTTTCTCTCCATAAGTTCAAGTTAAGTTTGTTGGCTAACTACAACATCTACGCGCTCTGTCGAGAGTTCGGATTTACGTTGAATGAAATAATTTTTGAGAAGCCGATTGATTGGCTCTTCGAAGAGATGAAACACAAAAGAGACGAAGCAGTCCGTGTCGCTGCTTCGTCTCCTTTGTGTCTTATGTGTCTTAAGTGTTGAGAGGCTTTCGCGCGGCTCGATGAAAGTCTGCTAGGCGGCGCCGAGCAGAAACTTTTGTCCGGTCGGGGCGGGCATTCCGCCCTGCGGTTCGAGCGTGATGGCGAAGGCCGAAGCGCTGCGCGCGTTGGCGGGAATTTCGGCGCGCATCTCGACGTGGCCTTGCTCGTCGGGCTTGAAGACGCCGCCGGGAACGGGCTTGCCTTCGGCGATGAACCAGATTTGATAATCCTTTCCGGCGGGCGCGGGCGGCAGTTCGTCGGCAATCATCATCGCTTTCCCCGCTTTGTTATAAACGAGTCGCGCGTGTGCGCGCGGGGCCATCTCTGTTCCCTTCAAACTCGCAAAGCGCGTGTCCTCGGCGGCGAGCATCTCAGCCTTTTCGCGTTCACTCTTGAGCCGCTGCTCCGTGGTCTGCAAATCTTTGCTGAGCCGCGCCATCTCCGATTGCATCTCACGATTGCGATTCCAGAGGACGACGAGCGCGATGATGAAAGCGGCGAAGGCCAAAGACGCGGCCAGCGCGCCGAAACGCTGCCACGCGCGCAGACGCGAGCGAGCGCGCTCCGGCATGGCGACGACGTTAGACGACGCGAGGTTCTTTTTCGATACTGCTGCTTCTTCCATGTCGCGCCCGTTGCGCTGTGTTGTCGCATTCGCCTGCGGCTCCTGCTTGACGGAGCGAATGTTTTCGAGCAGACGAGAGCGCAGCGCGGCGGGCGGCTCCGCGAGCGGGGCGGCGTAAGCGAGCGCGGCGGAAGTGTCGAGCCATTCGGACAGTTCGGCGCGACAGTCTGAGCACGACGCCAGATGCTCTTCCAGCGCGCGGGCGTCCGCGTGGTCGAGCGCGCCGAGCGCGTGCTCTGCCAACATCTCCTTGTATTCTTCGTGGGTCATCAAAATTTGCCTGCCCGTTGCTGTCCGCCTGCGCGGCTACCTGACGGACGCGCTCTGCTGCGGTTCTTTGCTGCGATGCGCCGGAGCTAGAAAAAGTTCTTCAGTTGATCTCCCAACAGTTCGCGCAGTTTAATCATGCCGGAGCGCATGCGCGTCTTGACTGTGCCGAGCGGAGCATTCAACTTGTCTGCGATTTCGGTCTGCGTCAAGCCTTCATAGTAGGCCATCAACAGCGCGCGTCTTTGCTCTTCGGGAAGCTCTGCGAGGGCTTTGCGGACAACCGCGCCCTCCTCGGATTTAATCGCGTCTTCAACGGCGTCCGTCCATTCTTCGGGCGCGGCTCGGCTGGCTTCCGTCGCCGTCCGCTCGCGCGAGCCGAGTTGTCGCAGACGGTCTATCGCGCGGCTGCGGGCCAAGGTGACGAGCCATGTGAAAGGGCGTCCGCGCTCTTCGTCAAAGTTGGCCGCCTTTTGCCAGACCTGTATGAAAACATCCTGCAAAATGTCTTCAGCCTCGGACTGGCTGTGTAATATACGGAGGATGAGACTGAAAAGGATGGATTTGTAATTATCGTAGAGCGCGGCCAAAGCCTCTTCGTCCCCGCCGGCTATGCGGCGAAGCAACTCTGCATCCGAAATGGGCGCTTGTTCAGGCTTCAACGCTCTCAGCAAGGAAAGTCCGCAAAAGTTTGTCGAAGCTTGGAGCCGCGCGTCAAAAGAGAGAAGATGTTTTTTGACGCGCGGCTTCAGACCTTGCGGGCTCTGGAATCTTTAGGCGACGGTAATCTCCGGCGAGAGATAGACATCCTGAATGGCGTTCAAGAGCGCGACGCCTTCCGTCATCGGACGCTGAAAAGCCTTGCGCCCGGAAATCAAGCCCATCCCGCCGCCGCGTTTGTTGATGACGGCGGTGCGCACGGCCTCCTGCAAATCGGTCGCGCCCTTCGATTCGCCGCCGGAGTTAATCAAGCCGCAGCGTCCCATGTAGCAGTTGGCGACTTGATAACGAACGAGGTCAATCGGATTGTCCGTCGTCAGTTTTTCATAAATCAACTTGCTCGTCTTGCCGTACGCGCTCTCAGTGTTGAGCAGGTTGTAGCCGCCGTTGCGTTCGGGCAATTTCTGCTTGATGATGTCGGCCTGAATCGTGACGCCTAGATGGTTAGCCTGCCCTGTCAAATCGGCGGCGGCGTGCATGTCGCCCTCTTTGGTTTTGAACTTCGGGTTGCGCAGGTAGCACCAGAGAATCGTCGCCATCCCAAGCTCGTGCGCGTAGGCGAAAGCCTCGCTGATTTCCGTTATCTGCCTCGTTGACTCGTCGGAGCCGAAGTAGACGGTCGCGCCGACGGCGACCGCGCCCATGTCGCGCGCCTCGTCAATCGTGCCGAACAGAACCTGGTCGAACTTGTTCGGGTAGGTCAGCAACTCGTTGTGGTTAATCTTGACGATGAACGGAATCTTGTGCGCGTAGCGGCGCGCGACCATGCCGAGCACGCCGAACGTGGAGGCGACGGCGTTGCAGCCGCCTTCAATCGCCAGCCTGACGATGTTGTCCGGATCGAAGTATTGCGGGTTCGGAGCAAACGAAGCTCCGGCGCTGTGCTCGATGCCCTGATCGACCGGGAGGATTGAAAGATAGCCCGTTCCACGAAGCCTCCCGTTGTCGAAGAGCGTTTGCAGCGAGCGCAAGGTTTGCGGGTTGCGGTCGCTGTGCGTCCACACGCGGTCAACAAAGTCCGGGCCGGGAAGCTGCAATTGCTCCTGCGGAATCGTCTCCGATTTATGGTCGAGCAGCGTGCGCGCCGTATCGCCGAGCATCTCTTCGATGCCGCTCAAGGACGTGTCGGCGCGTTTGAGTTCGGTAGCCATGATGTTTGCGAAATCCTCCTCCTGATTCGCTAGCTCTAGCGTCTGCTGTTTTTTGTTCAAGCGAAGACCGGGATTATAACATAACGTCGCCCCGCAGCTTGAACGCGCCGCGCGCGGAGGCGCGCATGCGTTCGGGCTTCAAACGGCGCGCAGCGTCAACTGGCGAAAGGCTTCATGAAGACGCAGCGCGACAGAGCCGACCGCGACAGTGTAGCGATGAAAATCGAAGGTCGTGACTAAGGCCACACCAAGCCCCGCGGAGGTGAGAAAGATTTCGTCCGCGTCGCCCAAGTCAGAAAGATCATAGACGCCCTCGACGGTCGGGATTGAGAGTTCGTGCGCCAACTCTATGACGCGAGAGCGCGTCGTGCCCGCGAGCGCGCCGGTCGAGAGCGCGGGCGTGTGAACTGTCCCGCCCATCGTCCAGAAGAGATTGGCCATCGTCGTCGAAGCTACTTCGCCGCGCTCGTTAAGCGCGACCGCTTCGTCAAAGTCGCGCGCCCGCGCTTCCTCCAAGGCCATGATGTGCTCAAGATAGTTGACGCTCTTGAGGCCCGCGAGCGGCGAGAGCGTATTGAGACGATATGGCGAAACCGTCAAGGCCAAGCCCTCATGGCCGACGACGCGCGCCTCGCCCGTCATCATCAAGAGCGAGGTCTGCGCCCCTTCTTGCGCGCCCTTCGTTTCCCAGACGCCCGGCACGGCCCCGGCCAGCAACGTCAGGCGCGCTCGCCCCTGCTTCACATCGTTGGCGACGATTAATTTCAAGAGCGAAGCTCTCGCCGTCTCTTCGTCAAAGGCGGCCACCTCAACGCCCGCGCGCATCGCGTGTTCCATTAGCCGCTGCCAATGCGCGCGCCACTGAAAAGGATGGCCGTCGTAAACGGCGAGCGTCGTGAAGACGCCGCGACCGTAGAGCGCGGCAGCCGTCACGATTTCCGCGCGCGCTTTCGTCGCCTCAAGCAGCCGGTGGTTGTAGTTGATACGCGAGTGCATCGCAGGAAGTCTCCGCTCTGAAAGCAACGCTGTTGGCTCTAGCGAGGGCAGACGAAGAATACATGAAAACCGCGGCTCTCGAACAGACAAAAGCCGTGCGGACGAAAGCTGTGACGAAAGCTGTGCGGGCAATCGTTTTGGTCAATGCTCTTCGTCCTGAGCCGGGGCATTGACGCTCAAGGCGCGGAGTAGCGCGCGGGCTTTCGTCAGCGACTCTTCATACTCGCGCGCCGGAACACTATCGGCGACGATGCCGCCGCCGACGTTAAAGCGCGCGATGCCTTGATGAATCGTCATCGTGCGAATCGCCACGTTCAAGTCCATCGCTCCGTCGAAAGAGAAATAACCGATGGCTCCCATCGAAAGGCCGCGCGGCTGCGGCTCAAGCGCGTCAATAATCTCCATCGCGCGCAGCTTCGGCGCGCCCGTAATCGAGCCGCACGGAAAGGCCGCGCGCAGGATGTCGCCCGCCGTCACGCCCGCGCAGAGCGCTCCCCGCACCTTCGAGACGAGATGAAACAGCGTCGGGTGTTCCTGCACCGTGAACAACTCGCGCACGGCCACCGAGCCGTAACGACAGACGCGCCCCAGGTCGTTTCTCAACAAATCGACAATCATCACATTCTCCGCGCGCTCCTTTTCGCTCTCCATGAGTTCAGCGCGCAGGCGCGCGTCTTCAATCGTGTTTCGACCGCGCGGGCGCGTCCCCTTAATCGGCCAGGCTTCAATCAAGCGCTCGCCGTCCGCTTGCGGCGCGACATGCAGAAAGCGTTCGGGCGAAGCGCTGATAACCGTGTCCGCGCGGCGGCGCAGGAACGCGCCGAACGATGCCGGATGGTCGCGGCGCAGGTTGAGGAAAATTCTCTCCGGCGTCAACTTTGAATCGAGCGCGACACGGAGTTGCTGCGTCAGGTTGGCTTGATAGATGTCGCCCGCGGCGATGTGCTCTTGAATGCGCTCGACGGCGGCGAGGTATTGCTGCCGCGTGAAGTTTGAGGTCGCCGCGCTGCTGAAAGCCTCACCCGCAGGCGAGTTGAAAACGTTAGCCGCCGCGAGGCGCGACTGCGACTCCTGCAACGGCGACTGTGATGGCTGCTCATCATGCGGCTGCTCTTCAGTCGCTTTCAACACGAGCGCGGCGTCGTTGATTGTCTCCCAGATTTGATTGAGACGCTCACGGCCTTTGACACTGACGACAGCCGTTTTGGAGCGAGCGTAGTCGTGTATGACGAGCGTGTCGTAGAAGGCGAGCGCGGCGTCAGGCTCTTCGTTCGTCGCGGTCTGCGCGTGACGACGCGAGCGCAGTCGCTCGAAGTTATGGACAAGCTCGTAAGAGAAAGTTGCGATACACGCGCCGCGCGCGGGCCAGCCCGAAGCCTCGTCGAGCGGCACGCGGTAGCTGGCCAATCGCTCGTCGAGCAGTCGCAACGCGCCGCCGGATTCAAGCCGCTCTTCCGTCATCACGCCGGAGCGAAAGACACGCGCCGACTGCCCGCGCGTCTCGATTATCTCAAACGGGTCGCAGCCCGCAATCAGAAAGCGCGCCTCTTCTCCGCGCGCCCCGCCGCTGTCTAGAATCTGTGCGCCCCGCGCCGCCTCCAGGCTGAGCAACGCGCCGAGCAACTCGTCAATCGAAATTTTTAGCTCACGCTCTATCATGAAGAATGAGCGATGAAGAAGGCGGAGACGCGCATCGCTTTTAGTAGTCGTCCGTGCCGGTCAACTCTTTTTCCATGCGGTCGGCGACGAGGATGACGCTTTTGATGGCGAGGCGGAGCGTTTCGGCGTCGCTCGTGGCGGCGACTTGAACGGCGAAGAGGGCGAGCGATTTCTGGCCGTTGGCGTGCGGCTCGATGCGCCACGCGCCGAGCTTGACTTCGCCGTTTTCGCGCAGCAGGCGATTGGCGATGGTCGCCGAGAGCGGCCCGGTCGAAGAGTAGGCAGGAGACATCACTTCACGAATCTCCAGCGTGCCGTACTGGTGCGTCTTGGAGACGACGTAAGCGAGTTGGCTGCGGCCACTGTCGATCGCAATCGGAATCAACTTGAAGTCGCCGTCAACGGTCAACTCGTACTTGTAACCGATTTGGTCGAGCAGGGCTTTGACGCGCGCGTCGCCGGTTTTACGCGCGCCGCCCGCCGCCGTTGACTGCGCCAAGCCTTGCGCCGCCAGGCAGAGAACGCAGGCCAGAATCAGTAGCGCGCCCTTCATCGAAATGATTCCTTTCCGCCGTAATGAAGAGAGAGAATTTACTCTGCCGCGGCGGCCAACGCTTCGGCTTGCAGTTGCGCGTCGAGCGATGAACGCCATGCTGTTTCAATCTCTTCGAGGCCGAGAGAGATGAGTTGCGCGCCGTCGGCCTTGATGCGAAGTTGGTCTGCGGCGACGCGGCCCATCAAGTTGAAAGGGCAGTTGGCTTGCTCTGCAATCGCTTCTATCCCGGCGCGGGCAGACTCTTCGAAGCTGATGATAATGCGCGAGGGCGATTCGCTGAAGAGACGCGCGGGCGCGGGCAGCGCGCCTGCCAGTTCAACGTCTGCGCCGAGCGCGCGACGATTGAGCGAAGAGAAGCAGCATTCCGCGAGCGCGATAGCGAGGCCGCCGTCCGCGCAGTCGTGCGCCGAGCGAAGCAAGCCCGCTTCCGCCGCGCGCAGGCAAGCGTCTTGAACCGCGCGCTCGCGTTCGAGGTCGAGCGCAGGCACGCGTCCATCATGTATCAACTGTCGCGTCGTGCGCCCTTCGATGACGACGGCGTATTCGCTGATGGAGAGGTCGTCATTGGTTTCGCCGAGCAAGGCTATCATGTCGCCCGCCGCTTTGAAGCCGGGTTGCACGACACGGCGCACGTCGTTAATCAGCCCGACCATTCCGATGACGGGCGTCGGCAGAATGCCGCGTCCTTCCGTCTCGTTATAAAAGGAGACGTTGCCGGAGACGACCGGCGTGTCAAACGCGCGGCAGGCTTCGGCCATGCCGTCTATGACTTCGGAGAAAGACCACATCACTTCAGGGCGTTCGGGCGAAGCGAAGTTAAGACAGTTGGTGATGGCGAGGGGCCGCGCGCCGACGCAGACGACGTTGCGCGCGGCTTCGGCGACGATGAGCTTCGCGCCCTCGCGCGGGTTCGCCGCGCAGTAGCGACCGTTGCCGTCGAGCGTCATCGCCAGCGCGCGCCGCGTCTCCTTAATCCGCACGACCGCCGCATCCGCGCCCGGCAACACAGCCGTGTTCGTCCGCACCATATGGTCATACTGCCTGTAAACCCATTCCTTCGACGCGAGGTTCGGCGACGCGAGCAAGCGCAGCAACGCTTCGTTTAAGAGTTCGACATTCGGCTGCTCCGTCGCTTCGTTGAAGGCGTGCGCGTTTGACTCGCTGGAAGCGTGCGCGTTCGGCTCTGTGAAGAGATGCGCGGCGGGCGGCGCAGGTTGAATCAAGTCCATGCCGCCGCCGACGCTGGCCTTCGGTTCAGCCTTGAGCGTCGGGTCTGTGTTGGCCGCGCGCACGCTGAGCGGCCCGGAGTTTTCCGCTCCCTTATCCGGCGCGCGCAAAGGGCGTTCGTAGAGCGGAGCTTCGTCGGTCAGGGCGGAGACGGGAATGTCCGCGACCATTTCGCCTTCGTGGATGACGCGCATGTGGTTGCCTTCGCGGACGCGACCGATGACGACGGCATCCAAGTCCCACTTGCGAAAGATGTCAACCACTTCACGCTCGCGCCCGCGATGCGCGACAATCAACATACGCTCCTGCGATTCGGAGAGCAGCATCTCGTAAGCCGTCATCTCCGTTTCGCGCTGCGGCACGAGCGAGAGGTCAAGCTCTATGCCCGTTCCGGCGCGCGCCGCCATCTCGCAGGAAGACGAAGTGAGGCCGGCAGCGCCCATGTCCTGAATGCCCGCGACCGCGCCGCTGCGCATCGCTTCGAGGCACGCTTCCAACAACAACTTTTCGAGGAAGGGATCGCCGACCTGCACGGTCGGTCGTTTCTCCAAAGCCTCATCGTCAAACTCAGCCGAAGCCATCGTCGCGCCGTGGATGCCGTCGCGCCCCGTCTTCGCTCCGACGTAAAGGATAGGATTGCCGACGCCCGTCGCCTTGCCGAAAAAGATTTGGTCTGCGCGCACAAGCCCGAGGGCGAAGGCGTTGACGAGCGGATTGAAAGCGTAAGCATCATCGAAGGAGACTTCGCCGCCGATGGTCGGGACGCCGAACGCGTTGCCGTAGTGCGCGATGCCTGCGACGACGCCCGCCAGCAGCGCGCGATTGCGTCGCCCGTGTTGCTGATTATTGAGCGAGCCGAAGCGCAAGGAGTTCATCGCGGCGATGGGTCGCGCGCCCATCGTGAAGATGTCGCGCAGGATGCCGCCGACGCCCGTCGCCGCGCCCTGAAACGGTTCGATAAACGATGGATGATTGTGTGATTCGACCTTGAAGGCGGCGCACCAGCCGTCGCCTATGTCAACGACTCCGGCGTTCTCCCCGGGCGGCACAATCACGCGCGCGCCCGTCGTCGGCAGACGCTTCAAATGAACGCGCGACGATTTATAAGAGCAATGCTCCGACCACATCACGGAGAAGATGCCAAGCTCTGCGAACGTCGGCTCGCGTCCGAGCAGTTCCGTTATCCGCGCAAACTCGCCCGCGGTGAGATTGTGCGCCGCGATTGTTTCAGGAGTAATCATAAGAGCAGTGACGAGTGACAAGTGACAAGTGACGAGCCGAAGGCAGAAAGTAAAAATAAGAACGAACGATAAGCAGCGAGCAGCCAGCGACGAGTAAAGAAATTTTCCTGCTCGTCACTGGCTGCGCTTAACTTGTCACTGTTTTTCCGTCACCTTTTCCAGTTCCGCGCGTAGCTCTTCGGGGTTGATGGGGCCCAGATGTTTGTAGACGATCTGCCCATTGGCGTCGAGCAGGAAGGTGGCGGGCATGCTGCCTGCCCATTCGGGGTCAACGGCGTTGATGGCCGCGTTTGAATCCTCTTCGTTCAAGAGATAGGCGGACATCTGCGCGCGCATCTGTCGCAGGAAGCGCGGCACGCCCGTCTTCAACTCCGAAGGGTCGTCGAGTGAGACGATGACGAAATCCAGCTTGCGCGTTTTGTACTCTTCACCGAGGCGCACGAGGTCTGGAAATTCTTCGCGGCAGGGGCCGCACCAGGTTGCCCAGAAGTTGATGAGCAAGGGGCGTGGTGCGTCCGCGTCGCGCTGCAAGATTTTCCTCAAGCCTTCGCCGTTAATCTCCTGCACGACGGGCAGCGGCGCGCTCTTCGTCCGCCGTTGCGGTCGCTTGCGCTTGCCCTGCGCCGGATGACTTAAGACGAAGAGCTTGCTGTCGGCCTTGATGGTTGCGGCGGGCCGCGCGTCTGCCCGCCGCGATTCGAACATCGAGATGAGCGCGAAGGCCGCGAGGCCGCACGCCAGTAAACGTGTGAATTTCATCCGTGCCTCTTAACCGCGTTTGATGGAGCAGCCGAAGGCGCGGACGAAAGAGTTGGCGACGGGCTTGCCCGCGAGCGTCGCGTCGATGGCGTCGCGCAGGTCGTTGCTGCTGACGCCTTCGATGTTGCGCGAATTATCAATGCGCCCGCGATAGACGAGCTTGCTGCTCGCGTCCAGCAGAAAGACTTCGGGCGTGTTGGTCGCGCCCAACTGGTCTGCCACCTTGTTGCCCTTGTCCTTGAGAATCGTGAAGGTCAGTTTGTGCGCGGCGGCGTGAGCCTTGATGTCGTCTGCCGATTCGGTCGCGTTGGCGTTGATGCCGATAACGTTGACGCCGCGCGCCGCGTAATCTTCGGCGAGCTTTTCCATCCGCTCGTTATAAGCGTTCGAGACGGGGCATTGCGTCGAGATGAAAATCAAGACCGTCCCATTTTTGCCTTTGAGAGAAGCGAGCGAATGTGTCTTGCCGTTAACGTCGGGCAAAGAGAAGTCTGCGATGGGCTTGCCCGCCTCGGCGTCGTTCGCGCCCATGCCCGCGCCTTCTCCGCTGCCGCTGCCAACGCCTTTGCCGGAACCTGCGCCCATGCCTCCCTGCGCAAGGGCCGCGCCGCCGGTCACGATGAAAGACAGCGCGATAGCGAGCGCCAGTGTGTAAAGCTTTTTCATGATTTGTGACTAACTCCTTTCAGGGGTGTAACGGAAGAAAATAAGAATACAGTGACGAGTGACGAGTGACAAGTGACGAGCAAGAATAAGAAGTGATGAGTAATGGGTGATGGGTGATGAGCAAGAAGACAAGCAGCACGAGAGATGACGAGAGACGGGCGATCTGCTTTTACTCATCATTCATCGCTAGCTTTGGCGCTCGTCGCTTGGCTTTACTCGTCACTCGTCGCTTGTCACTGTTCTTCACTCTTTCGAGCGTGAATTGCCAGAGCATGCGCTGCTCTTGTTCATTGAAGAGTTGATGGCCCGCGATGACGCGCCAGTGGCCCATGTGTTGCCAGCGCCCGACGGCGAGCTTGTTGAAGAGCGGAACGGCGTGGCGCATCTTGATGGCGTCGAGCAGGGCGCGATTGGCGGGGCTCAAAGGTTGGTCGCCGCGACGGCCCGCGCCGGTATAGTAAATCCGGTCGCCGGAAGAGTCGGAGCGGTCTGGATAGCAAGGGTTGATGCGCCCGAAATCCGTCAGCAGCGAGACGAGCCGCCCGTTGCGTTGGTAGACGCCGTTGCGAATGCGGTGCGTGCGATTGACTTCATCCCATGAGAGAATTTCGCCGGAGCGCGCGGCGGGCGGAGACATCGCTGGCCGAAGTTTTCTAGTCGTCTTCAACGGTTAATCAACTGCGTGAGCAACCGCTGTTCTTCGTCAGTCAAAAAGGTGAAGCAGACGCTGAAGCCCAGATTCTTGATGCGAAAGGCGACTTCGCCGCGCAGCGTCAACCGTTCGCCGTCGGGCAGCTTGATGGTGAGGCCGATGACTTCGCCGGGTTCGGCGCTGCCGATGGTGTCCAGATAGCAACCGCCGAGGCTGATGTCGCTGATGCGCGCCGGATGCAAGCCCGACCCGCCCTCCCAAAAGACCTCAAGCGATACCGTCACTCGCTCTTCTTCCCGCCGCTCCTCGTCCATGCTCTCTTCCTCAATTCACGCGCCCATTATAAGTGACGAGTGACAAGCAGCAAGCGACAAGTTAGTGATGAGCGATGAACGATGAGCGACATGCTGTTCTAATTCATCACTGCTTTCTCTTGCTCGTCACTCGTCACTCGTCACTGCTCTTATCTGATGGTCACTTCAAGCGTGTAGGTGGCGTTGCCGCGAGTGCCGCCGACGGAGATGATGTAATCGCCGGAGCGCGGCAGTTCGCTTGTCCAATCGTTTGATTCCTCGCCGATGGTTTTTCCGCCGGGAGCTATGATGTCGAAGACGGCGTTGTCCTCAAGCGAAGTGATGTGGACGGTCAGGGTCTGTCCTTTGCGCGCGCCGAGAATGTAGCGGTCGCTTGTGCCGCGCACGACGGCATCCTTGATGACGGCAGTGGTGCGACCGCGAGCGAAGCGGACGCGGCGCGTGCGGTCGCTTTGCGCCGGAACGACCGCCGTCGTCAGCAAGAGCAGAGTCGCCAGCAGAAAGGCGCGACGCGAAATGCGTGTCTGTGTGTTCGTCATATTTATCTTTGTTCCTTATGTCCTGGGTCAGCCGCGATGACGCGGCGGAAAATTTCCGTGGAGTTTCAGGCGCGGGCGGCGAGCGTGGCGGCCAGCGAGCGAAAGATGTCGCGCCCGTCGGTTGAGCCGAGCAGTTCTTCGCAGGCTCGCTCCGGGTGCGGCATCAATCCGAGCACGTTGCGCTGGCGGTTGCAGATGCCAGCGATTGACGCGCGCGAGCCATTCGGGTTCGCGGCCTGCGTCGCCTCGCCCGCTTCCGTGCAGTAGCGAAAGACGATGCGGTCTTCGCGCTCCAACTCATCGAAGGTCGCGTCGTCGCAGACGTAGTTGCCTTCGGCATGAGCGATGGGAATGCGCAGGACGCTTCTGCTCTGCAACTGGTTGGTGAAGGGCGTCTCTGTTGTGTCGACGCGGACGTTGATGTGCTCGCAGATGAAGTGCAGATCGCGGTTGCGAATCAGCGCGCCGGGGAGCAGCCCGGCTTCGCACAAGATTTGAAAGCCGTTGCAGATGCCGAGCACGAGGCCGCCCGCGGCGGCAAACTCTTTGACCGACTTCATCACCGGCGAGAAACGAGCGAGCGCGCCCGCGCGCAGGTAGTCGCCGTAGGAAAAGCCGCCGGGAATAATCACCGCGTCATGCTCGCTCAAGTCCGTGTCGCGGTGCCAGATGAAATCCACCGGCTGGCCGACGTGTTTGGAAATCACGTGATACGCATCGTGATCGCAGTTTGAGCCGGGAAAAACTATGACTCCGAATTTCAAGCTTCCATCTCCATCAAGCCGTGAATAATAGACGGCGCGCTCGTCATCCTCAAATGCCATCCGGCGCGCGGGAAAGAAGAAACCTAACATGAAATGTTCGTAAAGCAAATCCGCGAGCCAGTCGCTTTAGGGCAGGCTCTCCAAGAGGCTTTACGGTCATCTCAAGGAGAAAGTCGAAAGAGGCGCGGCAGCCCAATGGCTACCGCGCCTCTCAAGTTTTATGGCGGACTTAAGCCCCGGAAGCTCTTCGGTCAGTGGCGCACCGTGACGGAGACGATTTGCCAGCGTCCCTGCCGTTTCTCGTACTGGCGAATGAAGCTATAGACGGGGCTGGCAAATTGCCTGTCTCCGTAGTGGCCTTCGACAGTGGCTTCGCCCGACACCAACGCGCGGTCGCCGCTGACACTGACCTGCACGTCGTCGGTCTGGATGGACGTGAAAGCAAAGTCTTCATCTTCCAGCAAGGCCAATCGCTCGGCCTTGCTCATGCCTCTGCCGCGAGCGCGCCCGATGGTGAACTCGTCGGCCAGCAAGCCGTCCAGAGTTGCCGTGTCGCGCTGGAGATGAGCCATGATGTACTGGCTTTCGACTTGCCGTATTTCCTGTTCGGCTTTGCCGTCGGCGGCGGCGTTGAAGTAGTTAAGCGGGCTGAGAACTGCGACGGAAGAAAGCCCGATGAGAAAGGTGAAAAGGGCGACAAAAAGACGAAGCGCAAGTTTCATATCTTTAACTCCTTAGTGTCTCGCATACATTAGCGCTAACAAACGGCGCTCGACAAGAGTTGCGGAGAAAAATTTCGCCGCGCCGGGGTCTCTTTTTTATTGTTGGTTTATTTCAGGTAATTTTTGCTCCGCGAGAAAGCCACTCAACAGATGAACACTTCAGGCAGAGCAAGCCGCGAGGCTATCCTAACCAGAAGCCCGTTAGCAGTTCACTAATCAAACCTCAAGTGCCGTTTCAGAGTTCACGTTTTAGCGTGCTTTTCCGTCCGCAAAGCGCGGCGGGAGCAAACTAAAGTTTGGACTCCGAACTCAAAATCTGTTTCTTAAAACGGCTTCAAAATAATTCGCCGAATTAATGAAATTTTGATTTTTTTAAAGCTGATGTTATTGACTGCAATTTATAATTGTGTGTTAGTGTCGTTTAGCATCAAGCTTATTTTGAAGCTGTTAAAGACGGCCTTGGTCACGTCAGAAATCCTGTGGGCGGCGAACTTGATTAGGAAATCGGCTCGTTTAGCTGCCTTGAGAGTCAACAATCTCCGAATCGGATTTGCTTTGAGTCTCAAATCTCTAAAGCCAAATTAACAAGGAAAACACCACAAAAAATGAAAATAAAAAATGTTCTTCTAGCCGTCTGTCTATTGACGTTCAGCTCGATAACTTTCGCTCAAAAGAAAAAAACGGCGACGCAGCCGATTGCTCAAGAGAAGCAGGAGATTTTTCAACTAATCAAAAAGGATGACGAAGTCAGCCAGTATCTCAAAGATGCTCCAGCAGATGCAGGCAACTTAATGCAATCTTTGACCATAAAAAAGATGGATTTAAATTCGGACGGTCAGCCCGAATACGTCGCCGTCATTGAACCTCAATTTTGCGGCGCACACGGCAATTGCCCGCACTGGATATATCGCAAAACAGGCGGCGAATATAATCTCTTGCTTCGCACCATAGGGCAGGAACTTAAATTGGAGAAAACTTCAACTAAAAAATTCCGTGACCTTCGCTCGTCAGGCTCTAGTTCAGCTTCCGAATACAACTGGACTATTTATAAATTTGACGGCAAAACTTACAAATCAGATAGGTGCTTTACCCAAATATCTACTGAAGGAAAGAGAAAGCCAAAGATAACCAGCCAAAAGTGTCAAGAAAACGATTAAATAAGAGGGCTAAATACGCGCCTCGCGTCAAATAATTTATTTGACGCGAGGCGCATTCAGCTATTCGAATAAAAACATCGCCGGTTTAGTTTTGGATTGTCAGTAATCAGAAGAGGAAAAACGATGAAAATCAAATGTTTATTTTTGATCGCGATTTTGCTAGCGGTAACGTTGATTGGATTTGCCCAATCAAAAAATCAGACTTCCGGTATTCGGAAAATTAACTTTCTCAATTACAGCTATCAACCATCGGCTTGTTCCGACATCTTCAGCAATGCCAAAACCGTTAAGCTTAGCAAAGGCAAATTTAAGTCTGGTGACAATACCTATTACATCAACAAGGGCGATGTAGTCTATGGTGATGTCAACGGAGACGGGATTGAAGACGCAGTTGTGCTGACCAGATGCTCGACCGGCACTTCTTTCAGAGGATTTGACTTGCACGTTTTCACATTCCAGAACGGGAAGGAAAAATTGCTGGCGCAACTTGATAGCCAAACGGTGTATGACGATTACGAAAAAACCTTCCCTGACAGCGTTTTTTGCTGCGCAGGCAATGCGCCAAAGATTCAAAACGGACACCTGATAATCCAAGCATTGACGGATGGTTTACTTCTGAATCCTGAAAATGCGACGACATTCGATTATCAATTGAGTGGAGACAAATTCGTATTGAGCGGAACGCCGAAAAAGCAGAAAAATACCGCGAAATAAAAACAGGCGAGGAGAATTATGAAAAGGAATGCAACGCTCCGCTTTTGCTAACGACTAAAACAAAGAAGAAATCTTATGAAAATCAACTGTTTATTTTTGACCGCGCTTATTTTAGCGCTCGCTTCGATTGGTTTTGCCCAATCAAACTCAAATGGACAAGAGGTAAAAAGGCTTCAGAACGAAACGGCGGAAAACTTTGCCAAACGCAACGGACGCGCGGCCGCGGAATTGGTTCACAAGGTTATTGAAACCGAAGCATGGGGAAATCAGAAAACAATTTTCGCGTTTTACAATGGCGCAGTATCCGGGCAAGTTGACGGATATGTGTTTGTCCCAAAATCTCCCGATACATATCAGAAAATACTGATTTACAACTTTGAGGAAGAAGGCGGCACGCCGAACGTCGAAGCAGTTTTTTTCGTCAAAGCCGACAAGGATAAAGCTCAAGAACTGGCGGTGATTTGTTCTTGGGAGGCACATCACTACGACGTGAGCGGCAAGCTTTACCACACATATATCTTTGACGATATAAATTCCGGCGCTAGCCCGGCTAGGCTGAAGCTTCTCGAAGCTGTCAGTGAAAAGGTCAGTGGCGGATGCGATTGCGTCTATCGTGATGGCAAAACAAAGGGAACAAAAAAATTTGAGACAGCCGCTCAGGTCAAAGCCGGACTCATGAAGTTAGGCTTTCGATAGACAAATATTCAGCAACCGTAAATGGACGGTTCGTTTCAGAACAAGCCACCTAACGGCTCTTTCCGCATAACCAGCAATCTCAAGCAACTGGATTACTTCTGCCTTTGTGGGTAATAACTTTATTCTTGAAAGCCGCCCGCTAATAAATAGCAGACGGCTTTGCTATAGCGCGGCAAGAAAATCCTAGTGTGCCGCTAGTGTGCCTGTATTACGTCTCTGCTCAGTCGAGCGCGTGAACTGTAAATGTAAATGAAGAAAAGACGCCGAATTTCAAGCTTCTATCTCCACGCGATAATCTTCGATGACCGGATTCGACAGGACTTCGCGGGCCATCCGGTTGGCCTCCTCGCGCGCCTCCGCCTCAGCCAGCGAACTGTCGAGGACAATCTCGAAATACTTGCCCTGCCGGACATCTGCGATGCCGTTGAAACCGAGCAGCGCGACCGAATGCTGGATGGCTTTGCCCTGCGGGTCGAGCACGCCCGCTTTGAGTGTGACGTAAACTTTGGCTTTCATAGTAAGAACAGTGTAAGTGATAAGTGACAAGTCAAAACCTTGAGACGAGCGACGAATTAAAACCATTGCCTGAGGGACGAGTTAAAAACAAGAGCTTCGTGAACGCTTAAAACAAGAACTTCGTGAACGCGCCTATCTTATCACTGGTCGCTCATCACTTGTCACTCAACACGCATCACGCATCGCTCATTACTCATCACTACTTCTTCCTGCTCGTCACTTGTCACTCGTCACTCTTAACTGTCTTTAAAGACTCGGGCGAAGACTGCGTCAACGTTGCGCAGGTAAGTGTCGAGCGAGAAGGCGCGGGCAATCTGTTCGGGCGAGAGATGCGCGCTGATGTCGGGGTCTGCGGCGACGAGCGTTTGAAAATCGCCGCCTTCGTCCCAGACCTTCATGGCGTTGCGCTGCGCCCACTCGTAGGCCGTCTCGCGCGCGACACCCGCCTGCGTTAAGGCGAGCAGCAGTTGGCCGCTGAAGATGAGGCCGCGCGTCGCGTTCAAATTTTCGAGCATGCGCTCCGGGTAGACGACGAGGCCGTCAATGAGCGAGGCCGCTTTCTGCAACATGTAGTCGAGCGCGATTGACGAATCGGGCAGCACGACGCGCTCGGCGGATGAATGCGAGATGTCGCGTTCGTGCCAGAGCGCGACGTTCTCAAGGCCGACGATGCTGTTGGCTCTGACCGTGCGCGCCATGCCGCAGATGCGTTCCGACAAAATCGGATTGCGCTTGTGCGGCATCGCGGATGAGCCCTTCTGACCGGCGCGAAAACGCTCCTGCGCTTCTCTGACTTCGGTGCGCTGCCAGTGACGAATTTGCAGCGCGAACTTGTCGAGCGACGAAGCGATAATCGCCAGCACGCACAGGTATTCGGCGTAGCGGTCGCGTTGAATCACCTGCGTCGAAACGGGCGCGGGCCGGAGTCCCAGACGCGCGCAGACTTTCTCTTCGACCGCGGGGTCCAGATGCGCGAACGCTCCGACCGCGCCGCTGATTTTGCCGACCGCGACCATCTCTCTCGCGTGTTCAAGGCGCTCGCGGTTGCGCCTCATCTCGTCGTGCCAGAGCGCGAAGGTCAAGCCGAATGAAGTCGGCTCGGCATGTATGCCGTGGGTGCGCCCGACCTGCGGCGTCTGCTTAAACTCGAAGGCGCGACGCTTCAAGACTTCCATCAACGCCACGATTTTTTTGAGCAGCAAGTCGCACGCATCGCGCAGCAGCAAGGCGTTGGCCGTGTCCACTACGTCCGAGGAAGTGAGGCCGTAATGAACGAAGCGCGAAGCCTCGCCGATGTTCTCGGCGAGGTTGGTGGTAAAGGCTATCACGTCGTGGTCGGTCGTCTTCTCTATCTCGCCGATGCGCTCGATGGTGAAGGCCGCGCGCTCTTTAATCTGCTCGATGGCCTCGCGCGGAATCGTCCCCATCTCCGCGTGAACCTCGCAGACGGCCAACTCCACTTCCAGCCACTTCTGGAACTTGTTCTGCTCCGACCAGAGCGCGCCCATTTCGGGCAATGTGTAGCGCGGTATCATAGTCCAAGGTCCAAAGTCCAAAGTCCAAAGTTCGAAAGTTTAAGTCTTTGACTTTAGACTTTCGACCTTGGACTTTGGGCTTCATTTAAGAGCGTTTGAGCTGACAAAGTAGCGGGCCAGCAGCCAACGCCCGTCGCGTTCAACGAGCGTGAAGGTTTCCATTGCTTCGGCACGTTCAAAGGCGCTTTGGTAGATGACGATGAGCGAGTGGCCGGGAAGCTGGCCGCCGCTGTTCTCCTGATCGCGGATGGTCTGCACCGTGCGACTGTTGAATGCGCCGAGCTTTCCCTTCAGCGTTGTGAAACTCGCGCTCGTCTGTTCAATCGTCGCCGTTTGTCGCCACTCTTCAGCCGCGTCGTTGTAAATCTTTTCGTAACGCTCTTCCGCCACGTCTTTCGTGAAAGCTTCAACGAGCGTTTGCGCTTCGGGCGGCATCCCGCTCTGCGCGCGAAAGGTCGTCGGCTTGCAGGCGAGGCCAAAGGCCGCGATGAAGAGCAGCGCGCACATCATCGTGCGCGAGACGGCGCGCGGGCGCAGGAGGCCGCCGCGAGCCTTGAGCGAATGCGTGGAAGCGCGCCGCCTCTTGCGTTTCATAGCTCAATCCAGCGCGTCGGTTCTTTGGGAAACGACAGCATGATTTCGGTTTCGGCGCGAAAGAGCGGCGCGCGTTCCTGAAGCGCAATCTCGGCGTTGAGCTTGGCGACGTAAGGATTGTTGGCGCGCTGCGAGAGATGCGCGAGCACGATATGTCTGGCCGTGCCGTCAAAGCCGTCGCGCAGCCAATCCGCGATATCTTCGTTCGAGAGATGGCCCGTGCGCGAGAGTATGCGCTGCTTCAATTCCCAAGGGTATACGTCGCACGCCTTGAGCATGTCGCGGCTGTGATTGGATTCGATGACGATGGCCGCGCAGTTGCGCAGTCGTTCCATAATCAAAGTCGTGATGTGTCCGAAGTCCATCAAGGTGGCGACGCAGACGCCTTCGTGCGTCGCCGTAAAGCCGAAGTTGTCCACGGCGTCGTGCGGAATCGTGAAGGGATGAAAATCAATCGCCCCGACACGAAAGTCCTTGCTCGATTCAATCTCTTCGGTGCGGTCGCGCAGTGCGTCGGCGCGCTTGCGCGGCTCATCCGAAGACGCATTGCGATGCTCGCTGATGTAAGCCTCGCGCGTCTGGCCGGAGATGTAGACGGGGCAGGTCAGGGATTTGAGCAAGACGCGAAGGCCGCCCGCGTGGTCGCCGTGCTCGTGCGTGATAATCACGCCGTCCAGCTTCGCGGGGTCGCAGCCAATCAGCAGCAAGCGACGGATAATCTCGCGCGCGCTCATCCCGGCGTCCACCAGCACGCTTGTGCCGCCTGCCTTGATGAGGACTGCATTGCCGGTCGAGCCGCTGCCGAGAACCGTGAATTTCATCTTGTCAGCAAAAGGGGACGAGTGTGACGCGCACGCGCGCCGCTCTCATGGACGCCAGCTTGAGCCGTCCGTGTATTCGATGCGCGCAAGCTGCACTTTCTGCTTGCCGGTCTTGAGATGGCCCGTCTTCTCTTTCAAGTCTATGAAGATGTCTTTGACGAGCGTCTGCGCCGCGTCCGGCAAAATCTGCTGCTTCGAGAGAATCTTATAACGCTTCAACTCTTTCTCGTTCTCAGGGTCAACGAAGAGGTAGTTCCACTCGACCGTTTTGATGGTCTTCGTCGCCAGATTCTTCAGGTTCACGCGAGCCGTATACTTGAACACGTAAACGACCGCCCGCTTCGTCTTCGTCGAGAGCGCGACAGACTCTTCGCGCACCGTCTCGCCCGTCGCGTAGCCTTGATACTTCCAGTCGAAGCCGATGACCTCAGCCGGGACGTTCGCTTTCGTCTCCGCCCTCTCCTGCGCCGCGCCCGCGCCGCCAAGCGCGACGAGACAGAGCATGATAAAGACTGCGAGCTTGGCTCTCATCTTTCCTCTTCAATACTTATGCGGCGGCCACGGGCCGAAGCCTTAAATCTCAAGCCGCGCGCGGTCAACCTGAAAGCCGTTGAGGTCGCCGAGCGCGCCGAGCGCGAGTTGCTCGGTCGTGAAATACTCGCGCGCCACGCGCCCCAACTCTTCGACGGTGACGGCTTCGAGGCGACTGATAATTTCGTCGGGCGAGATGCGCCGCCCATGAATGATTTCCTGCCGCGCCAATGCTCCGGCGCGCATGCTCGAAGATTCAAGCCCGAGCAGGATGGAAGAGACGGCCTGGTCTTTGACGAGTTGCAACTCGTCCTCGCTCACGCTCTCGCGCACGACGCGGCGCAACTCCGCGAGCGACAAGTCCAACACTTCGTCCAACTGGTCCGGCGAAGTCCCCGCGTAAATCGTGAAGACGCCGGTATCGGAAAAAGCGCTCGCGCCCGCTCCGACCGAATAGGCTAGGCCGCGCTCTTCACGTATCGCCTGCCAGAGACGACTGGACGTGCCGCCGCCGATGACGGACGCCAGCAAACTGCCCGCGAAACGGTCTTCATGACGCGCCGAAGGCCAAGGCGTGGCGAT
Organism: Blastocatellia bacterium; assembly: GCA_033855775.1. Lineage (GTDB taxonomy): Bacteria > Acidobacteriota > Blastocatellia > Pyrinomonadales > Pyrinomonadaceae > DASVTR01. The sequence goes on along the minus strand of JAWVFT010000122.1, from coordinate 135,987 downwards.
AATCAAATGCGCTTGCTCAAGCTCTTTCTTCCGCTCTATCAAAATCGGAGCGGCGGGCAGAGGCGCGCTGCCGCCATTGCTCGACAACGCAGTCGCTTCCGCTTGAGCGTTGCTGTTGAAGACGGCTGCGGCCATCTCTACGAGTTGTTCGTGCTGGACGTTTCCGGCCGCGGTGATGACCAGATTGCGCGGGCTGAACTCCTGCGCGTGATAGCTGGCCGTGCGCTCGCGGTCAAAGGTGGAGACGGTTTCGACCGTGCCTTCGATGGGGCGGCCCAGAGGGTGATTCGGAAAATAAGCGGCGTTGAAGAGTTCGCCCAAGTATTCGTCGGGCGTGTCTTCGACCATCTTCATCTCTTCGATGATGACCTTCTGCTCGCGCTGCAAATCCTCGGCTTCGAAACGCGGGCGGGCGAGCATGTCGGCCAGCAAATCGAAAGCCTGCCCGAGCCCTCTGTCCGTCACCTTCATGGTAAAGCCGGTCATCTCGTGCGTGGTGAAGGCGTCGAAGTGTCCGCCGAGGCGGTCTGACTCGATGGCGATGTCGAGCGCCGTGCGTCGCTCGGTTCCCTTAAAGACGGTGTGTTCGATGAAATGGCAGATGCCGTTCAAGGCGGGCGTCTCGTGGCGCGAGCCGCGCCTGACCCAGATGCCTAGCGTGACCGAGCGCAGGCCCGGCATGTGTTCGGTGATGACGGTCAGCCCGTTATCGAGTTTGGTGTTTTTAACTTGGTCTATCATTCGGATTGCAAAACTATCGGCGGAGGCCGCGCCCGTTGTGGCTTGTCTCGTTTAAGTGGTCATCCTAACATGCCGCAAAAGGCTCAGCAAACCGGCCACAGCAAGCCCTTCATCGGAGTTTAGAATTTGAACGGCGGGCCTGACATCCCGCGACCCCGATTCGTCATCTGACATCCGGTAATCGAAACAGTTTGCTTGACACTTCGCGCGGGATTGGCGGAAAATAGCGCCTTCTTGCGAACTGGATGATTTATTCGGTGAGCATTATGTATCGCCGGACGATGCCGAAACGCTCCGGCCTTATTTTAAACAGCGAGGGTGAGCACGTCTCCACCATCCCGCTGAAGCTTGTAGAACCCGGTAGAAACCTTGAATCATCTTTCATGCCGTGAGGCTGAAACGAAGTGTCGCTTGAGACGCACGCTCGCGCCCGGCGCGTTGTGCGCACCCGGAGGTTTAGCCGCGATGAGAAAAGCTTTGCGTGTTGGTTTGCCGTTGCTCGCCCTGTTCGTGTTGTGCTCAGGCGGGGCGGCGCAGACCTTTGCCGCCAACGCGAGCGGCAACCGCTCTCTGGCTACCATCAGTGGTACGGTTCGTGACAACAAGGGAAATCCGCTGCTCGGCGCAGTCGTCTCGCTGCTCAGAGACGGAGCGAGCGCCATCGTCAAGCAAGTGCTCAGTTCGGCGGACGGCAGCTACACGGCCAAGATCGCGCCCGGCCTCTACACCCTGCGCGCCAGCGCCGAAGGCTTCGGCGAAGTCCTCTTTTCTTCCGTTCAAGTTCACCGCTCGGCTGAACTCGTCTATCGCTTCAATCTGGAACCCGTCGGCTCTGGCCGCACCGCGCCTGAGCGGCGCCGCGACCGCAACGATACGAAGTGGCGCATTCTAGGCACGCGCAGCAGCCGCTCCATCTTTCAGGTAGACGGAGACGACACGGGCACGCCGCCGCAGGTGGCCGAGGCTCAGCAAGATGAAGACGGCGTGGGCGGCGATGATGAGAATCTTGAGAGCGTCGCTTACGAGCCGACAGATGAAGGCGGGCGCGCTGCCCGTCTACAGGGCGTCGTGGAGACTTATTTTGCGAGTTCCGCCAATCCTTTGACGACCGAGACGAAGGGCGTCAACTTCGCTTTTGCGCGGCACGCGGCAGGCGGCTTCGACTTTATAGTCGCCGGACAAACTGGCACGGGCGCGACCGCTCCGCAAAGGCTCGAAGCCACCGCGCGTTTGCGCCTGAACAATCTGCACCGCGTCAGCCTGAGCTTCGGCGGAATGCGCATCAACCAACTCGCGTCCGACAAAGAGCAAGCAGCGGGACACACGCTCGGACAAGTTTCGATGCGCGCGGTTGACGAGTGGGTCGTGCGCGACGGCGTGGTCATCGTCGTCGGTCTTGACTACTCGCGCTTTGTCGGCTCAAGCAACGCGCGCTCGGTCAGCCCGCGCTTCGGCTTGCAGTTTGACGCTAACGCCCGGACGCGCGTGCGCGCGGCCTACGCCCCCGGCGGCGAGGAAGAGACGAACACGCAAAGCTGGACGGATTTTGAAGAAGGCACGATTACATTCAAGCAGCCCGTCTCCGTTCCCGTCGCGCTCGTTGACGGACGCGCCGTGATGGAGCGCAGCCGCCGTCTTGAGTTCGGAGCCGAGCGCATCCTCGATGAGCAATCGAGCGTCGAAGCGACGGCCTTTTTCGACACCACCTCGGACAGAGGCGTCGGCCTTTTGAGCGCTCCCATCAACGGCTTTGCGGGCGAGAGCGGCGAGGCTCTGATTTCGGTCGCCAACCAGCAGGGCGCATCGCGCGGCATGCGCGTCGTCTACACGCGGCGCGTAAGCCGCATCTTCAGCGCGTCGGCTGGCTATTCGTTCGGGCGCGGGCAGAAACTCTCGCCGCTCGGGCTAGCCGCTCCGTCGGAGATGTTCGACAACGGCTTTTTCCAGACGGCGGCGATGCAGATGAACGCAGACTTCGGCTCAGGCACGCGCGTTCGCACAGTCTTTCGTTTCTCGCCCGGCGCGACCGTCTTCGCCATTGACCCGTTCGCCGGTCGCCTCGCCGTCTACGACCCGTCTTTGAGCATTCTGATTACACAAGAGTTGCCGACCTTCGGGCTGCCTGTGCGCGCTCAGGCTTTGATTGACGCGCGCAATCTGTTGGACTCGCAGGTCTGCACGGACGACGGCGAAACGTTGACGACCATCAACACTACGCGCCGTAGCGTGCGCGGCGGAATCGCCGTCAGGTTCTAGCGTCAAGGCAAAGGCTTCGAGAGTAAAAAGGTAAAAGCCGTTGGGAGAGAGCCTTTTGTCTTCCTGCGGTTTTTGCCTTTTTTATTGTCCAAATTCTCGGACACGTCCGAAAACTTGGATGCGCGCCGGCCCTGACAGCCTTTTCCGTGGCTCTTAAGAGTTTCCTGCAAACGGGGAAACGCTCTGGCGCGTAAGGCTTCAGGTAGAGCGCGTCAGGCTCCGGCGCGCTCCTTTCGGAAGAGGGCGCGACTGGAACATTGATTGCCTTGATAACCAGGGTGTTGGAGTGTGTCCTTTAAAATCGGCAGAGTCGAAGCGACGGGCTTTCGCAAGCGGCCCGAAGCTTAAAGCGAGCGCCGCTCCTGCTCACACGGTCAGAAGACGCTTCGCCAAACCTGTAACGAGAGGATTCCGAATCTGTGCTGACGACACGAACATGGATACTGCTGGTGACGGCGGCCTTGCTCGTGACTGCGGGCGTGCTCAATTTTGAGCAGCGCTGGAAGCACAAGTCTCCGCCGACCGATGGCGTCGCATGGGCGCAGGTTAACGGGCAGGTCATCGCGCAAGCGGTCGAACCCGGCTCGTCAGGCGCGCGCGCCGGAATCCTTCCCGGCGACCATCTGTTCGCCGTCAGCGAAGACGAAAAAAAGTTTGAGCAGCTAGACCAAGCCTTCAAAGTTCAAATCTACTTGCAGGACGCGGGCGTCGGCGGCCACCTGACCTATCGCATCGAGCGCCCGTCATACCCGGAAGAGACGCGCTACTACGAAGCAGACCTCTACAACATAGGGGCCATTCCCACCTGGACGACGCACGAGATTTACATCAACTTGATTGGCCTTGTCTGGCTTTTCGTCGGCCTCTTCGTCCTGTTCAAGCAGGGAGCGCGCGCGCCCTTCGTCATGCCGTTTGCCGTGCTTTGTCTGGCGGCCTTCGTCTTCAACTTTTATCAATCGACCGGCAGGCTCAAAGACCTGGACCTCGCTATCGCGTTTCTCAAGCAGGCGGGCTTCATTCTCTTTGCGCCGCTCTTCCTGCATTTCTGCGCTGTCTATCCCGTTCGCTATCATCTCTTCAAACGGCGCGCGCTGGCTCTGCTGGTCTATCTCCCTGCGCTGTTGCTGCTCGGCCTCGAAGCTCTCAACTACTTCGTCCCGATTGACCGCCTGGACCTTTCTGAAGCTTTCATCGCCGCCGTCAACAAAGCCGTCTTCATCCATTTCTGGCTGGCTGTGACGACGAGCGCGCTCTTGCTGGTGCGACGCTTTATCAAGAGCGAAGCGGCGGTCGTGCGCCAGCAATTGAAGTGGGTCGTCTGGGGTTCGGCTCTGGCGATTATGCCGTTCACGCTCTTCTACGCCGTCAACTACGTCTTCGGCCTTTCGTCCGAAAGCTGGATGACGGACGTGGCCGTGCTGCCGCTGATTCTGATTCCTCTGACCTTCGGCAACTCGGTCGTGCGCTATCGCTTGATGGACGTTGACATCGTTGTCCGTCGCGCCGCCGTCTACGCTCTGACGACGTTAGCGATTGCGACGATGATTGGCACGGTCGTCATCGTCGTCGGTCGCTTCGCCCTTGGCCTCGATGCGATTCCGAGCGTGATTTCGTGGCCGGTGCTGGTCGCCATCTCCGCGATGACGATTATCGTGATGCTCGCCGCGCCGATTAAAAAATTCTTGCAGGAGCGCACAGACCGTCTCTTCTACGGCGAGCGCTACGACATGCGCAATGGCCTCCTTGATTTCGGGCGCACGCTCTCGTCCACGACCGCGCTTGAGCCGCTGCTCGACGCGCTGGTCAGCCGCCTGCAACAAGTCCTTGGCGTTGAACGCATCGCCATCTTTATCGAAGACGAACGCTCGTCGGCGGGCTATCGCGTGGCGCGCGTCGCCGGACTCTCTTCGGCGATGATTGTGCCGCCCGACTTTCGAGAGATGATTCGCACGCGCTCAGCCGAGACGGGCGTCGTGCGCGCAGACGACCTAGACCTTGTGCCGCAAACATCCGGCTTCGTGCGGCGCGCGCTTCACTACTACGTGCCGTGCGTCGTGCGCGGGCGAATGGTCGCGGTCATCGGCCTCGGTCGTTCGGCTGACGGCGCGCTGCTCTCTTCGGAGGACGTGGAAATCCTGCGCACAGTCTCCGGCTATGTCGCGGTCGCTATCGAGAACAGCTTGCTCTATCAGGAACAACAAGAGCGCGCCGCAGAGCTTGAGCTCTTGAAGGAGTTCAACGAATCCATCGTCGAATCCATCAACATCGGACTGCTGGCGGTTGACCTGGACGGTCGCGTGACGCGCTGCAACTCGGCTCTCGAAGAGATGCTCGGCATCAGGCGCGACGAGAGCAACGGCCTCAAGGTTGAAGACCTCTTCGCGGAAGACTTCACAGAGACGCTCCGGCAAGTGCTCGGCAAAGCGGGCTGGAACTTGAAAGAGTTGCGCCACATCTACAAGCTGCACACGGCCACGCGCACGGGCCACTCGCTCGTGCTGAACATCGCGCTCGCCCCCTTGCGCGCCGATTCGCAGGGGCGCACCGGCGCGCTCGTCGTCCTCGAAGATGTCACCTCGCGGATGCGCCTTGAAGAGCAGTTGCAGCAACGCGAGAAGCTCTCTTCCATCGGCTTGCTCGCGGCGGGCGTGGCCCACGAAGTCAACACGCCGCTGACGGGCGTCTCAAGCTACACGCAGATGCTCCTTGGCATGCTGCCGGAGACAGACCCGAAGCACGCGCTCTTGCTGAAGGTGCGGCGGCAGGCCGACCGCGCCTCCGACATCGTTAATAACCTCTTGAACTTTTCGCGCACGGGCAGCGTCACCGAGTTCAACGCTCTGGACGTGCATCGCGTGCTCGACGACACGCTGCAACTGTTGGAGCCGCAACTGCGCCACAGTCAAGTCGAACTGCTGCGCCGCTATGACGAGCATCTGCCGCAAGCCTTCGGCAACGCCGGAAAGCTCCAGCAGGTCTTCACCAACTTGCTGCTCAACGCGCGCGACGCGCTGCCCGCCGGCGGGCAAATCATCCTGCGAACATCCGTCAAGGATGACGACACGCTCGCCATCGAAATCGCGGACACAGGCATTGGCATCGCGCCCGAAAACGTCGCCAAGATTTATGACCCGTTCTTCACGACCAAAGGCGTCGGGCGCGGCACGGGCCTCGGCCTCGCCGTCACCTACGGCATCGTGCAGGAACACTCCGGCCACATCACCGTCGAGAGCGCGCCCGGCCACGGCACGACCTTCCGCATCACGCTGCCGACCGCCGACGCCCGCGCCCGCCTCCAAGCCGCAAGCGATTAACTTCTAAGTCCAAAGTCCAAAGTCAAAAACATCGTCCTGACTTTGGACTTTGGACTTTAGACTTTGGACTTGCCTGTTTTCCCTTTTCCCTTTTTCCTTGTTTATAATGAACGCATGGCGAAAAAAGGTTCTGTTCTCGTCGTTGACGACGAGGAGATTATGCGCGATGTGTTGGAGACGCTGCTGGCGGCGGAGGGCTATCGCGTTGATTTGGCGAAGACCGGCGAAGAGGGTTTGGACGCTTACGGGCGGCGCGCTTACGACGTTGTGCTGCTCGATGTTTCGATGCCGGGAATGGGCGGCTTGCGCGCCCTCGAAGAATTTTTGAAGCTCGACTCGGACGCCGTTGTCCTGATGATAACGGCTTACGCAACCTTCGACACGGCCATCGCCGCCTGGGAAAAGGGAGCCATCGGCTGCATCCGCAAGCCTTTTCAGAACGAGCAGATTACGGCGCAGGTCGGGGCGGGCGTCAAGCGTCGGCGCAAGGAAGAAGAGCGACAAACTTTGCGGCGCGCGATGAGTCGCGCGGTTGACAGAGGAGCTATCATCGGTCGCTCCGACGTGATGCAGGAGGTCTTCCGTCTCGTTGACCAGGTTGCGCCCGCGCGCTCGACCGTTTTGATTACGGGCGAGAGCGGCACGGGCAAAGAGTTAATCGCCAAGGCCATCCACGAATCGAGCCCGCGCATCAGCCGTCCTTTCGTCACCGTCAATTCGTCAAACATTCCCTCGGAGCTTTTGGAGTCGGAACTCTTCGGCCACACGCGCGGGGCTTTCACCGGCGCGGTCGCCGCCAAGAAGGGACTCTTCGAGGTGGCCGACGGCGGCTCAATCTTCTTGGACGAGATTGGCGACATTCCGCCGGAGACGCAGGCCCGCCTCTTGCGCGTGCTGCAAGAGCGAGAGTTTACGCCGCTCGGCGACACCACTCCGCGCCGCGTTGACGTGCGCGTCATCGCCGCCACCAACGTTGATTTGAAAGAGGCCGTTCGTCAAGGCACGTTCCGCGAAGACTTGTACTACAGGCTCTCCGTCGTGCCGATTGAGTTGCCGCCCTTGCGCGACCGGCGCGAAGACGTGTTGCCGCTCGCGCAGCATTTCATACACAAGTATAACGAAGAGAACGCTCGGCAAGTCTCAGACCAACTCGCGCCCGACGTGCTGGCTTTGCTCGAAGCCTACTCCTGGCCGGGCAACGTGCGCGAGTTGGAGAACGCCGTCGAGCGCGCCGTCGTCATCGCGCCGGGAACGGAGATTACGCGCGAGTGCCTGCGCTCGGAAATCTCAGACCCGCGCTCGGCCATCAACGCCATGCGCGACGGCCCGTCAGGAGCCGCCGCTCTGGACATCGGACGCGGCATCAACTTCTATGATGAAGTGCGACGCTTTGAGATCGACCTCATTCGCCGCGCTCTTGAACAGACGGGCGGCCATCAATCGCGCGCCGCGCGACTGCTCGGCATGAACGCGACGACGCTCAACTCCAAAATCAAAACCTATAACATCAACCTCCGCCCTTGAGCGTTAGGCGACGATTCCATAGCGGCAAGCGGTGATGCTTATCGCTCGTTTGCGAGACGAGCTTGAAGGGTTTAGTCCGGCGGAATCGGCCCCGTTATCCATGAGACGAGAATATATTTCTCGCCGCTTGTGACCGGCTCGCCGCAATGCAGGTAGCCGGAGGGAAAGATAATCGCTTTTCCGCTGCGGGGCGTCACAAAGTAGTCGAGGGAAGGAAACTGCGTGCGGCCTCCCGCGAAATCGTCGTTGAGATAACAGAGGACTGTGTAGTGGCGATTCCTCGTCCGTCGTCCAACGTCGGAGTGCGCGCGGTAGTGACCGCCCGGAGAATAGCGTACGAGTTGTGTGCCTTCGTGGTCGGTCAGCTTTCGTCCCCAGAGACATTCGACCAGCGGCTTGAGCACGGCGTTCATCTCGGCGTCGAATCGTTTTTCGATTGATGACAGATATTCTGTGAAGAGCACTTGGGCCGTCCTGAATTGCGGGTCAACCATCGAGCGAATCTCGCCGTCAGGCCCGCGCTTGCCGACCTTGGCCGTGTCCCATCGGGCCAGCCCGCTGACCGACTCAATCATCTCAAGACACGCGCGAGGCTGAAACAGCGACAGCGCGACGATGCCGTCCGCCTCCTGCCGGAAACTGACGGCACGCGCGCCGAGTTGAAATTTCTCCGCGAAAGCTTCCGTCATAGGTTGCCGTCCATCTTGCAAGTTGACACCGGACGCGGCATCAATTTGTCGCCCGTTTGAGAGATTATCTTACATCATCAAGCTCTTTGCGCGATGTCTGAACAGGCGGTCAAGGTTGCCCGCAGCTTGCAACTACGTACTCTCTTAGTGCATCATAGTAGCGTTCATTCCTACTCTCGCGCATCAACGGTGATGCGCCCCGCGCCTTGAAGCTGGCGGCGGCGTTTTGGATAGTACGAGAGCGGGCTGTAATCAACTTGAAGAAGCCGCTCCTTTTAGAGCACCCGAACGCGAACCTTCGCTGCCACCGTTACATCGAAGCCACCTTGATTCGAAGCTTCCTCTTAGCGCCTCCTGAGAGCAGGAGAGAAACAAACTACAATAATGTCTATGAAACTTTACGTCGGCAATCTCGCGTTCCAAACTTCGAGCCAGGATTTGCAGGATTTATTCTCGCAGGCGGGAACGGTTGAGTCCGCTTCGGTCGTCGAAGACCGCGAGACGGGTCGCTCACGTGGCTTCGGCTTTGTCGAGATGGCGACCAAAGAAGAGGGCGAGGCTGCTATCACGCAGTTTAACGGCAAGGAAGTCAACGGTCGCAACTTGAACGTGAACGAAGCGCGCCCGCGTGAGGATCGCGGCGGCGGCGGTGGACGCGGCGGCGGTGGTGGCGGACGCGGCGGCTTCGGCGGCGGCGGTGGACGCGGCGGCGGTGGCGGCGGAAGAGACTTTGGCGGCAACAGCGACCGCACCCCGCGCTGGTAAGTCGGAAGCTCTACTTGACCGGCAGCCTTTTCAGGAAAAGCGCCTCCGGCGAACATGAGTTCCAACCGGAGGCGCTTAAACTTTGTCCGGGGCCGCGCGGCGGCGGCGCCTGAAATTTTTAGTTCACACGAATTTATAGTCACTAACTCAAAGGAGAAAATTGTTTGGCGAGAGAAGATTTGATTCCGGCTGAGGGCGTGGTGGTTGACAAACTGCCGAACGCCTTTTTCAAAGTCCGTTTGGACAATAGCGAGCACATCGTGCTGGCCCAGATTTGCGGCAAGATGAGGAAGAATTTTATACGCATCCTCGCGGGTGATCGCGTCAGCGTCGAGATGTCGCCCTACGACCTCTCGAAAGGCCGCATCACGTACAGGTACAAATGAGTAGAAAGTCCTTTGAGTCTTCCGAAGGTTAAGGAGTCTAACAAGACGCCCGTCGTTTTTTTAAGACTCTCAACAGAAGACTCCCGGCTCGTCTCTTTTATAGAAGGAAGGGTTCATGGAAAAGCAGACTTACGCGGTGGGTGATCGGGTCGAAAAATTATGCGCGCCGTGTGGCGAAGAGCGAGGTCATGTCGTCGCTTCGATTACGAAGAAGGGAGCGATTTCGCGCGTCGAGTGTCCGAAGTGCGGAACGCGTAGCACGTTCAAGTCGAGCACGGCGACGGGCAAGCGTTCGAGCGCGCAGGCCGGAGCGCCTTATGACCAGTCGCGCACGTATCGCACCGGACAGGTGATGATGCACCAGACGTTCGGCCTCGGCGAAGTGACGGCCGTTATCGAGCCGAAGAAGATTGACGTGCTCTTCGCAGACCGCCTGCGCCGTCTCGTCCACGCGAATGCTTAAGCGTCGCTCGGCGGACGCGCGCAGCATCTTGCGGCAACAAGCTAATGCCGACAGCCATTGGGCGAAGGTGGGCATGCGGCTCACGTTTCGCGCCGAGTTGATGCCGGGACGCGAATCCGGCGCGCGCTCTTTCGAGGTCGTGCGCCTGCTCGCCGGCGGTCGCGTCGAACTCAATGGATTGGCCGGACAGCATGCGGCCACAGAGTTTGAAGCGTTGCGCTAGAATGCGCGCGGCGCGCTTTTGTTGATGACGGCTTCGCTTAAGCGAACGAAGCCGCGTTAAATAGTTTTCAGGCGGGCGCGAGCCAGCGGCCCGGACAATTCAACGGCAGGCGTTTGCCTCCTTCCTCTCTTTCCATCCATCCTTCGCTGGATTCTTCAATCCGGTAGCTTCTGCCCTTGCTTACAGCGGCGCAAGCGGATAGTCTTAAGGCCAAGCTCTCAAGTGAAGCAGCGATCAGCCGTCGAAGCAGGAGCGAAGACCTTCTTGCCGGGCGGCGGATTGCTGACAATCCAACTCCGTTTCAAAAGGAGATTGTTCGTGGCCGTTATTCATCCCTTTCGCGCCCTGCGTCCGCCCGCCGAGCGAGTCGCAGAGGTCGCCAGCCCGCCGTATGATGTCGTCAATACGGAGGAGGCGCGCGCTCTTGCCGCAGGCAATCCGCTCAGTTTTCTTCACGTCTCGCGCCCCGAAATAGATTTGCCCGAAGGCGTCAATCTTTATAGCGATGAAGTCTATGGCAAGGCCGCCGATAATTTTGAACGCTTGACGAAGGATTGCCCGCTCCTGACGGAAGAGACGCCGAGCCTCTATCTCTATCGCTTAATCATGGACGGGCATGAGCAAATCGGACTGGCCGCCTGCTGTTCCGTTGACGAGTACGACGCGGACTTGATTCGCAAGCACGAGCGCACGCGGCGCGACAAGGAAGACGACCGCACTCGTCATATTCAAACGCTGCTCGCGCAAACCGGCCCGGTCTTTCTCACCTATCGCGCCAGGCGCGACATAGACACGATGGTGATGGAGACGACCCTCGCCGACGCGCTCTACGATTTCACGGCGCCCGACGGCGTGCAGCACACAGTCTGGCGCGTGCCGGATGCCGTTCGCTTCGTCGAAGCCTTTCGTGAAGTCCCCGCGCTCTACATCGCCGACGGCCATCATCGCGCGGCCAGCGCCAGCCGCGCCCGCGCCGAACTGCGCGACCGCAGCTTCGGCCACACAGGCGATGAAGAGTACAACTTTTTTCTGGCCGTCATCTTCCCAGACGACCAGTTGCAAATCCTGCCCTACAACCGCATCGTCCGCGACCTCAACAATCTTTCGCCGGAACAATTTTTCGCGGCGGTCGGGGAAACATTCGACTTCAGGAAAGACGCGCCGCCAACGCCCGCCGCGCCCGGACAGTGGAGCATGTACCTCGGCGGACGCTGGCACGGACTGACTTTGAAGCGGGGCGTGCCTGCCGCGACTGATGCCGTCAACGCGCTCGATGTCAGTCGCCTTCAGGATTATCTGCTCGACCCGATTCTCGGCATCAAGGACGTGCGGACGGACAAGCGCATAGATTTCGTCGGCGGCATACGCGGCACGGCGGAACTGGAAAAGCTCGTTGACGAAGGCGCGGCTGCCGTCGCCTTTTCGCTCTACCCGACGACGGTCGAAGACCTCATCAAAGTTTCAGATGCCGGTGGCATCATGCCGCCCAAGTCCACATGGTTCGAGCCGAAGTTGAGAGACGGAATCTTGATTCACAACATTTAAGTCGTCCATCATCGGCAAACAACGTTCAGTGAAAAGCTGGTTGCCGTTTGACTGGTGACTGATGGCTGACCATTGACCATTATGAAAGTATTAATCGCTGACAAGTTTGAGCAATCGGGGCGCGACGGGCTTGAGGCCATCGGCTGCGAGGTGTCGTATCAACCCGACTTGAAGGACGAAACTCTGGTCCTGGCCGTGCGCTCAAGCGCGCCGGACGTGCTGGTCGTGCGTTCGACGAAGGTGAACGAAGCGATGCTCGACGCGGGCGCATTGAAGTTGATCGTGCGCGCGGGCGCGGGCTACAACACGATTGATGTCGCGGCTGCCTCGCGGCGCGGCATCTACGTCTCGAACTGTCCCGGCAAAAATTCCATCGCCGTCGCAGAGCTTGCCTTCGCGCTTATTCTCGCGCTCGACCGGCGCATCGCCGACAACGTTATCGCCCTGCGTCGCGGCGAGTGGAACAAGAAAGAGTTTTCCAAAGCGCGCGGCCTCTATGGTCGAACGCTTGGCTTGATTGGCGTCGGGCAGATTGGCGGCGAGATGATTCCGCGCGCCCGCGCCTTTGGAATGCGGGTCGTCGCCTGGAGCCGGAGCCTGACGCCCGCGCGCGCAGAGGCTCTCGGCGTCGAACTCAAAGCCAGCCCGCAGGAAGTGGCGAGCGCGGCGGACATCCTGAGCGTGCATGTCGCTCTGAAGCCGGACACGCGCTCGCTCATCAACTCAGACATTTTCAACTCCATGAAGGAAGGCTCTTACTTCATCAACACGGCGCGCGGCGAAGTCGTAGACCAATCGGCCCTGGTCGCTGCGATGAGGACTCGCGGGATTCGCGCCGGGCTTGACGTGTTCGCCGCGGAGCCGACTTCGAGCGCGGGCGAGTTTGCGGACGACATCGCGCAGGAGCCGAATCTCTACGGCACGCATCACATCGGAGCTTCGACCGACCAGGCGCAGGAAGCCATCGCCGCCGAGACGGTGCGTATCGTGCGCGCTTTTAAAGAGACTGGACAAGTGCCGAACGTCGTCAATCTGGCCGAGCGCACGCCTGCCACGCATCGCCTCGTCGTTCGTCACCGCGACCGCCCCGGCGTGCTCGCGCACGTGCTCGACGCCATCCGCGCCGCCAACATCAACGTGCAGGAGATGGACAACATCATCTTTGAAGGCTCGGAGGCGGCGGTGGCGCGCATCAATCTTGAGAGCGCGCCGTCAAGCGAAACGCTCGATAAACTGCGAGCCGAAAACGCGGACATCCTCGAACTGAACCTGCTGGAAATCAGAAGCTAAACTGCGTTTGAGTCTACGATGAGAAATTGGAAGAGACTGCGCTCGCTCTTACTCCTCCCGGGGCTGCTGCTCCTGCTCGCGGGGCGCGAGCCTGCGAGAGCGCAGCAACCTTCCGATGATTCGCGCGGCGCTTCGTCGGACGCGAGATGCCAGTTGCCCGTCCGCGTCACAAGCGAGGCGAACAAGCCGGGGCTTTTTGAATTCAAGCGGCGCGTCCGTCTCTCAGAGTTGGTGGGACTCGCGGGCGGCTTGAGCCAGCAAGCCGGAGACACTATTCGAGTAGACCATTCAGTCGCGGCTTCGACCTGTGATAACTCTGAGCCGTTGAACTCAACGGCGTCGGCCAGGGATTTTGAGATTGTCAGTGTGCTCGATATTTTAAGAGGAGCCGAGAAGGCCAACCTTTACTTGAGGCCGGGCGACGTGGTGACTGTCTCACGTGCCGGGCGCGTTCGCGTCAACGGCAACGTGGTGTGGCCGGGATGGGTTGTTCATAGAACGGGGCTATTATTATCGCAGGCCATAGCGGTAGCGGGCGGCTATCTGAAAGGCACGAAGGCGGATAGAATCATCGTCACGCGGCATCCGCCGGGCGCGGCCAGCGTCGTCTTTGAAGTTAATCTTAAGGCCATCGCTAAGAAGCGCGCGCCGGATGTCTTTCTTCAGCCGAACGACGTTGTGTACGTGCCGGGAAAGAGAGCGCGCGGGTGTTGTTCGGGGGCGCATGTGTTCGTCGTCTCACTGTCGGTCGCTCAGCCTGCGCCGCGCGTTATCGAGTAGTCGTTTAGCGTGCGTCCTGAAACTATGAAAACCATTCTCATCACAGGCGCGTCGAGCGGCATCGGCGAGGAGTTTGCGCGGCAGTTGGCGGCGCGCGACGAAAACGTGCTGCTGGTGGCGCGCTCTGAAGATAAGCTCAAGGCTCTGTGCGACGAGTTGAGCCGCGCGCACAAAGTTGACGCGCAATACGTCGCGCAGGATTTGATGAAGGACGGCGCGGCTGAGCAGTTGTATGCGGAGACGGAGCGGCGCGGGCTTTCGGTCGAGACGTTGATTAACAACGCTGGCTTCGGCGCGATGGGCGATTTCGCGCGGCTTGATTTGGGGCGCGCTCTACAGATGATTGACCTCAACATCAAGGCTCTCGTCGCTCTCACTTATCTTTATCTGGCCCCGATGCGCGAGCGCAAGAGCGGCGCGATTATCAACGTCGCTTCGACCGCGGCCTTTCAGGGCGTGCCATACATGGCGACGTACGCGGCGACCAAAGCCTTCGTGCTCTCTCTCTCCGAAGCCTTGTGGGAAGAGAACCGCGCACACAATATCAAGGTCATGGCCTTGTGTCCGGGCGTGACGGACACCAACTTTTTCGACGCGGCGCAGGCCGGGCAGAAGATGCCGGTGCGCGTCGTGCAGACGCCCGCGCAAGTAGTCAAGACGGCCCTGCGCGGCCTTGAACGCGGGCGCAGCCATATCATCTCCGGCTGGTCAAACTACTTGATGACCGAAGCCGAACGGCTGGCCCCGCGTTGGATAGTCGAACGCGTCGTCGGCAAAGCGATGCGCCCGGTGTTTGGAAAGCAGGGGACAGGGGATAGGGGTTAGGGGTTGGGGAAAACAAAAACGAGAACCGACACGTTCAACTTAATGCTTGTCTTCCCCAACCCCTGACCCCCAACCCCAATCTAGGAGGAAAATGAATGACGGAACGAATCTTTAACTTCAGCGCGGGGCCGGCGGTGTTGCCGTTGCCGGTGTTGGAAGAAGCGCAGCGCGAGTTGGTGGCTTTGCCGGGCGTCGGCATGTCAATCATGGAGATTAGCCATCGCTCGAAGACGTTTGACGAGATAATGGAACGCGCGCAAAGCAGCCTTCGCCAGTTGCTCAAGCTGCCGGAGAACTATCACATCCTTTTCTTGCAGGGCGGCGCGAGCTTGCAGTTCTCTATGATTCCGATGAACTTTCTGCCGCCGAGCGGAAGCGCGGATTACGTCGTGACGGGCAGTTGGGGCAAGAAGGCCGTCAAGGAGGCGAAGCGTTGCGGCTCTGTGAACATCGCCGCGACGATGGCCGACGGCGGCTTCACGCGCGTGCCTGCTGAGGACGAGTTGAAGCTCGACCCGCAAGCGGCCTACGCGCACATCACGACGAACGAAACCATAGAGGGCGTCGAGTGGAAGGCTGAGCCGCCGGTCGGCGACGTGCCGCTCATCGCCGATGCTTCATCCGACATTCTCTCGCGGCCCATCGCGGCGGAGAAGTACGCGCTCATCTACGCAGGGGCGCAGAAGAACATGGGGCCGAGCGGCGTCACGCTCGTCATCATGCGCGACGACCTCTTGCAGCGCATCCCGGACGGCTTGCACACGATGCTCGACTATCGCACGCACGTCGAAGCCAACTCGCTCTACAACACGCCCAACACCTTCGGCATCTACATCATCATGCTGGTCTGCAAGTGGCTCGAAGCCAGGGGCGGCCTCGAAGGAATGCACAGCGAGAATGAAGCGAAGGCGAAGATTCTCTACGACGCGATTGACGCGACCGACTTCTATCGCGGCCACGCCGACCCCGACTCGCGCTCCTCGATGAACATCACGTTTCGCCTTCCTTCGGAAGAGTTGGAAAAGCAGTTTGCGAAGGAAGCGACCGCTGCCGGTCTTGACGGCCTCAAGGGCCACCGCTCCGTTGGCGGCATTCGCGCCTCCATCTACAACGCCTTCCCGCGCGAAGGCGTCGAAGCTCTGGTCGCGTTCATGAAAGAGTTTGAAAAGAAGAATGGTTAAGACAATGACGAGTGACGAGTGACGAGTTAGCGATGAGTAATGAAGGATGAGCAGAAAAGAATGACGCTGTTACTCATCACTCATTGCTTCTCACTTCTTCTTCCTGCTCGTCACTTGTCACTCGTCACTTGTCACTGTTGTTAAGACCTATGAAGAATTTCATTTTCCTTACAATCCTTGCTGTGATGTATTTGCCTGTGTCGAGCATGAGGCCGGCGGCGGTGGCGGCGTTTGGGCCGGACGATCCGTTGGGGCTGCCGGATGAGAAGCATTTGAGCAACGTCAGGCAGTTGACATTCGGCGGCGAGAACGCGGAGGCTTACTTTTCGCCGGACGGCACGGAGCTTATCTTTCAATCGAAGCGCGACGGGCGCGAGTGCGACCAGATCTATACGATGCGGACGGACGGCTCCGGCGCTCGCATGGTTTCGACCGGGATGGGCCGCACCACCTGCTCTTATTTCCTGCCGAAGCAGAAGCGCATTCTCTTTTCGTCAACGCATCTCGGCAGCAAAGAATGCCCGCCCCGCCCCGATTTCTCGAAGGGCTACGTCTGGCCCGTCTACGCTTCGTTCGACATCTTCACGGCGCGGCCCGACGGCTCGGACGTGAAACAGTTGACGAGCGCGCCCGGCTACGACGCCGAAGCGACTGTCTCAAAGGATGGCCGCAAGATTGTCTTCACCTCGATGCGCGACGGCGACCTCGACATCTACACGATGGATTCGAGCGGCAAGAACGTGCGGCGTTTGACGACCGAACTCGGCTACGACGGCGGCCCTTTCTTTTCGTCGGACGGCAAGCAGATAGTCTTTCGCGCCTTTCATCCGCAGACGCCCGCCGAGATTAAGCGTTATAAAGACAAACTCGCCGAAGGCGTCATCGAGCCGACCGTCTTCGAGCTTTGGGTGATGAACGCCGACGGCTCGAACAAGCGACAGGTGACGCATCTCGGCGCGGCGAGCTTCGCGCCCTATTTCTTTCCAGACGGCAAGCGCATCATCTTCGCCTCGAACGTCAACGACGCCAAGGGGCGCAATTTCGACCTCTACGTCGTGAACACGGACGGCACGGGCCTTGAGCGCGTCACTTACAACGAGAGCTTCGACGGCTTTCCGATGTTCTCGCCTGACGGAAAGCGGCTCGTCTTCGCCTCCAACCGCAACGCCAAAACTCGCGGCGACACCAACGTCTTCATCGCTGATTGGATAGATTGAGAAAGCGGGAGTTGGGGGTTAGGGGTTGGGTTTGAAGGCTCGTCGTTTGAGTCGGCTTCGTCGCCACTTGAAATCGTCTTCCTCGCTTACATGATGAATCGTTTCGTTGTCATCATGTTTCGTTAATGATGACCCGCCTCGTTGTCATCGAAGCTCGTTAGCGATGCATCGGTTCGTCCGTCATCGAAACTCGTTTCTGAAATCTGAAGCTGTGGAATCTCAAATGTTAGTCAAACGAACTTTTCTTCGCGTCGCCTTTATCGTCGCCGTCGCGGCCAGCGTCGTCGCGCAGCAGCAGCCGAAGCCTGCGAGCAATGCTGTTCCGAGCGTTGAACGGCTGCGCGCGCACGTCACGTATCTGGCCTCCGACCAGCTTGAGGGACGCCGCACCGGAATGGACGGAGCCAACGCCGCCGCCGCGTATATCGCTAAAGAATTTTCGCGCTATGGCCTGAGACGCAGCAACGGCATAGACCGCCCCGGCATGTCCATCCTCGAAGCCGACAGCCCGCGCCGTTACATGCAGGAGTTTCCGTTTGTCGCTGGCGTCACGCTCGGCCAGAGCAACGCGATGCTGTTCGCGCCGCACGTGGCGACAACTGCGCAAGACGCCGCGAAGCCCGTAGACACGCGCGCCGCCGCGCTCGATTTGCGGGTTGGTGAAGACTGGACGCCGCTCGGATTTTCGTCGAACGGGAAAGTGACGAACGCGCCCGCGACGTTCGTGGGTTACGGCATCAAGGCCGCAGGGTTGAACTATGACGACTACGCCGGAGTTGACTTGCGTGGCCGCGTCGCCGTCGCTCTGGCAGGCACGCCGGACGGCGATAACCCGCACGGAGAATTTGCTCGCTTCACGGACGTTCGCTGGAAAGCGATTGCGGCCCGCGAGAACGGAGCGGCGGCTCTGGTCGTCGTCGCGCGCGAAGATAATTTTCGAGACGAACGGCTCGCGCGTCTCAGTTATGACAACAGCGCGGGCGATGCGGGCTTGCCCGTCGTCGTTATTTCAAGGCAAGCGGCGGCGCGCATCCTCGGCATGAATAGTTCTACGCAGTTGGCCGAAGTGGAGAAGGATGTCGGCAAGTGGTCAATGGCGCGCGGCACAACTCAGGTGCGAGGCTACAACGTGACGGTCGAGGTCAAGTTCAATATGCTTGACGGCGTGACGCTCAGCATCTCGACGGACATTGTGAAGCGCAACGCGCCGGGCGCGAATGTCATCGGCGTCATCGAAGGCTCGGATTCGCAGTTGAAGAATGAAGCCATCATCATCGGCGCGCACTACGACCATCTGGGGCGCGGCGGCGAAGGCAGCCTCGCCGTGCGCGAGGGCGAGATTCATCACGGCGCGGACGATAACGCTTCGGGCGTCGCGGGCTTGCTCGAACTGGCGCGGCTCTTCTCCGCGCAAGGCGCGAGGCCGAAGCGCACGCTCGTCTTCATCGCCTTCAGCGGCGAAGAGGAAGGCTTAATCGGCTCAGACTTCTACGTCAATCATCCGCTCTTGTCGCTCACAAACACGGTGGCGATGATTAACATGGACATGATCGGTCGGATGAAAGAGAAGCGATTGATGATTGGCGGCGTCGGGACTGCCGCCGAGTGGCGCCAGATAATCGAGGATGAGAATTTGCGCGTGGGCGTCGCTTACACAGACCGCCGCTCTTCGTCCCCCGGCCCGCTCTTTACGCTGACGCTCAACGATGACGGCTACGGCCCTAGCGACCATTCATCATTCTACTCGAAACAGATTCCCGTTCTCTTCTTCTTCACAGGCACGCACGACGATTATCACAAGCCGTCGGACACCGCCGATAAGATTGATTACGAGAGCGAGGCTCGCGTCGTCTCGCTCGTCGAGGGCATCGTTCGTTCGATAGACACCAGCCGCAAGCGGCCCACTTACAAGGTCGCCAAAAGCGAGGGCGAGCGTCGCCCGATGGGCTTTCGCGTCACGCTCGGCGTCGTGCCGAATTATGCGGAGGCGACCGACGGGATGAAGATTGACGGCGTGCGCGATGATTCACCGGCGGCCAGGGCCGGACTGCTGGCGGGCGACCGCGTGACACACCTCGCCGGGCGCGAAGTGAAGAACGTCTACGACTACACCTACGCGCTCGGAGAGATGAAGGCGGGCGAGGAATACGACATCGAAATCGTTCGCGGTAGCCAGACGCTCAAGCTCAAGATTACTCCTACGGCAAGAAAGCAGTGACGAGTGACAAGCAGCAAGTGACGAGCATAAGAAAAGCGGCGGCTGTTAAGCGGTTTGTTGAGAGTTGAGAAGCATCGAGAAAAAGTAGCAGCAAAGTAAAAACTCAAAAGAGCGCCGCAAAAACTAAAGAGTGATGAGTGACAAGCTCAAAGCTGTTGCCTTGAGCTTGTCACTCGTCACTCTTTACTTGTCACTGCTGTTGAGTTACCAGCGCGGTTCGCGGTCGTTGCGTCCGCCGCCACCGCCGCCGCCGAAGCCGCCACGGTCGCCGCCGCGCCCGCCACCGCCGCCGCCGCCGCGACCACCGCCGCCGCCACCGCCGTAGCCGCCGCGCCCGCCGCCACCACCGCCGCCGCGGTCAGTCTTCGGCTTGGCCTCATTGACGGTCAGGTTGCGCCCGCCGAGGTCTTTGCCGTTGAACATTTCGATGGCCGCTGTCGCTTCCTCCGCTGTTGCCATTTCGACGAAGCCAAAGCCGCGTGAACGTCCCGTCTCGCGGTCTTCGAGCACCGTTGCTGATTCCACCGTTCCGGCCTGCGAGAAGGCTTCGCGCAAATCGTCGCTGGACGTGCGGAACGACAGATTACCGACATAAAGTTTCGTAGCCATTTCTTTATCTTTATCCTTTAAGGTCAAAGGAAGCGCGGGCTTGATGTGGAATCGCTGGGACTAAAGGCGGGGAGCCTCAACTGACCTTTCCGGCGAAACGCGACGCGCCCGGTGCTCTAACAACTAGCGAGAGCGGCTTCTAACAAGTTGACAAACTAGCCTCGCTCTTTTCAGCCGAACCAACGTCGCTTTCCAGTCACGGACAGGCGCGTCACCATTAACGCGCGAGAGCAGGTACCAAACACGAAAAGTATGCCTTACACTTCAAGCGAAGCGCAAGCGTGCGCTGAAAAAATTCCTAACAATATTCTTGCTCCTCAACACCAACGACGGTCTGCATTATCCGGCTCTTCATTATCAACGAATAAAATTTAAGGCCCGCGCGCCGGAAAGCTCACTGACCATTGCGACCTCTGACAATATCAATCAGCGCGTCCAACCGCTGGTCTGTGTGGGTTTGGGCATCTGCCAGACGCGCTTGGGCATCTGCCAGACGCGTCAGCGCTTCATCCGTGCGACGCTGACCTTCCGCCAGAGCTTCGATTTTACGGTTGAACGACTCTTCGTTGCGAATCTGAGCATCCGTTAAAGCTTCAATTTTACCGGATAGTGAATCTTCACTGCGAATCTGAGCATCCGTCAAAGTTTCAATTTTATTATTGAATGAATCTTCGCTACGAGTTTGAGCGTCTGTCAAAGCTTCAATTTTATTATTGAAGGATTCTTCATTGCGACGCTGAGTATCTGTCAAAGCTTCAATTTTATTATTGAATGAATCTTCGTTGCGGATCTGAGCATCTGTTAAAGCTTCGATTTTACTGGACAGTGAATCTTCACCGAGACGCTGAGCGTCCGCCAAAGCTTCGATTTTATTGTTGAATGAATCTTCGTTGCGGATTTGAGCATCCGTCAAAGCTTCTATTTTCACCGTCAGGTTGCTCAGGGCAGCATCGAAGCCGTTCATGCGGTCGTTGGCGCTGAGGGCCAACTCCTTCAATATGAGGACAGCCTCTTCAACTATTGTTACGCGCGGCTCAAGGTTGCCGTAGTTGTCGCTCATTGGTCGTCGCCTCTTTAAGAGATACGAAATCGCTCTTCAATCATGACACGCAGGAAAATTGAACGCAAGATTGCGACTGATGACAGCGGGGCTGGCCGTCATTTTGGCGCTTGTGGGGGGCGCGTCTTCTCTCAGGTCGTTGCCTGCGCTCGCGCTTTTAGCATATAGTGCTTCGCTCCTGAAAGCGTTACTGCAATTTCATCATTCGAAGAAAGGCATCGTAAAGATTATGCCAGAGAGTGTTCCTATCACGGTCGCGCACGGCGACGGCATCGGGCCGGAAATCATGGAGGCGACGCTCGCCATCCTGAAGGGAGCGGGCGCGAGCCTCGACATCGAAACCATCGTCATCGGCGAGAAAGCCTATCTGGCGGGCAACGCCGCCGGCATCGAGCCGAGCGCGTGGGACAGTTTGCGCCGCACCAAAGTCTTTCTCAAAGCCCCGATTACGACGCCGCAGGGCGGCGGCTACAAGAGCCTCAACGTGACCGTGCGCAAGACGATGGGCTTGTACGCCAACGTGCGCCCGTGCGTCTCCTACGACCCGTTCGTCAAGACGAAGCATCCGAACATGGATGTCGTCATCGTCCGCGAAAACGAAGAGGACTTGTACGCGGGCATCGAGTACAGGCAGACGGAGCAGATGATGTTGTCGTTGAAGCTCATCTCGCGTCCCGGCTCGGAGAAGATTGTGCGCTACGCTTTCGACTACGCGCGGCGCAACAATCGCAAGAAGGTCACTTGCTTCACCAAAGACAACATCATGAAGCTCTCCGACGGGCTCTTCCATAAAGTCTTCGACGAGATTGCCGCCGAGTATCCTGAGATAGAAAACGAACACTGGATTGTGGACATCGGCGCGGCCAAACTCGCCGACACGCCCGAAGCCTTCGATGTGCTCGTGATGCCCAATCTCTACGGCGACATTCTCTCGGACGTGGCCGCGCAGATTGCAGGCTCGGTCGGCCTCGCTGGCTCGGCCAACATCGGCGAAAACGTGGCGATGTTTGAAGCCATCCACGGCTCTGCCCCGCGCCGCGCCGGGCAGAACATGGCGAACCCTTCCGGCCTCCTGCTCGGAGCCATCATGATGCTCGTTCACATCAATCAAGCGGACGTTGCCGAGCGCGTCCACAACGCATGGCTGCGCACGATTGAGGACGGCATTCACACTTACGACATCTATAAGGAAGGCGTCAGCCGTGAGAAGGTCGGGACGAAAGAGTTTGCGGAGGCCGTCATCGAACGCATCGGTCAAAAGCCGGAAAAGCTGAAGGCCGTCGAGTACAAAGCGGGCGGCTCGGAGGCCGTCAACGCGCAGACCTCCAAGCACGAAGCCGAACAGAAAGCGACCATCGGCGTTGACGTGTTTTTGGATTGGAACAAAGGCACAGCCGACGAACTCGGCGCGGCCATCAAGTCAATCGAAGGCGACCTCAACCTGACGATGATTAGCAATCGCGGCGTCAAAGTCTGGCCCGAAGGCTCGCCCGAAACTTTCATCACAGACCACTGGCGTTGCCGCTTCGTCTCCCGGACGGACGGCGGCCCCGTCACACACGCGCAAATCATCGGCGTCCTCGGTCGCATCCATGAAGCAGGCTACGACTTCATCCAGACCGAGAACCTCTGCAACTTCGACGACAAGGCAGGCTATCAGGGCTAACGCAGATGGCGACGCGAAAGAAGAAGACGGACGCGGCGACGCGGCGACGCGGCGACGCGGCGAAGAAAAAAGCTGTCACAGCTGCGCCGCGTCTGCAAGATGTTGACGCAGCTTCGCGTCTCCGCGCGTCCGCTTCGCATCTCGGCGCGTCCGCCTCCGAGTCGCTCGCCGCGTCTCCGCGTCCCCGCGTCTCTGCGTCGCCTTTGGTCGCCGTCATCATGGGGAGCAAGTCGGATTGGGAGACGATGCGGCAGGCTTCGGAGATGTTGACGGAGTTTGAAGTGGCGCACGAGTGTCGCGTCGTCTCGGCGCACAGGACGCCTTTGTGGATGGCGGAGTTTGCGGCGACAGCCGAAGCGCGCGGCCTCGAAGTCATCATCGCGGGCGCGGGCGGGGCGGCGCATCTGCCGGGCATGGTCGCGGCGCAGACGATTGTGCCGGTGCTCGGCGTGCCAATCGAGAGCCGCGCTTTAAAGGGTTTGGACTCTCTGCTCTCGATTGCGCAGATGCCCGCGGGCGTTCCCGTCGGCACGCTGGCTATCGGGCAGGCGGGAGCGAAGAACGCCGCGCTGTTGGCCGTCGCAATTCTGGCAACGACGCGGCCCAACTTGAGACGAAAGCTGCATCGCTTTCGTCGTCAACAAGAGCAGCAAGTCCGCGAGGCACAACTGGTGTGAAGCTCTCCTTTCTCCCCGGCTCGACCATCGGCGTGCTCGGCAGCGGCCAACTCGGTCGCATGTTTGCGATGGCCGCCCGCCGCATGGGCTATCTCGTCCACACCTTCTCGCCCGAAACAGACACCCCGACCGGACAAGTCGCCGACATCGAAATCACTGCTTCTTACGAAGACCTCGACGCCGTTCGTGAGTTCGCGCGCGGCGTCGAAGTCGTGACTTTCGAGTTTGAAAATATTCCTGCTGCGACCGCGGCGGCGGTTGCGGAACTCGTTCCCGTGCGTCCGAGCGGCGCGTTGCTACAGACGACGCAGAATCGCGTCCGTGAAAAAACTTATCTAGCGCAAGCAGGCTTTCCCGTCACGCCCTTTCACGCCGTCGCCTCGCTCGAAGATGTGAACGAGGGCATCGCTCGTCTGGGACTTCCAGCGGTGATGAAGACAGCCGGGTTCGGCTACGACGGCAAAGGGCAGCGGCGCGTCGCGACCGGGGCCGAGGCCGCAGCCGCTTTCCTCTTGCACGACGGGCAGGAGATGATTCTGGAAAAGTTTATAGACTTCGAGCGCGAAGTCTCGGTCGTCGCTGCTCGCGGCGTCGGCGGCGAGACGGCGCACTACGGCGTCATCGAAAATTCTCACGAGCGGCACATTCTGGATTGCTCAATCGCGCCCGCCGCCGTCGCGCCCGCCGTCGCCAGCCGCGCCGTCGAGATAGCGGAGAGCCTGCTCGTCAAGCTTGATGTGGTCGGCGTGCTGTGCGTCGAATTTTTTCTGACCACTGAGGGCGAGTTGCTCATCAACGAACTCGCGCCGCGCCCGCACAACTCGGGACACCTGACGATTGACGCCTGCGTGACCAGCCAGTTTGAGCAACAACTGCGCGCGGTCGCGGGCCTGCCGCTCGGCGAGACGGCTCTGCGCTGCCCCGCGGCGATGGTCAACCTGCTCGGCGACCTCTGGCAACAGGGCGAGCCTGACTGGCTGGCCGCCTGCGCTTTCCCAAACGTCAAGCTGCATCTCTACGGCAAGCACGAGCCGCGCGCCGGGCGCAAGATGGGACACCTGACAGCCTGCGCCTCTTCACCCGGCGAAGCACGCGCCCTCGCCCTCGCCGCGCGCCAAGCCCTCGCCCCGCGTCGTTAAGACTTGAACTCGCGCGCCTCTTCAAAGCGTCAATAGCAAAGCTCTCAAACCTCGCGCTATGAAGCGACGGATGACAGTCCGGCTTGATGACGGATGACAGTCCGGCTCGCGATGGTTTGTCCTTCATCGTCGCTTCGTCAACGTTTGTCGCGGGGCTTAAGCGTCCGCAGTTATCGCGCTCAAAGTCCAACGATGAGTGGCAGTAAATTTTTGCTTGGAAAACTCTTCGATTTGGCGCAGAATGTATCCGCATGTAGCGCTCGTTCCATAAAACCTGCCCGACACCTTTCACTGGCCGGCAAGGTTTGCTCATTATCATCTTTCCCTCCGTGTCCCGGATCGAGAAAGCCCCAGACCCATGATCGGCGAGACGGTCTCTCATTATCGCATCTTAGAAAAGCTCGGCGAGGGCGGGATGGGCGTCGTCTACGAAGCCGAAGACACGCACCTGGGTCGCCACGTCGCCATCAAGTTTCTCGGAGAAGCGGCTGAAGGCCATCACTTTCGCGCCCGCTTCCTGCGCGAGGCGCGGGCCGTCTCCGCCCTGTCGCACGCGCACATCGCAGCCGTCTACGATTACGGCGAAACCGCCGAGGGCCAGCCCTTCATCGTGATGGAGAAGGTGGACGGACAGTTGCTCAGCGACCTGCTGCAAAGCAGCCAGTTGACGATTGCGCGGGCCAGCGAGATTATCGCGGACGTGGCCGACGCGCTCTCCGAAGCGCACACGCACGGCATCGTCCACCGCGACATCAAGCCCTCGAACGTCGTCATCAACGAGCGCGGGCAGGTCAAGGTCTTAGACTTCGGCCTTGCCAAGCAGTTGCACGAAGACCAATCGCAACTCGCCGCCGACCCGAACGCGCGCACCTTGCTTGCGACGCGCACGCGCAGCGATGTCGTCGTCGGCACGCCGCTCTATCTTTCGCCTGAGCAGGCGACGGGCGCGGAAGTTGACGGGCGCAGCGACCTCTTCGCCCTCGGCGCGATGCTCTACGAGTGCGTCGCCGGAAAGCCCGCCTTCTCTGGTTCGAGCGTCATCGAAATCGGGGCGCAGGTGATTCACGTTGACCCGCCGCCGCCTTCCGTCTTCAACTCGCGCGTGCCGAAAGAGCTTGACCGCATCACGATGAAGGCTCTGGCGAAAAAGCCTGCCGAGCGTTATCAAACGGCGCAGGAGATGTTGGGCGACCTGCGCGCCCTGCGTCCTTCCCTGCGCGACGATTCGCATCGCACCAGGCGTCTCGCCTCCGCGCATCAAGCCGCCCCATCGAGCGCGCTGCTCAGCATCGCCGAAACCTTGCGCCGCCCGCGCCTCTCCATCTTCACTGTCGTCATCGCGCTGGTCGTCGGGGTGTTGTTAATCTGGGCCGTCGCCAAATTGCTACAGCCGGGGCCGCATGAGCCGCCGCCGGGTGCGGTGGCCGCCTATCAAAAGGGCCTGAGCGATTTGCACGACGGCGCGTATCATAAGGCTTTTCTGAACTTCACGCGCGCCACCAAGGAAGACGACAAGTACATTATGGCCCACGCGCGGCTGGCCGAAACTGAGATGGAGTTGGGCTATGCCGACCGCGCCAAAGATGATTTGCTGCACGTCTCGTCGCTCGTCCCGGACCAATCCGAGCTTCCGCAACTGGACGCGCTCTATTTCAACGCCATCAGCGGCATCGTCTCCAACGACCTGCCGCGAGCCATCACGGCCTACACCGCCATCGCGCGCATCGCGCCCGACCAACCGCAGGCTTACTTCGACCTGGGCCGCGCCTACGAAAGAAACGAGGAGCGGGAAAAAGCTTTGGAGAATTATCGTGAAGCGACGCGGCTCGATGCGCAGTATGCGCTG
This sequence comes from Blastocatellia bacterium, assembly GCA_033855775.1. Lineage (GTDB taxonomy): Bacteria > Acidobacteriota > Blastocatellia > Pyrinomonadales > Pyrinomonadaceae > DASVTR01. Next base: position 109,573 of record JAWVFT010000122.1, on the reverse strand, counting down.
GCTATCCTGCGCACGGGCGCGCTCAACGGCAGGAACCTGAACACTCCCGGCGCGCTTGCTTCGTTCGACAAGGCGCAAGCTCTCTATGACACGCAGGGACTCGTCGAAGGGCAGGCCAATGTCTTTTACGAGCGCGGCCAACTCTTCATCAGCACGGGCAAGCTGGCCGACGCGGCGGCGCAGTTGCAACGCGCCTACGAGCTATCGAGCGCCAGCGGCAACGAGTCGCAGAAAATCAACGTCCTGCTGCAAATGAGCCGTCTCTCCTACATTCAGGGCGCGCCGGAAAAGGCGCAGCAGTATGCCACCGATGCGATTGAGTTCGCGCAGCAACACAATCAGGACGACTTGCTGGCGCGCGGCTTGAACGGCCTCGGCTACGCTCTCTTTGTCAGCGGCAAGTACGCCGAAGCCGAGAAGAATTACAATCAGGCGCGCGAGTTTGCCCGCCTCACCAAGTCGCAGTTGCGCGAGGCGGAAGTCCTGCAAAACCTGGCCGTCCTCTATATCCAGCAACTACGCACCGATGAGGGCCTGGCTTACGCGCGCGAGGCTCTCAACTTTTTTCAGCAGGGCGGCTATCGCACCAACGTCGGCGTGTGCCTGATTCTCATCGGTCGCGCCAATCGTCGCAAAGGCGACTACGACACGGCCTTCAAGACCTTTCAGCAGAATCTTGACATGGCCACGCAAAGCGGCTATCAACCGCAGATTGCCTTCGCCCACGGCGAGTTCGGCATGGTCTTCACAGAGCAGGAGCTTTACACCGAAGCCCTCAATCGTTACGATTTGAGCTACAACATCAACAAGTCTTTGAACGACCGGCTCGGCCTCATGTATAACGAACTGAATCGCGGCAACCTGCAATGGCGTTTGGGCCAGTACGCGGACGCGCGCGCCTCTCTTCAACAGGCTTACGAGCGCTCCAATCAGCCCGGCGCTATTTACCAGTCAGTGACTGCGGAGATTCACCTGCGATGGGCGCAGATTGCGCTCAGCGAGCTAGATTCGCCGAAGGCCAAAGCTGAAAGCGAAGAGGCGATGAAGCTGGCCGACAAGCAGTATGAAGAAGTCTTCGTGCAGGCGAAGTTCACGCTCGGGCTGGCCAAGGCTCTCTCCGGCGCGGCGCGCGACGGAAAGCTGGACTGCGAGGAAGCGGTCGAGATGGCCAAGCGCGGCGACGATTCGGCCTTGCTCTCGAAGGCTCTGCTCGCTCTGGCCGAAGTCCAACTCGAAGCGGGCGACGCGCGCAATGCTCTCTCCACTGCGCTCGCGGCGAAGGATAGATTTGCCGCCGCGGCCCAACATGAGTCGGAGTGGCGCGCGTGGCTGTTGGCGGCCCGCGCCTATCGCCGTCAGGGAGATGAGATGGCGGCAAAGGATGCTCTGTCGCGCGCGGGCGACGTTCTCTCTCAACTCCAGCAGCAGTGGGGAGCGGAAGCTTTTACGAGCTACCTCACGAGGCCGGATATTCAACTTGCCCACAAACAACTCGGCGGCAGCCCTGCAATATCCGCCGGGACGTAATTAACCTCAACCACAAAAGGAGCTTGTTACCATGTCTGAGAATCAAGAAAATAGAACGATAGGCGACCCACCGATGGACAACGCGGCGATGTACGCGCAAGCGGAAGGCGACCCGCCGCCGCCTTCGGCGGGTGACGGCGGCACGGAGGAGGAAACGCCCAGCGAAGGCGACCCACCGCCGCCCGATTCTGAAGAGGACGGTTCACGGCCTACCAGCGCGCCGGTTGATGGCGACCCGCCGCCGCACTAGAAAGTTTTTTTGAATTAAGAGCCTGAGATAAATCGTCAGGGCGCAGGCCAGTCAGGGTTGACTGCCTGCGCCCTGACGATTTTTGTAAAGCCGTAGGTGATGAGCGAATGCCTGCGCGGCGTCTGCCTCCGGCTCTGTTGTGTCGCCTATCGAGCGCAGGGCGCGTCTTTCGGAGAAGGCGGCAGAGGCGATATTCGCCAGCCACCAGAATGTCCCGCGCGCTCCGAGATGCTCGCGGACGCGCGTGAAGATGCGCGGGTAGAGCCGCGCCGTCTGGCTCAACAGATTCTTGAGCGCGCTGAAGCTCATGCGGTCTTGAAAGAGTTCGCGGCGGACTCTCTCGTCCAGACCGTGCAGCGCGGCCATCACGGCGTTGAGCGTCTCGTTGACCGCAGCCGGTTCGCTCTTCGCCGTCGGGCGCAAAAATTCCGCGAAGCTCGCCATCTGCGCGACGCGCGGCTCGTAGGCGTTGACCTCCGACAGCGCGGCCTGGTCGAGCATGTCGGCTGCGAGCGCAAGCTCGGTCAGGTGCGTCAGTCGTCGCAGGTTGCGGACGTGCGAGCCGAAGCCGCAGAAGGTCAGCGGGCTGGAGAGTCCGGCAGAATCGCCGATGAGCATCAAGCGATTCTCCGCCGTTCGTTTGCGATTTCCCCATCCCTGATGGTGAAAGCTTGGGATGTAGCCGAAGACAGGTTTCAAGACGCGCCAGCGTGTGCCCGCGCGTTTGTAGCCCGGCAAGGTTTCAAAGTAACGCTCGAAGAGAGCGAGCAGGGATTTGTCTGCGGGCGAGTTGACCGCATCGTAAAAGAAGAGATAGGTGGTGTATTCGTCGCGCAGGCGATTGCCCGCGAAGCCTTCCCAGATTAACTGCCGGTGATCCTGCGCGTCCTGGTTGCTGACCAGAATCTCGCCGACGCTGAAGTCAACTTGATTCGGCTCTTCGCCGCGCACAAAGCCGCGCGCCACCGTGCCGACGGTCGGGCAGACATGAGTGAGCGCGCGCCCGTCGTTGAGTTGGCGTGAGATGGACGAGTTGGTTCCGGTCGCGTCCACCAGCAGCCGCGCCCCGAAGAGCCTGCGCCGCCCCGTCCGCGTTTCTTCCACCTCGACCGTCACACGGCTTGGTTGCGCGTAACAACGAACGAGACGCAGCCCGTCCATCAACACAGAACCGTTGTGGCTCTGTTCAATTTTGGCCGCCGCAAGCTGCAACAACTTGTCCGCCTCGACCGCCACGTCGAGCACTCCGTCAATCCAGAGCGGCGGCGTTTTGACGCGCGACGCGGCGTCGTGAAATTTGACGAAGCCGGAGCGATAGCGATTGGCGATGGCCGCCTCAATCTCTTCTTTCGTGAACAGACCGGCGCGCTCAAATTCTTTCAACTCTTCGTCGGAGATATTCCAATCGCGGTGCGTGCGCCCGACCGCGTGCGCGTCAAAGACCATCACGCGACGGTTGTAACGACCGTTCATCACCGCCGCATGGAGCAGTCCGAGCACGCCGCCCGCGTAAATTATCTCGTACTCGGCTTCGACCGTCAGATGCCTTGGCGGAGCTTCGTGAACGACAATCTCTTCGCGCGCCTCGTCGCCCGCCCGCTCCATCGCGCGCTCCCAACGGGCGTCGAGTTCCCAGATGCGACGCAGCCACGCCTCGCGCTCGGCCAGCGCGCCGAAGCTCGCCACCGTCAGCGGAAAGCGTTTGCGAAAGTCGCTCAAATCGGGAGCGCCGTTGTGTGCTTTAAACTGCGCCGTCGCCGCCATCATAAAACCGCCGAAGACTATCAAACGCGTCGAGGCCGTTTAAGCCTCCACGCGTTCGCTGCTACAGTAAATCAAAGAGAGCCGTTGTCGTTTAGGCGAGTGTAGCAAAGGAACAGGGAAAGGGAAAAGGCAGGCGAGAGACTGCTGCCGGAAGGCGCGCGGGCCGCAGGCGTAAAGGCTGGCTCACATGCAAGTAAGCGGCAAGTCTCTCGCAGAGACTTGCCGCTTCGTTCTGCTTGAGCGCAGACGCGCTAAGCCGCGTTGCTAGACGTTGAGGCAGCGGCGCACGCACGTTTGATAATCCTGCGCGCACTTCTTGAAATTGTGGGTTGTTTGCAGGCATTTGATGAAAGCATCATGACACTTGCGTATGCAAGCAAGCACGCCCGGCGATACACCGATGGCGGCGGCTTTTCTTGCGCCCTTCTTTGCGCCTTTCTTCGCGCCTTTCTTTGCGCCGGCCTTCTTCTTGGTCGCCTTTTTAGTTGCCATTATTTCTTCACTCCTTTTAGATGAGCCGTTGAGCGCTGTCTTGAAATTCAACAACGCGGTGAGGCCGGAAGCATGGCGCACAAGCTAAGCCAGGTTCAAATCGGCAAGCTCCGACCCGAAACCCCCTTGAACAACGTTGCGACAATACGCCAAAACCGGCACGTCGTCAATAAAGTTGTTCGATGGGGCTTCGGGCGCAAGCCTTCAATATATCGTAGTCACGAATCGCTTCGTCCACACTCCGTTGTGTAACTGAGAATCGTCGTCATCGTCGTCGTCCAACGTCGCGGCTTCTTCTCTCAGGCTAGACGCGCCGCCGTGTGAGCAAGCTGATGATGGCGACGAAGAGCGCTGCGCCGATGATTGACCAGACAATCGGAAAAGACCTGCCGCCGACATTGACCGCGAACATCTCCGGCAGCTTAAGCTGACGCGCCAGCCACATTCCGATAATCGCGCCGATGAAGCCGAGCGCGATGGAGACAAGACAGCCGCCGCGCGAATAGCCGACGATGGCCTGACCGAGCGCGCCGCACAGGCCGGCGACGAGAAGCAAAACCAGCAAGTCAATCAGCGTCATATCACCGAGATTCATATCGCCTCCAATGGAAGTCAGCCGTCACGCGCCGCGAAAGTCATGAGTCATGAAGAGCAGAAGAATGGAAGCGAGCGTGTTGGTCGCGTCTTCATCAAGGCTCTTGTGTCATGACTTCGGGCGCGCGTCTCTAGTTTCACCTGCCGCACATCTGTTCAGTTTGCTGTTCGCGTTGCGCGCCGCGCGCCTGCTCGTTGGCGCAGGCTCCGCAGTTCCAGCGCGCGGGGCCGCCAAAGTCAGTTTGATCCGTGTATTCAAACTCGCCCTGGTTGCTGTTCGTGTCTTTGGTCTTCACGGCGTCGCGTTCGTTCTTGACTTCATACATGCTGGTGCGAGCCTTGATGGCATCGTGGATGCGCCAGGTCGTGTTGTTGCGGACGACGACGGGCTGCGATTTGTCCAAGCCCATGATGAAGTCCGCTGAAAACTCTCCGAGGCCCGCGACTTTCAGATGATTTTGTCGCTCGTCGTAGTCCTGCTCGACGCGCGTGTAGCGAATGCGGGGCGCAAGCTCTTTGGCCTTCGCTTCGGCTTCCGTGGCGGGGATGCGGATAATCAGGCGCGCGATGATGAGACGCAGAGCCTCGCGCTGTCGCTCGTCGGCGCGTTCGTCAATGAAGAGAGCGCGAGCGCCGGAAAGGTCAGCCGAGCCGAAGTGCAGCCCGTCGAGTTTGATGTCTTGATAATAGCCTTCACGAATGTGGTACGAGTAGAAAGGGTAGCAGTAGGAATGAGGCGACGGCCCCGCGCCGAAGTTGCATGTGCAAGGCACGGCGCAGGTGCAGGCTTCCGTTAGCGCGCCGCGAATGGCCCAGAGGCTCTTCGACCCGGCGGCGATGCCGTCGGTCGTAGTCTCTAAAGGCGTGGCGACATGCTGCGTCGCGCTCTTGCCCGCGAGCGACTTGTGCGACAGGGCGAAGAAGACGATGATCCCGATCAGACAGATCGCGAAGACGCCGAGCAGCGCAATCAACCCGCGTGGCCGCCCGGCCTTCTGCTTTTCCTCCAACGGCTCGACTAAAAAATCGCTCGAACTCAAAACTGCTGCTCCTCGCGCCCTTTATCTCTCCGGCCAGTGTCGCGCGAAAATTGATGACGGGCAAGCTCGCGCCGTCGCTTCCCGGCAGAACTAACGAGCGTCTCGCTCACGAAAGACCGCGCCGCCTTTCATCACAAAGTTGACGCGCTCAAGCTCCGTGATGTCGCGCAGTGGATTGCCCGCGACGGCGATGATGTCCGCATACTTCCCGACCTCAATCGCGCCCATGTCGTTTGGCTTCTCCAATAAATCGGCGGCGACAATCGTGGCGGATTGAATCGCCTGCAAAGGCGTCATCCCGTAGCGCACCATGTAGGCGAACTCTTTGGCCGCGTTGATGTCCCATGAGAATCCGCCCACGTCTGTGCCGAAGGCAATCTTAACGCCCTTGCGAACGGCGATGCCGAAAGCCTTCGCTTCGAGTTCGCGCATCGTCAGCCAGATGGGAGCGCCAGCCGCCGCGCGTCCCTCGGCGACGTAGACGCCGACGTAGATGGTCGGGCACCAGTACGTGCCTTGCTTAACCATCCTGTCCATCAACTCTTCGTCGAGGCCGTAGCCGTGCTCTATCGAATCTACGCCGACGCGCAGCGCAGCATCAATGCCTTCGCGGCCCATCGCGTGCGCGGCGACGCGGTGGCCTAAGCGGTGCGCTTCCGCGACCATCGCCTGCATCTCTTCTTCCGTGAAGTTGACCCAACTGTGCAGCGCGCCGTCCTTCAAGTAATAACGACGGTCGCAATAAAACTTAATCCAGTCTGCGCCGTACTTGACCTGCTCGCGCACGGCGCGGCGAATGTTGTCCGCGCCGTCTATAATCTGCACGCCCTCCGGCATCTTCAGTTCCCATGAGTAGCCGGAGAGCGGATACATGCCCGTGGCCGAAAACGCGCGCGTCGAGACGAACATGCGCGGCCCCGGAATCACGCCGCGATTAATCGCCGTCTTCACGTCAACGTCGGCATACATCGCGCCTTCGGTTTCCAAATCGCGCAGGGCCGTAAAGCCGTTCATCAAGGCGGAGCGCGCCGCCACGGTCGCGCGAATCGTGCGATACGGAATCGACTCTTTCAACAACTGCTCGTCGTAATCTTCCGCCGTGATGTCCCCCTGCAAAAGCACGTGCGTGTGGCAATCGGAGAGGCCGGGCAGCACCGTCTCCTTCGACAAATCAACGAGCCGCGCAGACGAGGGAGCGCGCCCGCGCACTTCGGCGAACGGCCCGACCGCCTTGATGCGGTCATTCTCGACGAGGATTCCCTGATTCTCCAAAACATTGCCGGAGCGCACGTCCAAAAGCCTTCCGGCTTTAATCAGAACGAACGACGGAGCGGTCGCTCGCGTCGCGCCGCCGGTCTGCGCGCAGAGGCCGGACGGGAAAACGAGCGAGGCGATAACGAGCAGTAAAACAGAGACTCTCTTCATTTTTCTCTCCATCAAAATGAATGTCGAAGCGGGCGAAAAATTATGCTTTCAATTTCGCCGAAGCAGGCTATAATCCAAGCGTGCAGCCGTGCAACGGCCACCGCTCAAAGGGCATCTGAAACAGACCGACAACGCCCCCGTTATCAATCGTCTTCACCCTTAACCTTGAAGCAGGAGTTGTATCGAAATGCGTAAACTTTTTATCGCCGCCTTTATTGTCGCCGCCGCCTTTAGCATCGCCCCCGCGCAGCAACAAGCGACCGAGCAGTCGCTCGAAAATATCACCCGCAAGGCCCGCGCGCCAAAGCAGCTTGACGGCTTGGGGCAGGCCGTCGTGCTCGTCTCAGACAAGGACGGCAATCCCGTCAACAACGCTTATGCCAAGCTGGAATCCGTCTGGGGCGGCGACCATTTCTGCGAATCATGGGGTTCGACCAACGGCCTCGGCGCCATCGCGCTCAACCCGATTCACATGGGCAAACTGAAGCTGATGGTCAAGGCCAAAGGCTACCAGACGCAGAAGATTGAAGTTGACGCCAACTCGCTCTCAGAGCCTATCCGCGTCACGCTCGCGCACAAGTAAGCGAAGCCCTTCGCCGTCAAGCTTGTCTTCGATAAAAGAGCGCGTGCCCTTGAATCAGGAGCGCGCTCTTTCATCATCTCAGCTTGCCTTTCGTCGCTCCGCGCCGTCCCAACGGGCAGCCGCATCTTCCTCCGCCTCTTTGCGCTTGGCTTCTTCCACCAGCGGAACCAATTCCGCCAACGCCGCTTGCAGCTTGCGCGCCTGTTCCAGCGTCAGCAACAACGTCGGGGCTCGCTCGCCATGCCCTTCGACCGTCAACGCCAACATCTGCTCCGCGAAAATAAACAGGCGCACATGCCCGTCGCCGTCACGCCGCCCCGTAGCAATCTCTACATCATGCTCCGATACTGCCATCTCAACGCGCTGCCATCCTTGCTCTCTGGATTTTCGGGAGATGAGCAAAGGATAACAAATGCAGTGACAAGTGACGAGTGACAAGTGACAAGTTAGAGGCGAGCAATGAGCGATGAATGACGAGCGATGAGTAGCAAGCGATAGCTTCTTAGCTCATCACTCATTACTCATTACTCATCACTTCGTTCTCTTGCTCGTCACTCGTCACTTGCTGCTCGTCACTATTTTCTCAATCCACTCGCGCGCCACTTGCTTGATGTCGCGCTTGCGGCCATCGACTTCGTAGTTGAGGCGGCGCATCTCTTCGGTGGTCAAAGCGTTGTTGAGGCGAGCGATGGTGTCGGCCAGCGCGGGCCAGCGTGTGACGGCCACGGTGCGCGCGAGGATGACGGCTTGATAAGGCGGAAAGAAGTGGCGGTCGTCTTCGAGTTGAAAGAGGTCCAGGGCGGCGATGAGTCCGTCGGTCGAATTGCCCGCGATTAAGTCTACCTGCTCGGAGGCGAGCGCGCGATAGGTCAGGGACAAATCCATCTCGCGCGGGCGTTCGTTGAAAGCAAGACCGTAGGCGCTGGCAAAGCCCGCGTAGCCGTCCGCGCGCGACATGAAATCCTGACCGAAGCCCGCGCGCCACTCGCGCGTGTAGGGCGCGGCGTCGGAGATGGTCTTCAGCTTGAGCCTGCGCGCGACTTCGCCGCGCACGAGAATCGCAAAGTCGTTGCTGTAGCCGAGCGGCGGGCCAACCTCGACGCCAAACTTTTCGGCGTACTCCCGCTTCACCTGTTCGTAGACGACGGCCGGGTCTGTGATGGCTTGATGGCGCAGGATGGCCGTGTAGGCCGTGCCTGTGTATTCCGGGTAGCAATCAATCTCGCCCGCGACGAGAGCTTGATGGCTGAGCGTGCCGCCGAGTTCAAAGCGTCGCTCAACCCTCAGTCCTTTCGCTTCCAACATCTGGCTGAGAATCTCGCTCAGGATAACGCTCTCCGTAAAATCCTTTGAGCCGACGACGACATCGGCAGCCCGCCGAGCGTGCAGAGCTTTGTAGCCGCCGAAGGCGAGCAGCAAAAGAAGCGAAGCCGCCGCCAGACCGATGAGCAATCGCCGCTTGGGCTGCGAGAGCCTTGACGAATTGGCGTCGAAGCGTTTCTCCAAAAGTCCGAGGGCGAAGTCTGCGGCAATCGCCATCAGGGCTGCGGGAACCGCGCCCGCGAGTATCAAGTTGATGTCGTTGTTCTGGCGCAGGCCGCGAAAGATGAACATGCCTAGGCCGCCCGCGCCGACCGCCGCCGCAATCGTCGCCACGCCGACCGAGATGACGACCGCCACGCGCACGCCCGTCAGGATAACGCTCGCGGCCAAAGGCAACTCGACTTGCCACAAGACCTGCCCGTCCGTCATCCCCATCGCCAACGCCGCCTCGCGCACGTTGCGGTCAACGCCGAGAATGCCCGTCACTGTGTTGCGAATAATCGGCAGCAGGGCGTAGAGCACGAGCGCGATGATGGCTGTGCGCGCTCCAATGCCGCCGATGAAAGGCAGCGGAATGAGCAGGCCGAAGAGAGCGAGGCTCGGCACGGTCTGCATCACGTTGGCGACGGCGAGGACGGGCGCGCGCAAACTCTTGCGGCGCGAGAGCAGGATGCCGACGGGGATGCCGATGGCGATGGCTATCGCGGTCGCGCCGATGACGAGCAGCAAGTGATCCCAGGAGAGCGAAAGGATTTCGCGCCAGTTGCTTTTGAGAAACTCGAACGCCGTCATCGCTCGCTCTCCCGCGTTTGAGCAAACAGCTTGCGTTCGTCAAAGCGAATCGTCTCCATGTAAGCGCGGGCGTGCTGCTCTTCGGAGTTGACGAAGTTGGCAGGGGTTTCAAGCAGCAGGAGCCTGCCCTTGTGCATCAGGCCGATGCGCGTGGCGACGAGCAGAGCCTCGCGCACGTCATGCGTGACGAAGATGACGGTCTTGCTCAAGCGACGCGCCAGCGCCGCAAATTCCTTCTGCAACTCGGCGCGCGTTAAAGGGTCTAGCGCGCCGAACGGCTCGTCCAGGAGCAGCAGCGGCGGCTCTGCGGCCAGCGCGCGGGCGACGCCGATACGCTGACGCTGCCCGCCCGAAAGCTCGCGCGGGTAACGGCCCGCGAACGTCTCAGGATTCAAGCCGACGAGGCGCAGCAGTTCACGAACGCGCTCGTTGATGCGCTCCTGATTCCATCCTTCCAAGCTAGGCACGAGCGCGACGTTGCGCTCGACCGTGAAGTGCGGAAAGAGCCCGGCCTCCTGAATGACGTAGCCCGTTCGTCGCCGCAAGCTGATGGCGTCCCACGCGCTCGTTGCTTTGCCTTCGACCAGCACAACGCCTTCAGTCGGCAAGAGCAGACGATTGACGAGCCTGAGCGTCGTCGTCTTGCCGCAGCCCGACTCGCCGAGCAGCACCAGCGTCTCGCCGCGCTCGATTGATAAATCGAGACGCGAGATAATCGGCTCGCTGAGGCCGGAGACGCTGTAGCTGACCTGTCGAAATTCAACGAGCGGCTGGTCTGTTGGCGGCTGACTCATCTGCGGCTGACTCAATTGAGCTTGACCTTTATCTTGATTGACGACAAACAGGCGAACAGTTTTTCTTCAAGCGATTCGCAGGTATTCAAAGACGCGATTCATGGAGCCATGCCATGAGCCGTGCCAGTTGCGCAGCAGTATGTCGGCTGGGGCGACTGCTTCCTCGACGACCTGCTGGCTGAGCACGTCCAGATACGCGACTTCATCCGGCGCGACGCTCTTCAAACCCTCGCGCGCCAGCCCGACAATCTCGCGGGCGATTGCCAGAACATCCACGCCCGCGCCCTTTGCGGCAAGGCCGTCGCGGGCGACCGCTTGACGAAGCGCGAGCGCGTCCGCGAGGCTCAGGCGCGGCGCGAGCCGCAGGGCTTCGTCGAGCGTGGCGGCATCGTAGAGCAAGCCCTTCCAGAGAGCTTGCAGGGCGAGCGACATCTCAAGGTTGCCGCAGTCTGCGCTGCGCAGTTCGATGTGCTGCTTGAGGCGCGCGTCCGTGAAGAGCGTCGTCAGGTGGTCGGCCCAATCGCCGAAGACGGGCTGCGCGTCGTCGCAGCCGCGCTCAAGAAAATCGCCAAACTTCATTCCGGTCGGCCCGTCCATGTAACGCCCTTCGCGTTGCGCGAAAATCATCGGCACGTCGAGCGCGTAGGCGACGAAGGCTTCCGGCGTGAAGTCGTCAAAGAGCGCGGGCGGCGAGATGCCCGTGCGGTCGTCGTCCGTCTCCAACCATGCGGCGGCGCGCGTTGACTTGTAGCCGGAAGGGCGTCCGTCTTCGAAAGGCGAGTTGGCGAAGATGGCCGTCACGATGGGCGCGAGGCGATTGCCGAGCAGGAATTTTCCGGCGAGGTCTGCGACCGGGCCGTAGTCCAGATTGGCCTGCACGGCGCAGGTGCGCGCCATCATGTCCCAACCACGCGCGCCGCGCGCGGCGAGAAACGGGCGCATTACGCGATAGCGCGCTTTGGGAAACCAATGCTGCTCGGCGAGCGTACGCAAGGGGTCAAAGCCGACGGCCAGAAAGGTCAGGTGGTTGCCTTCGGCAATCTCATGCAGGCGCGCGAGGTAACGCTTGATTTCGCGTTCGACATCGTAGAGCTTGCGTTGCGGCGCGCCGGAAAATTCGACTTGCCCGCCCGGCTCCACCGTCAAGCGATTCATCTTCCCGGCGTTGACTTCGATGACCACGCCGTCTTCATAAAAGAGATCGTTCGATGAGGGAGCAAAGCCCGCGAGCACGCGCTGCACCTGAGAGCTATCAATGCGCTCGAAGTGGCGGCGCGCGTCGTAGCCGAACAGTTCAAACTCGATGCCGCACATCCATTCGGAAGCCGGCTTCGCGCCGCGCCGCAGATTCTCGACAAAGAGCCACACGGAATCCTTCGACACCGGCCCGGTCAAAAGCGGAAAGACGCTGTGGTCGGATTCGTGCGGCGCGCTCGTCTCGCTCGCCGGAGCCGTCTCGGTCTTCTCGCGGGAAGACCGCGGTTTGGTTGTGCCGTCGTCAGTCATACGACCATGAAAAGGTTGCTGCTGAACTGTTCGCGCTCGTCGAGCCATGTGCGCGCGCGCTTGAAGCCGGTCGCGCTCGCCAGAGCAGAGAGGCCGTCGAGGTCATACTTGTAAGAGTTTTCGGTGTGGATGCGTTCGCCCGTTGTGAAGCTCGCTTCGATGTCGAGCTTGCGGAGCCGGACGCGCTGCTCGCGCAGGCTTTCGATATAAACTTCGACGCGGCCGAGAGCCAAGTTGTATTCGACGTGATGCTTGAAGGCGCGGATGTCGAAGTCCGCGTCGAACTCGCGGTTGATGCGCGCCAGCAAGTTGAGATTGAAGGCGGCGGTGATGCCGAGCGCGTCGTCGTAAGCCGCTTCGAGCGCAGGCTTAGCTTTCCTCAAATCCGCGCCGAGCAGCAGAGCGTCGCCTTCTCTGAGCACGCCGCGCAGGGCGCGCAGGAACGTGTGCGCTTCGTCTGCGTCGAAGTTGCCGATGTTCGAGCCGAGAAAGAGAGCGAGCGTGCGGCCACGTTCGGCGTCGCTCGCAAGCGCCGTCAAGCCGTCGTAGTAATCGCTGGCGTAGGCCGTAATCTTCAGGCGCGGGTAGGATTGAAGCAGGACGCGCGAGCTTGTCTCCAGGGCCGAAGCGGAGATGTCAACCGGAATGAAATGCAGCGCTCTCTGGCGCCGCAACAGGGCTTCGATGATGAGGCGCGTCTTGGTGGCGCTGCCGCTGCCCATCTCAAGCAAAGTCGCCGGGCCGTCAACGCTCGCCGCAATCTCGTCCGCGTAGCGCGTCAGAATCTCGTTCTCGGCGCGCGTCAGATAGTATTCGGGCAGCAGGCAAATGGCCTCGAAGAGTTCAGAGCCAAGCTCGTCGTAGAGATACTTGGGGAAGAGTTGTTTGGGCCGCGCCAGCAGGCCGCGCCGCACGTCAACGGCGAAACTGAGGCGCGCATCCTCGCGCACGAGGTTGTGTAGCAGCAGCCGTCCGGCGGCGACATCCGTCTCTGTGTTTTCTTGCGACATTGGCGGCGCTTTTTAGAGAGTGACTTTGATTCGCAGACGAAAGAGAGCGTCTGCCTTCCAGGCAAAGGCCCGCAGCCGAATCATCCGAAGCCTTTCAGTTTAAGAGTCGAAGCTTGAATTTCAAGCCCTTGAATGTCCGTCCACGCTTGTCTCGAAACTTTGCTATGATAGCCTATTGCAGTTCAATATCAACTCACGCCAGCGTGTTTATTTTGTCGCGGCGCGTCTAAAGTTTAAGAGGAAACCGGCGATGGCACAGCAGCGGGCGGAAGAGATTGCGGCATTGATGACAGCGGCGCGGGCCGAGACGCTCAGGCTCTTCGACCTCGCGCGCGAGGAAGAGTTGCACGACAGCCCCGGCTTCGGCTTTCGTCCCATCGTCTGGCATCTGGCGCACATCGGCGTCTTCGAAGCCTACTGGCTGTTGCAGAAATTGAAGGGTGAGGCCGCGCCCGACGAACGCTATGAACGCATCTTCGATCCCATCAACACGCCGCGCGAAGAGTCGAAAAATCTGCCGAGCCGCCGCGAGATGGAAAGCTATCTCTACGGGGTGCGCGAGCGCGTGTTGCGCGCTCTGGACGAAACAAGCTTTGACGAAGCAGAGCCTTTGCTGCGCGACGGCTACGTCTTTCAACTAGTGCTCGAACACGAGTATCAACATCAGGAAACGCTCTGCTACCTGCTGCACATGCTGCCCGCGGCGAAGAAGCGGAAGCCTTCAATCGAGGCGGCGCAGCGCGCGGTCGCAGCTCAAGCTGCGGCGGCTCTGCCGGAGATGGCAGCGATTGCGGCGGGCGAGTTTGAGATGGGAGCGAGCGGTGAGCAGTTTGTTTACGACAACGAACTGCCGCGTCACATCGTCAGTCTTCCGTCGTTCAAGTTGGATAGAATGTTGACGACGAATGCCGAGTATGCGGTGTTCATCGCGGAGGGCGGCTACAAGCGGCGCGAGTGGTGGAGCGAAGAGGGTTGGGAGTGGCGCGAGCGTGAAGACTGGCAGGCGCCGCTCTACTGGCAAAGGGGCGAAAAAGTCTGGCGCGCGCAGAGTCTCTTCGACGAAGGATTGCTCGAAGAGCAGCATCCGGTCGCGGGCATTAGCTGGCATGAGGCGGAAGCCTACGCGCGCTTTCGCGGCAAACGCCTGCCGACCGAAGCCGAATGGGAGAGGGCCGCCGCCTGGGACGCTCCCGCCAATCGAAGCAGGCGTTTCAGTTGGGGAGATGAAGAGCCGAATCCGACGCTCTGCAACTTCAATAACAACTCGTGGGGGACGAGCGCGGTCGGCAGTTATCCGGCGGGCGCGTCGGCGGATGGCTGCCTCGACATGACGGGAAACGTCTGGGAATGGACGAGCGATGCCTTCGCGGGCTATCCCGGCTTCGAGCCTTTCCCGTACCCCGAATATTCGCAGACGTGGTTCGACGGCGACCACCGCGTCCTCAAAGGCGGCTCCTGGGCGACGCGCGCACCGCTCCTGCGCAACTCGTTTCGCAACTTCTTCCGCCGCCACTTCCGCATCGCCTTCGCAGGCATTCGCTGCGCCGCCGACGCCTAAAACATCAACGCGCCAAAACCTCGCGCCAACTCTTCAACTCAACCGTCGGCATTCATCAACGCTCGAAGCGCGGCGATGTGTTCAGGCTTTTATCTGACGAGTTCAAAGGCTCGTCTTATCGTCAACTGCTTGAAGTGGGGCCGGGGTTCATCTTCGCTATATATGATTCCAGGATTTCTTTGATTGTCTTTGAAAGCAACTCTCTATTCTGCTCTGGTGGCTTCATTAGTTTTAGCTTTGACATCTGCCGGGCAATATCTTTCACCTCCGCTTTTCCATCGTCGTGGATAAGGAAGAACTCGTCCGAGGCCAATATGCTTTGCAGGGCTTCCACCAATGCGAATGGAGGTCTCGTCTGCGCATACCTGTCAATAAGGTTCTTGTAAAATCTGGCCAGTTCCTCCGCTCTGAACAGTTGGAGCGCGTTTGAGATTCTGGCCAGACTCTCGATGACGGCTTGCTCCGTCTCCGTTGAAAGGGCTGCCCACAATTGCTCTTTAACTGGTTGGAAGCTTGATTTTGTCCAACTCGCTTCAACCGTCTGAGGCTGAGTCTCCAACATCCCGGCGAACCATTGCAGCCCAACCCGTTCACGTTTGTCAATTAAGGTCGGGAGGAGACGCTGTATTGCTGAAAAGGCCAAATCGGAAGTCGCGTCCTTGAGAATTTCATTGCCGAATATCTCGAAGAAGATAGGTGGCACGTGACCCATCGTTAGGACAGGCGGCGGTTCAGATTTTAGCCTCGTTATCTGTTCGATGAAAGCTTTATCAAGCTTGCTCCTGAATTTCGTGCGGCTCTCTCCATGATTGATGACGCCCGCCAGATTGTTCCACGGGTGCGTGGGGCGCACGCTCTTGTTAAGGATGGCTGTGGCGTAGTTGAGCAGAGCCGCTTCGTATGGGCTGCTGCTGTCAAACTCGACATCGCCAGCCGCCAGCGAATTGACCAATTCCAACAACTCGCCTTCCAGCCAAAGCTGCGCTTCCCAAGTTTCAAGGTCAAGACTCTGTAGGCTTGTTCGCAACCAATCCCTGAACTGAGCATTGTCCGCGCTGACCTCTTCTATCGTGCTATACAACTTTGCGCGCTCTATTTGAAATCCCTCCTTGATAACCTCTTCCGTTAAATTAGTGTTTCGCGCCACCGACCCGGCGAGGCGCTCGTAGGGCGTGGGCGTCGCTGTGCCTTGGTCGAGTTTCTGTTGCAGGAGTTGCCAGTGTTTGAGAAACGATGCGGGAGCTATCGTGAGGTTTTCATAACGATATTCACTAGCATAGCTGAGATTTGTCAGCACAAACGATTCGTAGGCGTTATCTGCCTCAAGCATTTTGAATAACATCTCCCATTCGTCATAGCGCACCAGCAAAGCCGTGAATTCCGGCATCTCCACATCTGTTTCTTTAAAATCATTCAATCTACGAAGATGCGCGTCGGGATTCGTCTCCGGGGACGGGAAGAGCAGCGGCAACGCAGCCTTCGGGTCGTCACGAACAGTCAAGAAGGTGAACCAAGCGCGGGCGCTATTATTTCTGTCTTCGTCATCGAGATGGAACTGTCTTGACAGATGCCGCTCGCTGACTAATGACCTTAAAGTCTGACTCGCTTTCGGCCCCGTTTCGCTTGTGTCGGGAGTTGGGCGGCTCAACTCGAACAGCGTTTCC
Organism: Blastocatellia bacterium; assembly: GCA_033855775.1. Classification (GTDB taxonomy): domain Bacteria; phylum Acidobacteriota; class Blastocatellia; order Pyrinomonadales; family Pyrinomonadaceae; genus DASVTR01. The sequence continues at coordinate 93,251 of JAWVFT010000122.1, read as the reverse complement.
AGCAGCCGCGTCAACTGTTTATTGGGGAGCGCCGCGTCGCCACGTATCTTTTGAGCCAAAGGCTCTATAAAATTCTGCTCGTAAAGCTCGCCCCAACCGAGGGCGCTGACTTTGGCGAGCACGAGGCGCAGCTTTTCAACCCAACTTTGAAGGCTGATGTCCAGCGTTCCTTCGGAGTTCTGCTGGCCGATGATGTCGCCCGCGATTCTGTCAAGCAGCGTGGCGGCCAACTCTCTTTTTCTAACGATGTTGAGGAGCGAGACGATGCCGTCGGCGCGCACCGCGTCGAGCGGCAGCCAGGATGTAATCTTCGCGGCGGCGCTGCCCAGCTTATCAACCACGCGGCGCGTCCAGAACTGGTCTGCATGGCCGAGCAACTTCGGGTCGTCGAGGCTGGAAGCGGCTTTGCTGATGCTGACCGATTCGGTCGCCGCCCATTCCTTATCAATGATGTCGCCGAGGACTTTCCAGAAGGCTCTGGGATTGTCGGCATAGAGGATTAGCTCGTCTCTCTTGCCCTCTTGCAGAGCGGCCTTAATCGGCGGGCCGAGAATGACCTGACGCGCCAGCGAAATCTCGACGTTGTAATGCAGGGCGGCCAGCTTATCGCCGACCTGTTCTCCGAGCAGCCCTTCAAAATCCTCTTCGGGCAATTCCTTTCTCAAGACGCCTTCGGCAATGTCAACGTTCGGACGCCGCCGCCGCAACAGCACATAATAAGCGAGCAGCGAGAGCGGAAAACTGCTGCCCGGCCCCGCGCATTTGCCGCGCAGCACGAGTTGACGATGAAGCGCGCCAATCTGATTGACGTAGAGCTTCAATTCTCTGATGGTCGGCGTCGGCAGTTTTGCCAGCACGCGGTCTATCGAGAGCACGCGATAGATTGAATGAAACTCCGCATCGTCGCCGCTGTGTCCGGGAAAAGCTTTGCTCAAGCGTCCCAACAAAAAGTCTTGCCAGTCGGAAGGAACGGGCGGCGAGACCTCGAAGCGAATTTGAAAGCTCTTGTCAATGAATGAAGTCGCAATCGCGTTGCTGCCGTTTCGCGCTTCGACGTTTTGTTGGACGGCCAACTCGTTCTGCGCCTGCTCCGCTGGCAGTTGCTCTGCGCTGGCCGTCAAGTTGGCGCGGCCATTCGGCGGCGGGGCTTGAGCCTGCGCGCCGCCTTTATCTTCCCAGAGCAGGCTGAGGGCTTTCGGGTCGTACAGCACGAGCGTCCAGAGTCTCTTGTACCAAGTCGTCTCGTTATCCTGCTTGTGCTGCATGAAGGTTTGCAGCGTTGACCAGATGGAGAGCGCTTCCTTTGAGTCAACGCGGTCTAGATTGTCCAGCACGAGCACGACGCGATGCGTCTCGTCTTTCAGAGCGTCTCCCATCAACTTCTTGAAATAGTCTTCAAACTCGATTGACGTGGCCGTCGGCGTCCTCTCGGTTTCGGTTCGCGTTTCCGTCGCCGCTTTATTAATCACGAGTTGGAGAATGTCTTCCTTGTTGTTCCACCTGAGAATCAGAATCAGGAGCGGAGCCAGTGAGAAACAGAGTCCTACTAATAGTTCAAAGATGAAGCGCCACGCGATGATGCCTGTATACGTGAACGTCACAGGCTCACGGAGGGCTTGTCCAAACAAAGCTCCTCCGAGCGGGACTAAGAGCAGCGAGAGGCCAATGACTTTGCCAAAGTTGGAGACGGTCGGAAACTCTTTGGTGACGATGGTGTCTTTGCGGTTAGCGATTTTCTCAAGTTCCTTGTCCCACTTTTCGCAGTCCACCCAATTCTTTTTTTGCAGATGCTTAATCATCTTTTCCAGAAATGTGCGCCGCAGGCTGTCGCCCTCATGCGCCCACGCATCGAAGGAAATCAAGGTTATCTGCTCTGACTCTCGCTGCCGTTCGTCCTTGAAGATTTCGCCAAGCAGCTTGATGACGGTCGTCTTGCCGGAACCCCAACTTCCTTCGAGGCCGATGGAAATTCCCTGCGAAGCCGGAGCGTTAATCATGTCGGCGATGGCTTTCGCCACGATTTGATGTGGGCCGAAACGATTCTGCTGTTGGTCGCTGAAGGCGTCCTTCGATTCCGGCACGTCGTCAAGCAAAATCGTCTCGCACACGCTTGGCCGCGCGTCAGGCTGGACGACTGCCACAGGCTGCGCTTCATCGCGGGTCTGAAGCGAAGCCTCCCGCGCGTTTGCGGCGGCTTGCTGTTCGGTCTCGGAAGTCATCATGGTCAGCCTCACTTTTCTCAGGCTCTCTGAAGCGGTCTGTTGGGCGTGAGAATTTCAAAGGGTCAGAGACAGCCAACGGTTAGGCTCAGGACTGTGCCGGGGAAAGCGTTCGACTCAAAAAGAGAGCAATGGGAAAGGATGAAGGTGTCATCGTTAGAGTCTTTCCCGCGCGCAACGTTCACCATATAGCTCAACCGGCGGCCAATTGCAACACTAATCCTGAGAGCGCGGCGCAGGCGCGGACGGCCTTCGCGGCGCGGCTGGCGCAGGCAACAAAAGGCAACTAAAATTGCTCTTAAGGCGTAATAATAATACTCTTGAGAGAGGCTTGTTGCGCTCTGCGAGTTTCCCCCGTAGAGTGACGCTCTGTTGATGTCAATCGCTGCCGGAATCCAACTTGGACGCTATGAAATTCGCTCGCAGCTAGGCGCGGGCGGCATGGGCGAAGTTTATCTGGCGCGCGACACGCAGCTTGAGCGGACGGTGGCCTTGAAGCTGCTGCCCGCAGACGTGGCCTCCGACCAGCAGCGCATGCAGCGCTTCGTGCAGGAAGCGCGCACGGCTTCCGGCCTCAATCATCCGAACATCATCACCATTTACGAAATCGGCGAAGCCGACACGACACATTTCATCGCCACGGAGTTTATAGACGGCCTGACCCTGCGCCAGCGGATGACGAACGGGCGAATGAGAATGGGCGAAGCTCTGGACGTGTCCGTGCAGGTCGCCGCCGCTTTGTCCGCCGCGCACGCCGCGGGGATAGCCCACCGCGACGTGAAGCCTGAGAACATCATGGTTCGCCACGACGGCTACATCAAGGTGCTCGATTTCGGTTTGGCCAAGCCGACCGAGCGGCAGGCGTCTCTGGTGGACACGGAAGCGGCGACGAAGATGCTGGTCAACACGAGTCCGGGGATGGTGATGGGAACGGTCAGCTACATGTCGCCGGAGCAGACGCGCGGCTACGCGCTCGACGCGCGCACGGACATTTGGAGCCTCGGCATCGTGCTCTACGAGATGGTGACGGGCCGCGTCCCGTTCGCGGGCGAGACGACGAGCGATGTCATCGTCGCAGTCCTCGACAGAGAGCCTTTGCCTTTGTCCGAGTATTTGCCGGAAGCTCCGCCGGAGTTGCAGCGGATTGTCAGAAAGGCTCTGCGCAAGGATAGAGAAGAGCGTTATCAATCGGTGAAGGATATGCTGGTTGACCTGCGCGCGTTGAAGCAGGAGTTGGAGTTTGAGGACAAGCTTGACCGCTCGTTGCCGCCGGACGGGCGCAGCGGGACGATTTACAAGACGACCAGCGGCCAATCTCTGCGCGTCGCCTTTGAGACGAACAGGGAACTGGCCGCGCAGACGCAGACGCACCAGCCGCCGCGTTCGACTTCCAGCGCGGAGTTAATCATTCAGGAGATTAAGCGTCATAAAGGCGGCGCTCTTCTGGCGGCTTCAATCATCAGCCTGATTGTGCTGAGCCTCATCGGTTTCATCGTTTACAGGATGGCGCGCTCGCACGGCGAGTCGGCCGCGATGAAGCCTTTCCAGTCAACGCGCATCTGTCGCCTGACTTCGACCGGCAATTCTGTGGATGTCGCCATCTCGCCCGACGGCAAGTATATCGCGCACGTCGTCAACGACGGCGCGCAACTGAGCCTCTGGGTCAAGCAGGTGGCGACGACCACCAACAAGCAACTCGTCGCGCCCGTCGCGTCCGAGTATCACGGCGTCACCTTCTCGCCCGACAGCAACTATGTTTACTACGTCAAGGGCGAGCGCAACAGACCGCTCAGCGAGTTGTTTCAAGTCTCCGTGCTCGGCGGCGATTCGCGCAAGCTCCTGTCGGACGTTGACTCCGCCGTCACCTTTTCGCCGGACGGCAAGCGACTGGCCTTCATGCGCAATAAGCCGACGAAGAAAGAAATCGACCTGCTCATCGCCAACGCGGACGGCAGCAACGAGCGCACGCTCTCGACACACAGGAACGCCATTCAGTTCAACTCGCCAAGCTGGTCGCCCGACGGCAAGACGATTGCCTGCGCCAGCGGAGACAAGTCGAACGCGCAGGCGAGCGTTATCGGCATCAACGTCGAAGACGGCGCGGAACAACCTTTGACTTCGCAGCGTTGGCGTTTCATCGAACGCCTCGCGTGGTTGCCGAGCGGCGAGGGGCTGGCTCTGCTGGCTCCGTCCGATGAAACGTCTGAGGCTTCGCAAATCTGGCTGCTCTCTTATCCGGGCGGCGAAGCGCGCCGGATTACCAACGACCTCAACATCTACGCTGCCCTCAGCTTCAGCAGCGACTCGGCGTCGCTGGCGACCGTGCAGACCAACGTGCTGTCCAACGTCTGGGTCGCGCCGAATGCTGACGCCGACCGCGCGCGTCAAATCACGACCGGCTCAAGCCGTTACTACAGTCTCTCATGGGCGACGGACGGGCGGATTCTCTACGCCTCAAACTCCGGCGGCAATCTGGATGTTTACATCTCAGCGGCGGACGGCAGCAATCAAAAGCAACTGACCATCAATGCCAACTCGAATTTCGGCCCCGTGGCTTCGCCCGACGGTCGTTACATCGCCTTCATCTCCAACCGCGCCGGGGCTGGCTACAACATCTGGCGGATGGACATGAACGGCGGCAATCTCAAACAACTGAAGCGCGGCGGCATGGAGAGCAACCCGCAATGCACGCCCGACGGGCGATGGGTCGTCTACACCTCATGGGAGGCGGGCAAGCCGACGATTTGGAAAGTTTCGATTGACGGCGGCGAAGCCCAACAGTTGACCGACAAGTATTCGATGGCTCCCGTCGTTTCTCCAGACGGAAAGCAGTTTGCTTGCTCCTACTGGGACGAGCAATACGATACGCAGTTCGACATCGCCATCATCCCGATTGAGGGCGGAGCGCCTGTCAAGACTTTCGACCTCCCGACGATGAACGTGCGCTGGTCGAGCGACGGGCGCGCGTTGACCTACATTGAGACGCGCGACAACGCCTCGAACATCTGGGGCCAGCCGCTCGCAGGAGGCCCCGCGCGCCAACTAACCAACTGGAAATCCGACCGCATCTTCAACTTCGCATGGTCGCGCGACGGCAAGCAACTGGCCCTCGCGCGCGGCGTCGTCAGCAACGATGTCGTGCTGATTAGCGATGCGCGGATGGCGGAGAATCATAAGTAGAGAGCGCGAGCGATGAGTGAACTCGGCGAAGCTCAATGGGCTGTGGTCAGCGAGCGTGGCTGCGAAGCAAGCGGCGTCAACTACACGAACGCGCTCGAATTGATGCGCCGTCTCACGCAGGAAAAAGTGAGCGGACTCTGCATCGTCACAGCCGCCGCCGCGCGCCGCTTCACCTCCGTCTTACGCGCCAGTCCTCAGCCCGCGCCAAAGCGCGCCGCGCCCCGCAAAGCCTGAGCCGCCGTCTCTTCTTCAATCTCCAACGACGCCTCTTTTCAATTCATCGAGTTCAAAGCCATTTGAAATCAGCGACGAGCGGCAAGTGGTCTGAGGCGACGAGGGCCGCGCGGCTGCGATGCAGCGTCAGGCGTTCGAGGCTGAGCTTGGGGTCGTAGTAAACGTGGTCCAGATGGAGCAGCGGCAGCAAGCCCGGATAGGTGCGGGCGCGCCGCAGGTGATGACGAATATCCGCGCTCTTAAAATGCTCCGCGAGCAGGCGCGAGGCCAGCCCGCGCGTCCATTCGTTAAAGTCTCCGAGCACGACGCGCCCCCCGTCCAATTCATGCCCTTGCAGAATTTCGCCGCCGACGAGTTGCCGCGCCTGATGACGCCGTTCCAGAAAAGCCGTGCCGAGATGAACGTTGAAGACGTGCAACCGTCTTCCCGGCTCAACCTCCACGTCGGCGCGCAGGCAGCCGCGCCGCTCGCGCCCGCTCCAAGTGATGTCGTAGTTGCGCGCGGCCTGCAAGGGGAAGCGGCTCAGGATGACATTGCCGTAAGCTCCGCCGTCGAGCCTGCGATTCTCGCCGACGTGATAATGCATCGCTAACTCTTCGGCCAGAAAGCGCGCCTGATGCCGCTCGCGCTCGCGGCCTTCGACGCTCAACACTTCCTGCAAAGCGATGATGTCGGCCCGCGTCTCGCGCAACACGGCGGCGATGCGTTCGGGTCGCACGCGCCTGTCCATGCCGCGACATTTATGCACGTTGTAGGTGACGATGCGAAAGGACATGACGTGTGACAGGTTTCAGCTTTCAGGGCTTCAAGCTTCAAGTCAAAAGCAACGCGCCTAGAGAGTTGAAAACATGAAAGCATTTATTGTTGACGTTCCAGCAGCCAGCCGAGCCATTCGTGCGCGCGTTCGAAGATGGAGCGACGACGCCATTCGTCGTAGGTTATCTCGCGACTCTCTGCGAGGTCGCGCGCGAAGTCTTCTTCGAGGCGCGCGGTCAATTGCTCGTCGCGCGCAGCGAGATTAACTTCGTCGTTGAGGCCGAACGAGCGATTATCGAAATTGGTCGAGCCGACGACGCTCCACAGCCCGTCAATCATCATCGTCTTGGCGTGAATCATCGCCGGTTCATACTCGTAAATCCGCGCGCCCGCTTTCAGCAAATCGCCGAAGAGACGACGGCTCGAACGTCTGGTCAACAGGTGGTCGCTGTGTTTGCCCGGCACGATAATCTTCACTTCGACCCCGCGCTCTTTGACGGCGCGCACCAACTCCGCGCGCACGCTGCGGTCGGGCAAAAAGTATGGCGTCGTGATGTGCAGCTTCTCCTGCGCGGAGGCGAGCAGTGTTTGATAGAGAATGCGTGCGCGCGTCGAGCGACCCATGGAAGGAGAGCTATTGACGATGAGGGCCGCCGGGTGTCGCTCTGTTATCGCGGCGGCTTCGCTTTCACGAAACGAGAAGAACTCGTCGCCCGTCAAAATCTCGCCCGAAGCTTCGAGCCAGTTTTCGATGAAGGTTGATTGAATGCCTGAAACGGCGTCGCCCTCGACGCGAAACATCGTGTCGCGCCAGCGCGGGTTGCCCTTCACGCCGTTGAGCCAGTGGTCTGCGAAGCCGGAGCCGCCGACGAAGCCGACCTCGCCGTCAACGACGATGATTTCGCGGTGCGTGCGATTGTTGATGCGCGGCAGCGAGTACCACTTGAACGAGTTATACCAAGCGACGCGCCCGCCCGCCGCGCGCAGTTCCGCGAGATAGCTGTCCCATGTGGAGAAGCTCCCGATGGCGTCCAGCGTCACGCGCACTTCGACGCCGCTCTTCGCGCGTTCCGTCAAAGCCTCCACGAATCTTCGGGCCACCTCGCCTTTTTGAAAAATGTAAGCCTCAAGATTGACGCTCTTTTGCGCGGAGCGAATCGCCGCCAACTCTGCTTCGTAATAGACCTCGCCGTTGGTCAGGACTTCGATGCGGCAGCGGCGATGCGCCTTCGCGTCCGTCACCGCTTCCAGTATGCAAAGGAACTCTTCCGTCTCAAGCGATTCCGTGGGCTTCGTCGAAATCTTGTAGTCAAGCCCCGGCTCGAACAGAGCCAGAAACAGCAGAAAACTCTGCGCCACGATGGCGATAATCGAGATGATGAGAAAAGTGTTTGAGTCCATAACACAGTAACAAGTGAAAAGTGACGAGTGACGAGCAAGAGAAAGCAGTGATGAGTGATGAGCGATGAGTGATGAGTAATGCGTGATGAGTAATGAGTAAAAAGCAATCGCTCATCGCTCATCACTAACTTGTCACTCGTCACTCGTCACTGCTTTACTTCGTTGAGTGTACTTGTTCCTGATTCTGACGCAGCGTTCGAGATTGTCGGTCACTTCCATCACTTTGAGGCGCAGGTCGCGGTCAAGCTGCGGCTCGCGCGCGAGGAAGGCGCGCACGGTCGAGAGGGCTTGAGCGTTACACTGGCCGCCGATGAAGGCCGAGAGCCAGCCGTTGACGAAGAAAATCTTGCGCGTGCGTTTTAAGTTGGGAAGCTCCGCGAGCGCGCGTTCCAGATAGCCGACGGTCAGGGCCGACTGGTGAATCGTGTTGAAGGGATTGACGCTCGATTCAATCCAGCTTTCGGCCAGTTGCTTGTCGTTGAGATAGGCGTCGAAGTAACGCTGCTTCACTCCGGCGTCCGAGCGGGCCGCGCCCGCCGCGTAAGCATAGCGTCGCCCGTCGTCCGTCTGGTCTGCCGAGCTTTGCGCTGTGAGCAGCGCGGGCGCGTCCCTGTCGCCACGCGCGAGCAGGGAAGTGATGATGTCGAAGCGGTCGCGCGAGCGCAAGGTCATGCCCGGAATCTGTAGCTCGCCGCCGAGAATCTTCTTGAGCGTCGAGCGCGCGTCGTCCGTCATCGCGTTCGATAGAAAGGCGCGAAAGTATGTGATGCGCAAGCCCTGCGTGCCGGCGTTAAGCATCCGTTCGGCCAGCGCGCGCTCAAGCCTCGGCGCAAGCTCGCGCATCTGCGCGGGCGAGAGATAACGATTGAACGCGGTCGAGACGCGGCTGAGAATGCTTTGCGTCGTCACTTCATCGCGCTCGGCGGCGACGAGCTTAATCGCCAACTCGATGTAGTCAGCGGGCGCTAATTCCGCTTCGCGCACGCTGTCCCAGAGCGAACCCCAGAGCAGGGCTCGCAGGAAATCGTCAGGCGCTGCTCCGAGTTGGCGCAAGACGGCGCGCTTGCTTTTTTCGTCAAGCAGAAAACGCCCGTAACCGTAGTCTTCATTGTTGGCGAAGACGTAAGACGGAGCGCGGCGTCCACGCGCTGCTGTGACGATGGTTTCCGCGGCGCCTTCGAGCGTCACCGTCAGGGCTTCGGGCGGCGCGTTGTCGTGCGCGAGCAGCACCTCGACGCGCATCGGCCACGTCCCGCCCTCGCCCAGAATGTTCTGCTGCCTGAGCTTCAATTGATTGATGCGACCCGCGCGATTCACGCTCCACTCGGCGCGCACGTCCGGCATCCCGCGCCGCCTGACCCAGGCCGCCGCCCACTCGTCCAGCTTGCGCCCCGATGCGCGCTCGAACGCCCGCACGAGGTCGGCCCATTCGGCGTTGCCGTAAGCATGCTCTTTGAGCAACAGGCGCACGGCTTGTTGAAAGTGTTCGGCTCCGAGAAAAAATTCCGCTTGCCTGAGCATCGAAGGCGCCTTGAGATAGACGATGTTTCCGTAGGCGGATTTGGCCGCCGAGAGATTGTTGATTTCCTGCCAGATGGGCGTCGTGCCTTGCGTCGCGTCGGTCGCGTAAGCTCCGGGCTTGGTGCGTTGATAGAAGACCTTCCAGGCGTTGTAGTCCTGCGGCGCAATCCCCTTGACGGCCTCGATGGCTTTGTAAGCCATGAAGGTGGCGAAGCCTTCCTTCAACCACAAATCGTCGAACCAACGCATCGTCACCAAATCGCCGAACCACTGGTGCGCGGCTTCATGAAACATCACTTCGGCGCGCAGCAGCAAGTCGCCCGCGGTCGGGTCGGTCGGAAAAAGAATCCTTTCCTCGCGCAGGAAGGTCGCGCCCGCGTGCTCCATCCCGCCGTAAGCAAATTCGGGAACGACAACGAGGTCATACTTCGGAAAGGGAAACTCGAAATCGAAATAGTCAGCCAGATACTTGACGCACTCGCGGTTCAGACGAAAGAGTTCGGTTAACTCCCTGCGCGCTCTTTCCGCCTTCGATTGGCGAACGAAGATGCGCAGCGGCGGCTCGTCGCGCTTCGTCTGCGTGTCAGTCGCGCCAGCCGTTTCAATCGTCTTGTCGTCCTTGATTGGCTCAGCCGAGCCTTCACGAAATTCCGCGAACGGCCCGGCGGCAAACGCGAAGAGATACGTGCTGATGGGCTTCGTCTCGCCAAAGCTCCAACGCGCCGTGCCTGCTTCGCCGGTTGCCTCGAGGCCTTCGGCGTTCGTGTTCGAGATGACTTTCCAACTCTCAGGCGCGGTCAACTCAAGCTTAAAGCGCGCCTTCAAATCCGGCTGGTCGAAACAGGGAAAAGCCATGCTCGCGTCCGACGGGACAAAGAGCGTGTAGATGTATTCCGACTTGTCTTCGCGGTCCAGATAACGCGTCAAGGGGCTGCCGGACTGAGCGATGGGCGAGGCAAACTTGAGCCGCAAGACGTTCTCGCCCTTCTTCAGATACGCGCCCGGAATCAGTATGTGGTCGTTGACCTCGCGCGCCTCTTTCAACGCGCGCCCGTTGACTTCTATCTCCTCCACACGCGCCTGCGCCTGACCCTGCTTCGGGGCCGCGACGCGCCAGTCAAGCACAAGCTCTTCGAGCGCTTCGTCCAGCGTCAAGCGTATCTCTTCCGTTCCCGTCAGCAGCGACGCGCCGGGCTTGAGTTCGACCGCCAGCGCGTAACGCACGTTGCCGTAATGCGAGGCTCTGAAGCGCGCCAGCGAGCGCGCCACGCCCGGCTGCGGGTCAACGCCCCGCGCCCTTGCGTTCGTCGCGCTCAAAGCCATCGAGAGCAACACGCAGATGAACATCACACGTATCATCGCCACCTCATTCCCTCTTGATTCTCTATGCGCCTTCGTCGCCGATGAGCAGCACGATTTTCCCAAAGCTCTCGTTCGATTCCAGTCTCGCATGCGCCTCGCGCGCATCTTCCATACGATAGACGCTATCAATCACCGGCTTCACTTTGCCGCTCGCAAGCAAGGGAACGACGTGCGTCTTGAAGCGACGCGTGGCCCGCGCCTTCTCTTCGGGTGAACGAGCGCGCAGCACGGTTCCCATCAAGCGCAGCCGCTTCTGCATCACCGCCGAGAGATTAAGCTCCGCGCTCGCGCCGCCGGTCGTGCCGACGAACATCAACCGGCCTCGCTTTGCGAGCGCGTCCAGATTGGCCGCCAAGTACGCGCCGCCCACCAAATCAAGGATGACGTTAACGCCCGCTCCGTTCGTCCATTCGCGCACAGCGGCGGCGAACGCCGCAGGCTCATCGCCTATAGCCAAGCCTTCGTCCAACCCGTATGGACGCGCGCGTTCAAGTTTCCCGGCGGTGCGCGATGTGCCGTAGACGCTCGCGCCCGCCGCGTGCGCCAACTGCACGGCGGCTGTCCCGACGCCAGACCCGGCGGCGTGAATCAACGCGCTCTCGCCCATCTCCAACTCGGCCTGCGTAAACAAAGCGTCGTGCGCCGTGATGAAAACTTCCGGCACAGCCGCCGCCTCCGCCCATGATAAGTTTGACGGAATCTCAACGAGCGTGTCTTCCGCGACGACGACGTATTCGGCTTGCGCCCCGCCCGCCGTAATCCCGAAGACGCGCTGGCCGACGCTAACGGCGCGCGCCTCTTCGCCAACCTGCTCGACTTCACCCGCGAACTCAAGGCCCGGAATATCCTGCGGATAACCGGGCGGAGCCGGATAGCGTCCCATTCGTTGCAGGATGTCCGCGCGATTCAAGCCCGCCGCATGAACGCGCACGAGAACGCGATTCGCCGCCGGCGGATTGGGCCGCGCGATCTCTCGAACGCTCAGGGATTCGCCGCCGCCCGGCGACGTGATAGTCACGGCGCGCATCAGTTTGTTGCTCATCAAAGCACAGGCTCCCCGCCGACATCTGTATAAAGGCCAAGCTTATCATCAAACCATCAAGCGCGTCTCATTATGATAAAGTGAGAGCCGCATGAACTCTGGCCCGCGCACCCTCATCATCATCAACCACGCAGCGGCCCGCGCTCGCCGCGCCTGGACTGACATCGAAAGCCGTCTTCGCGCGCGGGGCGTTCGCTTCGACGCGCACGAGACGCGACACGCGGGCGATGCCACCGGCACGACGCGCGCAGCCCTGCGCGCAGGCTATCAACTCATCGTCGTCGTCGGCGGCGACGGCACACTGAGCGAAACCGCCGCCGGATTCTTCGCCCTAGATGAATCGCCCGCGCTCAATGAACAGCTTGCGCTCGATAAGCGAAACGACTCGCTCGATGAACAGACGGTTGCTCTGGATGGACAGGCAGTTGTTCTCAGTGAACCAAGCGCCGCGCTCGATGAACGACTCGTTATCGCGGCGACTGGCTTGCCCGCGCCCGTCAGCGCGGACGCGGTTCTTGCGCTCCTGCCAGCCGGAACGGGCGACGATTTCGCGCGCGGGTTGACGGGCAAGCGCGAAGCTGTCGAACAGTGGCTTGAAAGATTGATTAACTATTACGAGCGGCCCGAACCTCGCGCCACGCGCGCCGTTGACGCGCTCTACGGCAGGGCGCGAGGAGACGCGGGCGCAGTCAATTTCATCTGCCTCAACGTGGCGACGCTCGGCCTCGGCGCGGAAGTCGCGGGGCGCGTCGCGGGGCAGAGCGCGCTGATGCGTCGCTTGCCGGGCGAAGCGCGCTTTACCGCCGCGGCCTGCGGCGCGCTCATCGCATGGCGCGAGCGGCGCGTGCGCGTGACGGTTGATGACAGCCCGGCTCTTGAGTGTTCGTCAAACTTGCTGGCCGTCGCCAACGGCGTCTACGCGGGCGGCGGAATGATGTTCGCTCCCAATGCTCAGCCTGACGACGGCCTGATGGATGTCCTGACGGCCTGCGAGTTGACGCGCGCCGTCATCCTGCGCGAGTTGCCGCGCATACGACGCGGCGCGCACTTAGCCAATCCGAACGTTCGCACGATGCGAGCTTCGCGTGTCCGCATCGAAACGCTTTCAACTGACGAACTGCTCATCGAAGCCGACGGCAACGTGCGCGGCCACACGCCCGCCGACTTTCAAATCATGCCCGCCGCGCTGAGAATCGTTTCGCCATAAACTGCGACGCGGAGACGCGGAGACGCGGCGACCGAAGCGACGCTTCGACGTGGAGCAAGAAAGACTGGCTTTCGCTCTTAACGTTTTTTCACCGCGTCGCCGCGTCCCCGTGTCTCCGCGTCTCCGTTCTTACTGGCCGAAGTTCGGTTCCAGACGAACGCGGGAGGTGCGATAGTCTATGACGGCTTGAGAGTTGGCGAGCCGCGCTTCGACGAAAGCCGATTGGGCGTCAACGACATCTGTGATGGTGGCTTTCTTCGCGCGATAGCGCGCCAGAATAATCATCAGATTCTTAAGCGCGTTGTCCGCCGCCAACTGCGTTTCGCGGATGCGAACGAGCGCGCCGAGGGCTGTGGCCCGCGCTGTGTAAAACTCCTGCCGGAGTTGGCGCAAGGTCGTCTCGCGCTGCATCTCAGCCGATTGCGCGCGCAGCCGCGCCTGCGTCTCACGGCTCCGGCTCGCTCCGAAATCGAAGACCGGAATCGTCAGCGTGACGATGGCCGAGCCGCCCGCGTAGCGTTTGAGCGGGCGAAAGTCTGCGGCATCGAAACCGCCGTTGACGGTGTAGGTCAACTGCGGCAAACGCTCGCCGCGCGCGGCGCTCGCCTCGGCCAGCGCGGCCCGTCGTTGCGCTTCGACTTGACCAAACTCCGGGCGCGTCTTCAGTTGCTCCTCCGTGAAGTTGTTAAAGTCGCTCGTGGTCGGCAAGTCAAGCTCGATGTTGGAGACGTTGATGGGCGTCTCGAAATCAATGCCGGTCAGGATGCGCAGGTTGGCCATCGCCGCCGCTTCATCGGCTCGCGCCTGCTCTAACTCGTCGCGCCGCGCGGAGACTTGCACGCTGGCGCGCAAGAGGTCTGCGCCTTCGCTTTCATCTTCGCCGCGCCGCGCGGCTTCCTGCGTGACCTTCAAAAAACCTTCGGCCAACGCCAGAGTCTCTCTGGCTAAGCGGCGCCGCTCGCGCGCCAGCACGAGGTTGTAGTAAGCGTCAACGGTGTCGAGCGCGAGTTGGCGGCGCGCGATGAGCGTCCCGGCGCGGGCCGCGTCGAGTTGATAGCGGCTGCGACGCAAAGAGGCGCGCAAGCGACCGGACAAATCCAACTCGCCGGAAGCGTTCAGGAGCGCGATGGTTTCGTTGATGGCGCTCGAAGAGACGTAGCTGTAGATGAGCGGCTCGCCTTCTTCACGAACCTGCGACGGCGTGGTTCCAAAGTAAGTCAGCGGCACGCTCAAGTGTGGCAGCAAAGCCGAGCGCGCCTGTTTGACATCTTCGGCGGCGATGCGTTCGTCAAACTGCGACAAGCGATAAGCGGAAGACTGTCCGAGCGCAAGTTGGATGGCTTCGTCAATCGTCAGCGAGCGCGGCTGCTTGCTGCCTAACTGCTGGTCGCGTTCGAAGCCCGGCGGCATTTTCTCGACGCGCCGTTCGACTTGCGGCGGCGTCATTTCGACTTGCGGCGCGGGCGTGGCCGAAGGCTCAGAAGGCTGCGGCGCGCTTGGCGGCGTCGTCTGTCCGGGCCGCGCCGTGGGTTGCGACGGAGTAGTGGCGGAAGGTTGCTGCGCACGAAGCGGCGCGGCCAGCAGCAAGAAACAACAAAGAGCGGGAAGCGCGGTTGCGCTTCGTAAGACGACTCTTGTCAAGGGGAATCCTCCTTAAAAGGATGAATGACGAAAGTCGAACTGCAAGGCTGTCAGCTTTCGTCCGCGAGCTTTTCCATCTTAGCGATTTTCAGGAGTCGGCGGCGGTGTCGTTCCTCGCCGCTGAAGCGCGCGCGCGTGAAGGCGCGGACAATTTCCAAAGCGAGTTCGACGCCGACGACGCGCGCTCCGAGGCAGAGCACGTTGCAATCGTCGTGCTCGCGCGATTGACGCGCCGAATAGGTGTCGCCGCAGAGAGCCGCGCGAATGTCGCGCAGTTTGTTGGCGGCCACGGACGCGCCGACGCCGCTGCCGCAAACGATGATGCCAATCTCGCACGCGCCGCTCTGCACCGCTCGCCCGACCTTCAAAGCGTAGTCCGGATAATCGTCGGGCTGGCTGCCGTCGTGCGTCCCGAAGTCTTCAATCGCGTGGCCCGCCGCGCGCAGTTCTTCCATCACGCGCTCGTTGAGCGGAAAGCCTCCATGATCTGCGCCGACGGCGATTCGCATAAGCGTTTTGAAACGATACCGGAGCGGCAGAGCCGCGCGCGGCGAAAGAGGAAACAGCGTTGTCGTTTGAAGCTATAAAAGTTTGCGCGCTTGCTGCAACACGTTCTCAACTGAGAAGCCCAACTCACGCAGAGCCACGTCGCCGGGAGCGGAGCCGCCGAAGCGGTCAAGGCAGATGCACGCGCCCTTCGAGCCAATGTAGCGATCCCAACCGAGGCTCGCTCCGGCTTCGATGGCGAGGCGCGCATTGATGGCGGGCGGCAGCGTCGCCTGGCGATACTCTTCTGGCTGCTCTTCAAACAGTTCCCAGCACGGCATCGAAACAACGCGCGTCGGAACGCCTTCCTGCTGCAACGCCGCGCGCGCTTCGAGAGCCAGAGAGACTTCCGAGCCGGTGGCAATCAGGATTAGTTGAGGCGTCACTTTGTTATCACTCGCGCTCTTATCATCGCTCGCGCTCTTGTCATCGCTTGTGACCTTGTTACTGCTTGCGCTCTGGTCATCGCTCGCGTCATTGCTATTGCTCGCGCGTTCGGCTTCGGCCAAAATGTAGGCGCCGCGTTGCGCGCCCACGGCTGAGGCATAGCGTGTCTGGTCTATGACCGGAACTTTCTGACGGCTGAGCGCGAGGGCGGTCGGGGCGTGGCGGCGAGAGATGGCGATGCGCCACGCTTCGCGCGTCTCGTGCGGGTCGGCGGGGCGTATGACGAAGAGATGCGGAATGGCGCGCAAGCCCGCTAGTTGCTCTATCGGTTGATGCGTCGGGCCGTCTTCGCCGAGGCCGACGGAATCGTGCGTGAAGACGTAGATGACTTGCACTTCCGAGAGAGCGGCCAGACGTATCGCCGGTTTCATGTAGTCGGAGAAAGTCAGGAACGTGCCGCCGTAGGGAATCAAGCCGCCGTTTAGACTGATGCCGGTCATGGTCGCGCCCATCGCGTGTTCGCGCACGCCGAAGTGCAGGATGCGCCCTTCGTAAGAGCCGGGCTGAAAGCTGCCGCCGTCCTTGATGTCCGTGTTGTTGGAGACGCCAAGGTCAGCCGAGCCGCCGATGAGCATCGGCATGTGCGGGGCGAGCGCATTGATGACTTCGCCGCTGGCTGCGCGCGTCGCCATCGGCTTCGCGTTCTCAAACGACGGCAAGTGTGTCTCCCAACCTTCCGGCAACTCGCCGCTCATCGTCGCGCGCCACTTCCCGCCTAGCTCCGCGTGCTCCTGCTCGTAACGCTCGACGAGCGCGTTCCAGTCTTTTTCCAGTTGCGCCCCGCGCTCGATGGCCTCACGAAAATGAGCGAGGGCTTCGTCTGGAATGTAGAAGCTCTTGTCTTCGGGCCAGCCCAGATGTCGCTTGGTTTCGCGCACGGCTTCCTCGCCGGGAGCGTCCGAATGAGCCTTGCGCGTTCCGGCGGTCGGCATGCCGTAGCCGATAGTCGTCTTGACGGAAATCAACGATGGACGGTCGGCGACCGCTTGCGCGTCTCGTATCGCGCGCTCGATAGCGTCAAGGTCGTTGCCGTCTTCGACCGTCGTGGTGTGCCAGCCGTAAGCCTCGAAACGCTGCGGCACGTTTTCGGTGAAGGCGAGGCTGGTGAAGCCTTCGATGGTGACGTGGTTGTCGTCGTAGAGATAGATTAAGTTGCCGAGCTTGAGATGACCGGCGAGCGAGGCGGCTTCGCTGGCGACGCCTTCCATCAAATCGCCGTCGGAGACGATGGCGTAGACGTTGTGGTCTATGACGGGAAACTCCGGCTGGTTGAAACGCGCGGCGAGATGCGCCCCGCCCATCGCCATCCCGACGCCGTTGGCGAAGCCCTGCCCGAGCGGCCCCGTCGTAATCTCAACGCCCGGCGTCAGCCCGTACTCAGGATGTCCGGGCGTCTGCGAACCCCACTGGCGAAAGTTCTGCAACTCTTCAAGCGCGAGGCCGTAGCCCGTCAAATGCAGCAGGGCGTAGAGCAGCATCGAGCCGTGACCGGCGGAGAGCAGGAAGCGGTCGCGGTTAGCCCACTTCGGATTCCGCGGGTTGTGACGCAGAAAGCGAGTCCAGAGCACGTAGGCCATCGGCGCGCAACCGAGCGGCAAGCCCGGATGGCCCGACTCGGCCTTTTGCACGGCATCGAGGGCGAGCGCGCGAATCGTGTTAACGCAAAGCTGGTCGAGCTTGCTGGTCGGATTATTGGCTGGCTCCTGTGCCGCGCTCATAGATGTGTCCTCGTTTCAGTGTGTGTGTCCGGTCGCAAACGGCGTCCGGCTTCGCGTGGTTGTTGCTTATCGTCCGACAATCTTTTTAATCCACCTCTTGCCCTCAACGCAAGGGAAGTTCGTCCCGGCAGCCTTTGCAGTTCGCGTCTCGTCATCTTTCAAGATGCTTCGAGCCGCGCCGCGAATCCTTCGCGCAGCGATTGACAAGCCCTGAAACTTTTGTAAGTCGTTCTTATAAGTTGCGCTCACAAAAGAATGAAAACTTATTTCATACGTTTGCGCACGGCTGCGACACGCAGCGCCCGCCCGTCATTTGTTACAATTCCGACTTGAGCTTAATCGTTGAGGTTTCAAGAGCGTGAACGACCTTTTGGCGGCGCGGTCGCAGATGGCTATGTCGCTGGCCTTTCATATTATCTTCGCGGCCATCGGGATTGCGATGCCGCTGCTGATGGTGGCGGCGGAAGGGCTTTACCTGCGGACGCGCGAGGAAGTGTATCTGACGCTCGCCAAGCGTTGGGCCAAGGGGACGGCTATCCTGTTCGCCGTCGGCGCGGTGTCGGGGACTGTGCTCTCGTTCGAGTTGGGGTTGCTGTGGCCGCAGTTTATGAGCTACGCGGGCGCGATTATCGGGATGCCGTTCTCGCTCGAAGGCTTCGCCTTTTTCACCGAAGCGATTTTCCTCGGCATCTATCTTTACGGTTGGCAGAAAATTTCGCCGCGAGCGCACTTGCTGGCGGGCTTGATGGTGGCGTTGAGCGGCGTGTTGTCGGGCGTCTTCGTCGTCATCGCCAACGCCTGGATGAACAGCCCGGCGGGCTTTGAGTTGCTCGACGGCCAGCCGGTCAACGTAGACCCCATCGCGGCGATGTTGAATCCAATGGCTCTCTCGCAGACTTTGCACATGACGATTGCCGCTTACGCGGCGACGGGCTTTGCCGTCGCGGGCATACACGCTTTTCAACTGCGACGCGACCGCGCGAATCTCTTTCATCGCCGCGCGCTCGCCATCGCTCTCGTCATCGGCGGCGCGGCGGCCTTGATGCAACCCTTGAGCGGCGACTTGAGCGCGCGGGCCGTCGCAAGGCTTCAGCCCGTCAAGCTGGCCGCGCTCGAAGCTCACTTTAAGACGGAGGCGCGCGCGCCGCTCAGCATCGGCGGCATCCCGGATGAAGAGCGCGGCGAGACTCTTTATGCCATCAAGATTCCCGGCGGGCTGAGCCTTCTGGCCTTTCATGACATCGACGCGCGCGTGCGCGGGCTTGAAGAATTTCCGCGCGACGAATGGCCGAACACGTTCATCGTTCACGCGGCGTTTCAGTTGATGGTCGGGATGGGAACGTTGATGGCGTGCATCGCTTTGTGGGGCGCGATTTCCTGGTGGCGCACGAGACGCTTGCCGGAGGGACGCTGGTTTCTGCGCGCGGTTGTAGTCGCCGCGCCGATGGGCATGCTGGCTATCGAAGCCGGATGGACTGTGACGGAGGTGGGGCGGCAGCCTTGGATTATTCAAGGCGTGATGCGAACGGCGGCGGCGTTGACGCCGATGCGCGGCCTCGTCGTCCCGTTCGTCACCTTCACGCTGCTCTATATCTTTCTGGCCGCGATGGTCGTCTGGCTGCTCTTTCGTCAAGTCGCGGCCAGCCCGCGCCTGCCGCCGGACGAACAACGAAGAGAGACGAAGATGGAGGACAAAAGCGTTGTCGGCTGAACTGCTCGCTGCCGGAGCGATGATAGTCGCGCTCACTTTTTACGCGTTGCTTGGCGGCGCGGATTATGGCGGCGGCGTGTGGGATTTGTTCGCCGCGGGCGAGCGCGCGAGCAAGCAGCGCGCGTTAATCGCGGACGCGATTGGCCCGGTCTGGGAAGCCAATCACGTGTGGCTGATTCTCGTCGTCGTCATCCTCTTCACAGGTTTTCCGCCAGCCTTCGCGGGCATCGCAACGGCCCTGCACATTCCTTTGACGTTGATGCTCATCGGCGTCGTGCTGCGCGGCGCGGCCTTCACCTTTCGCACTTACGATGTCCAGCGCGACGACGCGCAAAGACGCTGGAGCTATGTCTTCTCGGTCGCCAGCATCTTCACGCCCATCCTGCTCGGCCTCACACTCGGAGCCATCGCTTCCGGCGCGATTAAAATCGAGAACGGCCAAGTCGCGGGCGGCTTCGTGCGCTCATGGCTCGCGCCGTTTCCGCTGGCGGTCGGCTGCTTCGCGCTCGCGCTGTTCGCGTTTCTCGCGGCGGTCTACCTGACTCTGGAAACGAACGACACGGCGTTGCAGGACGACTTTAGAAAGCGCGCTCTGGCGGCGGGCGTGGTTGTCGGCGGGCTGGCGTTGCTGGTCTTTCTGTTGTCGGGCGCGGGCGCGCCTTCCGTGCGCGCGGGTTTGACGCGGAGCGTTTGGGCGTGGCCGTTGCACGCCGCGACCGCTCTCTGCGCGGTGGGCGCGTTCTGGTCTTTGTGGCGGCGGGCTTACAGGTGGGCGCGCTGGTGCGCCGCCGGACAAGTCGCGTTGATTCTGTGGGGTTGGGCGCTCGCGCAGTTTCCCTACATCGTCGAGCCGGACATCACGATTCATTCAGCCGCCGCTCCGCACGCCACGCTGCGCCTGCTCGTCGTCGCGCTCGGCCTCGGCGCGCTGCTGCTCTTTCCCTCCTTCTACTACCTGTTTCGCATCTTCAAGAGCAAATAGGAAATGCCGACGGCGAGACGAAAAATCGTTGCTCGATAAACGACCGGACGGAAAAAGCTGTAGAAATCCTGCTCCTCAAATGTTAAGCTGTTAATGACGACGGACGCGCTGGTCCGAAGTCCTGACATATCAAACACGCCTCGATTCCTCTCGCTTGCGACTAAGTTGAAACTCCGCCGGTTGACTCAAAAAAAAATCATGCAGGCTGAAACTCTGAACTGTCCGATGTGCGGCGCCGCCGCCGAAGTTGACGCGCCAAACTGTCTCTACTGCAACGCGCGTCTGGCCACAATCGCTTGTCCTTCATGCTTCGGCATGATGTTTCTGGGCAGCCGTCATTGCCCGCGTTGCGGCGCGCACGCCGAGCGCGCGGAAGCAAAGACGGAGGATGCGCGCGGCTTTAACTGCCCGCGCTGTCGCGCCCTCATGGAAGCGGTCGCGGTTGGCACGGCGACCGTGCGCGAGTGCGCGCGGTGCAGCGGCTTGTGGGTCGCGGCGGCAATCTTTGAAGAGATTTGCGTTGACCGCGAACAGCAGTCGGCGGCGCTCGGCCTGCCGATGACGAAGAGCGCGCCCGGCGAAGTCGGCAACGCCGGAGGCCATGTGCGTTATATGCCTTGCCCGCAATGCGCGCAGTTGATGAACCGCGTCAACTTCGCGCGCTGCTCCGGCGTCGTCGTTGACGTGTGCAAGGGACACGGCACATGGTTCGACCGCGACGAATTGCAGCGCGTCATAGAATTTATACGCGCGGGCGGCATGAGCACGGCGCGAGCGCGCGAGATAGAACAACTGAGCGAGGAGCGGCGACAGCTACGACAGGAGCAACTAGCCGCCGCGCGCGACGATTCGCGCCACGTCTTTCGTGCCGACGAGAGCCGCGCGTCAATCGTCGGCTCGACCGCCAGAGAGTTGCTGAAGCTGTTGATTGATTGAGCGGACTCAAGGCTACGAGAATGTTCAAGGCCGCGAGTGTTCGAGGCTTTGCTGGCCAAGCCAAGCCTGAGCTTGAGGCTTTATCGTTGCGCGGTCTTCGGGACAAAGCGTCATCGTCCGAGGCCGATGCGTTGCAGCAAGTGTGCGAAGCGTGGGTCGTCGCGCAAGGGGTCCAGCTGCGGCTCGACGCGCGCCCATGTGAGCCATGCGTCCTGCTCGGCGAAGGTTTGTTCCAGACATTGAAATGCCTCTTCCGGTTCGCCTAGCCCGCAGTGGATAAGCGCGACCTGATAGGGCGAGACGTAGCGTTGCCTGGCGATGTCGGCCAGTTGTAAGAGCGTCTCGCGCGCCTTTCGCTCTCTGCCGCCGAGAGCGTAGGCCGCGCCCAGGCCCGCCAGCATAATCGGACTCTCGCCCGAAAGCTCAACCGCTCTTTTTAAAGCCGCGATGGCCTCCGTGTGCCGCCCTTGCTGCCCGAGCGGGCGCCCAAAACTGAGATAGCCGAGCGCGAACTGCGCGTCGAGTTCCAGGACCTTTCGATGACACTCTATGCTCCGCTCGTAATCGCGCGCCATGTAATAAATCCAGGCGAGGGCTTGCAGGATGAAAGGCGAGTGCGGGTCAATGGCAAGGGCCGCCTGCAACTCTGTGACGGCTTCGGCAAAGCGTCCTTCCGCCGTCAACTGGAAACAGTACCACTGGTGCGCCGTCGCGTAATGCGGGTTGAGTTCGATGGCTCGCCGCAACTCTCTTTCGCCGCCCGTCCAATCCCAACCGGAGCAGAGGCGCGCGAAGCCGAGCGCGGCGTGGGCTTCGGCCAGCGTATCGTCGAGGGCGACGGCGCGGGCCGCCATCTTCCTGCCGCGCGCCCATGTGTCGCGCGGCGGCAGCACGCTGAAGACGCCGAGCCAGTTGTACAAATCGCCGAGCCCCGCGTAAGCCAGCGCGTATTCGGGGTCAATCCGAATAGCCTCCATGAAGGAAGCGATGGCGCGTTGGAATCCCTCTTCGGTGAATTGGTTCCAGTAGTAGCGGCCACGCAGGTAGGCTTGATAAGCGTCGGCGCTCTCCGTCTCGTGCTTGGCCAGTCGTCGCCGCTCCGCGCCCGAAAGTTGAAGCATCAAGGCTTGCGTCACCTGCGCCGAGATAGAATCCTGCACGGTGAAAATGTCCGTCCATTTTTCGTCAAACTTTTCGGCCCACAGCGGCGCTCCGTCCTGCACGCTGACGAGTTGGACTGTGACGCGCACGCGCTCGCCCGCGCGCTGCACGCGCCCGTCGAGAATCACGTCCACGCCGAGCTCGTTTCCGGCAATCAACAAATCCTGCACGGGGTCTGTGAAGCGGACGACGGCGTTGGTCGGTCGCACGACGAGTTGACGCAGATTGCTGAGCGTCGTTATCAGCGCGTCCGTCATGCCGAGGCCGAGATACTGGTCGTCGCCCGTCTCCGCGCCGCCCAGATTCTTGAAGGGCAGCACGGCGATGGTGCGCATCTGCCCTGTGTGCAGCGTGGCGTGCTCTTTAAGCGGGCCGAGCGGAAAGTCGGACGCGGTGGTTTGTTCCTCAACCGGGCGCGACGGCAGGCGCGCGGTCGCCGCTTCCAAATCAATGCCGGAGTTTTCTTCGTCCTGTTCGCTCATCAACGTTCTTCGGGAAAAGAGAGATGGGCGCATTGTAGAGCACGCCCGTCGCTGTTGACCAGACACGGCACAGGAAAAGTTTGCAGCAAGGGAAGCGATGAAAGCGCGGCGAGAATTATTGCCTTGAGCCGGAAGCTATGGACGGAGGCCGAGGCGTTTGAGCAAGTCCTGGAACTGCGGATTGTCGCGCAGCTTTTCGAGGTCGGGGTCAACGGCGGCGAAGGCGACGCCGAAAGAGTGTTCTTCGCCCGCTTTGGCAATCCATTCGAGAGCCTGCTCCTGCTCGCCGAGCATGGCGTAGATTTGCGCGATTTCGTAAGCCTGTATGAACTGCCGCTTGCGCAGGGCCAGCAGTTCATTGACGACTCCGAGAGCTTCGGCACGCTTGCCCGTGGCGGCGTAGACGTGGCCGAGCTTGGCTTTCATGCCGAGGCTGCCGCCCGATAGCTCGCTCTCTTTTTGAAACTCTGCGAGGGCTTCGTTGAACATCAGCTTCTTCTCGTAAGCCTGCCGCAGGATGGTGTGAGCCGGAGTAAACTTCGGGTTCATCTCGATGGTCTTGCGGCATTGCTCGATGGCCTGGTCGTACTTGTTCGCCAGAAAGTAGATGTCGCCGAGCGCTGTGTTGATGATGAGCGAGGTCGGGTCAATCTCCTGCGCGCGTTTTATCTCGGTCAGCGCGTCATCGAATTTGCCGCTGGCCGAAAGAGCGAGAGCGCGCCAGTGATGCGCGGTGGCGTAGTTTGGATTAAGCTCGATGGCTTTCTTAAACTCTTCGTCGGAGCCGATGAGGTCGCGGTCGTAGTAGAGCTTGACGTAGGCCAAAGAGGTATGAGCTTCGGCCAGCGTGTTGTCGAGTTCCAGAGCCTTCAGAGCCGCTTCCTTCGACTTGAGAAAAGATTCCTGCGGCGGCAGCGCTTCGTAGAGCGCGAGCAGCCCGTAGGCGTCGGCGAGGCCCGCGAAGGCCAGCGCGTAGTTCTGGTCTTTCCTGATGGCGTCCTCGAAGTAGCGAATCGCCTGCCGCAAGCCTTCAGCCGTGCGACTGCCCGCATGATAACGCCCGACGAGATAAAGCTGGTAAGCCTCGCCGTTCTCCGTGTAGTGCTTGGCCATCTTGCTCTTTTCGTCGGTCGTCAATTCGAGTTTCATCTCGCGGACAACCCTGTCCGAAATAGCGTCCTGCACGGTCTGCATGTCTGAAATCTTCTGGTCAAACTTTTGCGACCAGAGCAGGCTTCCCTCCGCCACGCTGAAGAGGCGGGCCGTCACTTGAATCCGGTCGTCAAGCTGCGTCACCTCGCCGTCCAACACGCACTCGACGCCGAGCACGCGGCCAATCTCGCGCGGCTCGGTCGTCGAATTAAGATACGCCCGGACTTCGCTCGACGGGCGCACCGTTATCCTCTTCAACTGCGTCAGCCTGGTGATTAACAAATCGGCCAGCCCTGTCCCGTACGGCTTGTCTTCGTCCGCCCCGATGGTGCGAAAAGGGAGCACGGCGATGGAGCGCGCGCCCGCTCTGGCAACGGGGTCTGCGGCGGCGGGGCGCGTCTCTCCAATGCTTGCGCTCATCATGTAGATGTCGTTGTTGCCCTCGCGCTCGCTCTGGTAAACAATCTCGCTGCCGTCGCGCGACCATGAAGGCTCGTCGTTGGTCACGCCCGTGTCGGTCAACTGTCGCTGGTTGCTGCCGTCGGGAGCCATCAGGAAGATTTCAAACTTGGTGGTGCGATTGCTGGTGAAAGCAATCTGCTTTCCGTCGGGCGACCACGCGGGCTTGCCGTTGTAAGAAGAGTTATGAGAGATGTTGGCCTGCTGGCTGCCGTCCGTGTTCATCACATAGACTTCAAAGTTGCCTGTGCGCTTGCTGCTGAAAGCAATCTTGCGCCCGTCTGGCGACCATGCGGGGTCGCTATCGAAGCCCACGTCCGTCGTCAGCCGCACAGGATTGCCGCCGTCCGCATCCACCATATACAAGTCGAAGTTGGCAGGGTCTTCGCCGCGATTGCTGGTGAAGACGAGCTTGCGCCCGTCTGGCGACCAAGCGGGGCGGCTATCGTCCGCCGGGTGCTTCGTGAGGTTCTCCTGATTGCTGCTGTCGGCGTTCATCACATAGATTTCATCGTTGCCGTCGCGCTTGCTGGTGAAGGCAATCTTCTGCCCGTCGGGCGACCATGCGGGCATGAAGTCGTCCACCGAGTTGAAGGTCAAGCGCTGAAGGCTCTTGCCGTCTCTGTCCATCGTGTAAATTTCATACTTGCCGTCGCGCGCGCTGGCGAACGCGATGCGGCTCATGTCCGGCGACCAGCGCGGCTGCACGTCCGCGGCGGCATCGGTCGTCAGCCTCGTCACGCCCGTGCCCTTGCCGGACGAACGCATGAAGAGGATGAAGACGACCGTGATGCCAAGGAGCGCAAGGAGCGCGGCCCCGGCTCCGATAAGCTGCGGGCGCGGAGGCCACCAACCTTTGCGTTCATCGCCGCCGCGCGTCTCTCCTGTGTCGGGCGATTGCTTGTCGCTGTTGGTTTCATGAACGGTGATGCGGGCCGTCTCCGCTTCGTCGTGCGCGACGCGCCGGAGCAGATTTTGAAAGCGCGGGTCGGAGCGCAACTCGTCTATGAACGGCTCGACGCGCAGCCAGAGCAGCCACCAGTCGCGGTCTTCGTAAGCCTTTTCGAGCCAGTTGAAGGCTTCGTCGCGCTCGCCTAATCCGGCGTGAATCATCGCTATGTAGTAAGGCGAGACGTAACGCTTCTGTCGCAACTCTTCCATCTCGCCGAGGACTTCGCGCGCTTCGTCCGCGCGCCCCGCGACCGCCAGCACGAAGCCGAGCGCCCACAAGGCCAGCGGATTACGCGACGAGATGGCGACGGCTTTGCGCGCCGCCACGAGAGCTTCGTCGAAACGCCCCTTTTGCGCGTAGCAGAAAGCGAAGCCTTGATACGTGACGAAGTAGCGACCGTCAATCTCCAAAGCCTTCTCTAACTCTTCGAGGCTGCGGTCGTACTGCCGCGCGTTATAGAAGATGAGACCGGCGGACGTGGCGATGACGGGCGAGAGCGGGTCGAGCCGTTGGGCGTACTCAATCTCCGTGATGGCGTCGGCGTGGCGGCCCTGCGCCCCGGCAAGGTAAGCGTACCATTGATGCGCCGTCGCATAGCTCGGATTGAGGGCGATGGCTCGTTTGAACTCGGCTTCGGCTGTCTCCCAGTCCCAATCGTAGGCGAGCAGCGAGAAGGCCAGAGAGGTATGCGCCTCGGCGAGGTTGCTGTCTATCTCAAGAGCCTTGCCAGCGGCGTTCTTGGCGGCGGCGAAAGATTCCTTCGGCGGCAGCACGCCCCAGACGCCCAGAAAGTTGTAGTAGTCCGCGACCCCCGCGTAAGCCTGCGCATACTCAGGGTCTTCCTCAATCGCTTCCATGAAATGAAAGATGGCCTGAGCCAATCCTTCTTCCGTGTAAGTGTTCCAGTAGTAGCGGCCCTTGAGATAAGCCTGATACGCCTGCGCGTTTTCCGTCTCGCGCTTGCTCAAAAGTTGCTGCTCTTCGCCGCTCAGCTTCGGTATCAAAGCCTGCGCCACCTGGCCGGAGATAGAGTCTTCGACCGTGAAGATGTCCGTAAACTTCTCGTCAAACTTCGCGGCCCAGAGCGGCGCTCCGTCGCGCACGCGAATCAACTGGACTGTGACGCGCACGCGGTCTGCGGCGCGCTGGATGCGACCGTCGAGCACGAAGCCGACATCGAGTTCATGCCCTGCGGCGAGGAGGTCAGAGTCGCCGCTCGCGTACTTGAGCACGGAACTGGTCGGGCGAACGATGATGCGGCGAATGTTGCTCAGCTTCGTGATGATGGCGTCGGCCATGCCGAGGCCCAGATATTCGTCCGTCTTCTCTTCCTGCCGCAGCATCTTGAAGGGCAAGACGGCGATGGCGCGCGACCCCGTAGGCGTGTCGCTCATCTCATATTCCGTGCGCGCGGCGATGAAGTAGGCCGGGGCCGACACGGGTTGGCCTTCGAGATGACGGCGAATGTCTTCGGCAAACTCCCCGACCGTGCTATAGCGTCGCTGCGGCTCTTTGCGCAGAGCCTTGAGGATGATGTTATCTATATTGCCGACGAGTTGGCGGCGCAGCTTGTCGGGCGTGCCGTCGCGCGTGCGGCTGACGGATTCGGGCGTCACCTCGACTTTGTAAGAGCCGTTGCCGAGCGGGATATGCTCGATGCGATTGATGACGACGCTCGGCCTTTCGGGTTCTTCCTCGCAGATGACGCGGGCAATCTCTTCGGGCAGGCGATTGTAGAGACGATACGGGCGATGGCCGGTCAGGAGTTCGTAGAGCAGGACGCCGAGGCTGTAGACATCCGAGCCGGTCATGGCGGGAAAGCCGCGCACCTGTTCGGGGCTGGCGTATTCGGGCGTCATCAGGCGGAGCGCGGCGGTCGTCGGGTCTAAGGTCTGCGAAGCAATCTCAGGATTGAGAATCTTGGCGATGCCGAAGTCGAGCAGCTTCGGCGTGCCTTCAGCCGTGACGAGAATATTGCTCGGCTTCAAGTCGCGGTGGATGATGAGATTGTTGTGCGCGTACTCGACCGCCTGACAGGCTTTGACGAAGAGGCGCAGGCGCTCCACGGTCGAGAGTTTCTGCGTATCGCAGTAGTGATGAATCGGCTGCCCTTCGACAAACTCCATGACGAAGTAGGGCAAGCCGTCTTCGGTCGTGCCGCCGTCCAGGAGGCGCGCGATGTTCGGATGGTCGAGCGAGGCCAGAATCTGTCGCTCGTTGCGAAAGCGGCGGATGATAAAGTCCGTGTCCATCCCGCGCTTGATGAGCTTGATGGCGACGCGCTTTTGAAACTCGTCGTCGGCCCTCATCGCCAGATAGACCGAACCCATGCCGCCGCGCCCGATTTCGCGGACAATCTTGTAAGAGCCGAGCCGTCGCCCGATAATCGTGCTAACCGTTTCGTCCACCAAGGTGTCCGGCAGCACGGCTATCCCCATCGCAGGCTCTTCGATAAAGCTCCCTGCTTTCTCGTAAGAGGCGATGAGCGTCTCGACCTGCTGGCGCAACGGTTCGTCGTCGGCGCAGACGTTCGTCAGGTACGCAGACCGCTCCTCCGGCGCCCGCTCCAGCGCCGACTCGAAGACCTCTTCGACTTTTCTCCACCTCTCAGGGGTCATAAGAATAGTGACAAGTGACGAGCAGGAACAAGTGATGAGCCGCGACCGTTGATTGGCTTTAACTTATCACTCGTCACTTGTCACTCGTCACTGCTTTTGCATCGCTCGTCTTAGCGCGTTGAGCATTTTCCTTAATTCTGCAATCAACCCGAAAGAGTCGTTGGCCTTTGACTGTGCGCAATAGCCTGGTTCAATCGCAATGACGAGTTGCGTATTCAGTTCCGCAACAGAGCCTTCGGCATACGAAATAAATTGAATAAACTCGCCCGTCGTGTGTCGAGCTTGTCCTTCGGCTATGTTCGACGGAATCGAGACTGCCGCGCGCCGCATTTGCGAAGTCAGACCAAACTTTTCATCCGCAGGAAATTCACCGGTTAAAATGTATATCTGTTTTACTAAGCTTATTCCCTTTTGCCACACCAGCAAATCTTGGTAACCACCTGCTTTTAACTCATCCTTCGTCACTTCTCGCTCATCACTCTTTGCTTTTAACTCGTCACTTGTCACTTGTCACTCGTCACTGCTTTTGCTCACTTCGTGATATAGCCAAGCCTTGGCCGTGCGCCATTGACGGATGACGGTGGCGGTGCCGACGCCGAGGACTTTGGCCGTCTCTTCGATGGAGAGCCCGGCGAAGAAGCGCAGTTCGACGAGGCGGCTCTTTTGTGGATCGAAGGCGGCGAGCGCGGTCAGGGCTTCGTCGAGCGAGATTAAGTCTGTGGCTCGTTCGTCCGACATGTTGATGGCTTCGTCGAGCGAGAGTTTGACGCCACCGGAGCCGCGCTTTTGCGCCTGATGACTGCGCGCGTGGTCAACAAGGATGCGGCGCATCATCTCTGCGGCGACGCCGAAAAAGTGGGCGCGATTTTGCCACGGGACGTTCTGGTCAACGAGCCGCAGGTAAGCTTCGTTGACGAGGGCAGTGGCTTGCAGTGTGTGGTCTGAGCGTTCGCGCCGCAGGTAGCGGTCGGCGAGACGACGCAACTCGTCATAGACGAGCGGCAGCAATTCATCGAGCGCTGTCCGGTCGCCGTGGCTCAGTTTGGCTAGCAGTTGTGTAACTTCTTGCGTATGAGGGGGTGTCATACAGCGTCTCGCGCGAAATCTTTCTGACTCTGTGCCGACATTTGGGAAGATAAGAATTGTCCTTGGGCAACGTCAAATCTTCATTGGAAAACACATTGTACCAGAAGCGCCGGAAAAAATCCGAAGGCGCTGATTGAGTTGGGCGGGAAAATTCGCGTTAGTTAGATGAAGCGTTAAGAAACGCCAATTTCGACGGGGAGGAAGAGACGATGCAGCTAATTTATGCGATGGGCGAGGCGGGACGGATGACATTTGCTGTGGCCGCGGCGCCGTCTGCTCTTCCGGTGGGAGCCTTCGTCTACGCCATCTGCGACGGGGCGAGCGCGGTCGAACGCATTGACGAAGAGACTTGCGCGCGGATGACCGAGCGCGAGTATCTGACATTTAAGCAGATGGTCAACGACGCTTGGCGGCAGGAATTGCGACAGCTTCGCAGGCCGCGGCAGGAGAGTTTCGCGCGCAGGTTCTTCGCATGGCTATCGGGCGAGAATCATGTCGCGCAGGCCACATAAGATTCGAGGTTTTGGAACATCAACGCCGCCACTGAGAGCGGCACAGGCAGGTGATTAAGATGCAGGCAGTAACAGCAACATTGAAACAGGCGAGCATGGGCGCGGGCGTCGAGTGGTCGCGGGCGGGAGAGGCTTCGGCGTCATGGTTGACGCGCATCTTCGGGTGCTGGCACAGGGAGATGAGCCGCCCCCTCACTTTGCGCGCAAGTTCGTATCGCGTTTGCATGGAATGCGGCGCGCATCGTCGCTTCAACACGCAGACGTGGGAGATGACGGGGCCGTACTACTACGAGCAGGCGTCGCCTTTGGCGGAGCTTTACCGGGGCGCGGGCGAGACGGTCAGGGTGATGCCCGCGCGACGCGCGCAGCCTGCGCCGCTCAGGGCAGCTGCCTGACGCGCGCTCTCTTTTAACGACAACTTACAAACAATCCAGAGTAGAGGTCTTGACGAAAATGAGCGCTACGCAACAGTCAACGGAAACGCAGCAACATTCAACGGAGATGCCGCCGCAGTCTACGGCAGCGGAGCAAAGGGCAACGGCGACGCAGCAAGAGTCAACGGCGACGCAGCAAGGGTCAACGGCAGGGCAGTCGCAGCCGCCTGCGGCGTTGTTGCCGCCGGGGGCTTTGATGACGCAGATGATTTTGAGTTTTATGAACTCGCAGGCGATTTACGTCGCGGCCAAGCTCGGTATCGCGGACTTGTTGCGGAACAGGCCGAAGAGCAGCGCGCAGTTGGCGCAGGAAACGGGCGTTGACGCGCGTTCGCTCTACAGAGTGTTGCGCGCTCTGGCGGGCGCTGGCATTTTTTCGGAGACAGACCCGAATGTTTTCGGCATGACGCCGCTGGCGGAGACGTTGCTGACGGACGCTCCCGGCTCGTTGCGCGCGACGGCTATCTACATGGGCGAAGGCTGGCACATGCGCCCGTGGCACGACATCATGTACAGCGTGCAGACCGGGCGGCCATCGTTTGATAACGTCTTCGGCCAGCCTGTCTTCCCTTACTTGAACGACCACCCCGAAGACGCACGGGTCTTTAACAATGCGATGACGAGCTTGAGCGCGTCGGTCGTCGAAGCGATTGTCGCGGGCTATGATTTCTCAAACATCGAGCGCATCGTTGATGTCGCGGGCGGCCACGGGCGGCTCATCAGCGCGATTCTGAAAGCGAATCCGGGGATGAAAGGCATCCTCTTCGACGTTCCTTCCGTGATAAAGGACGCGCCCGCTTTGCTCTCAGCCGAAGGCGTCAGCGAACGCTGCGAGACTGTGACCGGCGACTTCTTCGAGGCCGTGCCTGTAGGCGGCGACGCCTACATCATGAAGCACATCATCCACGATTGGAACGATGAACTGGCGCTCAGGATTCTACGCAACTGCCATCGCGTGATGCGCGCGGGCGATAGAGTGTTGCTGGTCGAGATGGTTGTGCCTGACGGCAACGAACCCGGCCCCGGCAAGATTATAGACCTCGAAATGCTGCTCTTCACGGGCGGCTGCGAACGCACAAAGGCCGAGTACGCAGACCTCTTCCAGCGCGCAGGCTTCGAGTTGACGGGCATCACGCAGACCGCCTCGCCCTACAGCATCATCGAAGCGGCGCGGCGGTAATCAAAGGCGGCGCGGCGCGGGTCGCACACAGCCCGCGCCGCGCACGAAGCGTCCGGGAGGAGCGAACGAAGCATCATGAGCAGCCAGCGAAGCATTGCCGAAAGCGAACGACGCATCGCGCGACGTTTACGACGCATCGCGCAGCGTTTGAGAAGCGCCGCGCAACGCCAGAGAAGGGCCGCGCAAGCGCAAAGAAGCGTCGCGCACGCCCTGAGAAGCATTGCGCAGGCGTAGAGATTGGCTGCGCACGTGCGGAGATGCGTTGCGCAGTGTCAGAGAAGGGCTGCGCAGAGCTTGAGATGCGTTGCGCAGAGCTTGAGAGAGGCTGCGCAGAGCTTGAGAAGGGCTGCGCACCGTCGGAGAGAGGCTGCGCATCGTTGGAGAAGGGCTGCGCAGAGCTTGAGAGAGGCTGCGCAGTGTCGGAGATGCGTTGCGCGAGTGTAAAGAGAGGCTGCGCGGCGTCAAAGAAGGGTTGCGGGAGCGTAAAGAAGGGCTGCGCGAGGGTTGAGAAGCGTCATTTGAGTGTAAAGATGCGCCATCCGCAGGTAAAGACGCATCATCCGGCTGTAGAGACGCGTCGTCCGAGTGTAAAGATGCGTCGTCAGGGTGTAAAGACGCATCATCCGTGCATAAAGATGCGTCGTCCGAGGGTTGAGAATGACCGTCTGCCTGTTGAGAGGAATGGTCGGAAGGTAAAGACGCGTCGTCGGGGCGCAAAGATGCGTTGTCGGATGGTTGAGAAGCGTCGTCGGGAGGCAAAGAAGCGTCGTCGGCGGGTTAAGACGGGTCGCAAAGTGTTCGGGGCGGGTGGTTTGGGCTGGCAAGGGGTGGTTTTGGGCGGGGATGGATGATTTCAGGACAGGGAAGAGTCGCGGAGAGAGAGCAAGAGAATTGCAAAGGGTAGAGCGAGGGGATTCGGGCTGGAACAAGTGGGTTGAGATTAGGGCAAGCGGGTTGGGGTTTGGAGCAAAGGGGATTGGAGCCAGGGCAAGTGTTGTTTTCCTGAGCAAGGGGTGTTGGAACCTGCCGTGAACGGGCGGGCAGTTCTTGCGGGCTGCCCGTCGTTCTTTAACAAAATCAGCTTGAGCGCGCCGTTGCATGCTATATTGAGCCGGTTTTCGTTCGACCTTTTCTCTCCCACGAAAAGTTAAGAGCACAAGTGAAAGCATTGGTCGTTGATGATGAGGCTCCTATCCGCGACACCGTGGCGGAGGTGTTGCGCGCGGAGGGTTGGGAGGTGAGCGAAGCCGAATCGGCGGAGCGCGCCTTCGCGTTGCTGAGCGCTGAAAAGTGGGCGCTCGTCTTCTGCGACGTGAAACTTGGCGGCGACGACGGCCACGACGGCTTCAGCGTCCTGCGCCGCTTCACCAAAGAGCAGCCCGAAGCGCAGATTGTCCTGATGACCGGCCACGGCTCCGCGGCGGGCGCGCTTGATGCCACCTCGCTCGGCGCGTACGACTACCTGATGAAGCCGTTCGGCATTGACGAAGTGCGCGATGTCTCGCGCGCCGTGCGTCGCGGCATAGAGAAACGCCTGCGCCCCGGCACGACCGGCGAACTCCCGCCGCTCTCCGTCTACACTTCCGCCGATATTGATTTAGTCGGGCGCAGCTCCGCCTTCGTCGAAGTGATGAAATTGGTCGGGCGCGTCTCGCAGACCAACCTGCCCGTCCTGATTACGGGCGAGAGCGGCACCGGCAAGGAGATTGTCGCACGCGCCATTCATCGTCGCAGCCCGCGCGCCGCGGGGCAGTTCGTCGCCGTCAACTGCGGAGCCATCCCCGCAGAGTTAATCGAGTCCGAACTGTTCGGGCATGTGCGCGGCTCTTTCACGGGCGCGACCGGCGACCGTCGCGGGCTCTGGCAGGAAGCAGACGGCGGCACGGTCTTCCTGGACGAGATAACCGAGACGACTTTAGCCTTTCAGGTCAAGCTGCTGCGCGCCCTGCAAGAAGGCGAGATACGCCGCGTCGGCTCGAACCACATGCTCTTCGTCAACGCCCGCGTCATCGCCGCCACCAACCGCGACGCCGAACGCGAACTGCGCGAGGGCCGCTTTCGTCAGGACTTGCTCTATCGCCTGAACGCCGTCACGCTGCACCTGCCGCCCTTGCGCGAACGACGCGAAGACATCCTGCCGCTCGCGCGCCACTTCGCAAGGCGACTCGCCTCCGACGGCCAACACTGCGTCAGCTTTTCCCGCGACGCCGCGCAAATCCTCGAACAGTATTACTGGCCCGGCAACATACGCGAACTCGAAAACGCCATCACACGCGCCGCCGCCCTCTGCGACGAATCTATCCGCCCCGAAGACTTGCCCGAACGCATACGCAACTACGCCGCGCCCGACGAGCAACCCGCCCCAATCTCTCAACACAGCGCGCAAAGTCTGGCGACAACCATCCAGCCCGAAGAAACTCTACTGCCGCTCTCAATCATCGAAGAACGCCACATCGCCCGCGTCCTGGCGCACACGGGCGGCAACAAGCAAGCCGCCGCGCGCATCCTCGGCATAGACCGCAC
The DNA here is from genome assembly GCA_033855775.1 of Blastocatellia bacterium. GTDB lineage: Bacteria > Acidobacteriota > Blastocatellia > Pyrinomonadales > Pyrinomonadaceae > DASVTR01. The sequence continues at coordinate 59,789 of JAWVFT010000122.1, read as the reverse complement.
CACGCTCCAACGCATGCTCAAACGCCAAACTCACGAGCCGCCCCGCCCAGACTGATTCCAACAACGGGAACAAGCCCCGCAAGGCTCCGCCCGCGCTCGCCGCAACTTCCATTTTAGCGCAGCTAAAATTGATTGCGCGCCGCTTAAAAAAAGTGATGACAAGCCGCAATTTTGATGATATATTGCGCGGCCTCCGTTGGTTATTCCCATGGCCACGGAGGCTCCTGTTATGAAGTGAGTGAAAACAAGCGGCGAGCCTTCCAAGGAAGACTCGCCGCTTGTTTTCTTTCTCAACACAGCGAAAATATTCAACAACAAAAGAGCTTGAGCGCGATGAAAGACAGATTCTTTCATCGCGCTCAAGCTTCTTTTGTTCTCTCTCTATCTTGCCCGCTTAATACTTGTGCAACTCTGTGATGGCCTTCGCCACGTCGCCCGCCTGCGGGAGGATAGCGTCTTCGAGTTGCGGCGCGTAGGCGACAAAGGTATCGAGCGCCGCGACGCGACGAACGGGCGCGTCCAAGTGTTCGAACAATTCGTCGCCGATGCGCGCGGCTATCTCCGCCCCGTAGCCGAACGAGAGCGAATCTTCGTGCGCGACGATGACCTTGCTCGTCTTCTTCACCGTCCGCGCAATCGCCTCCCAATCGTAGGGCGCGAGCGAGCGCAAATCCAAAACCTCGACGCTGATGCCCTGCTGCTCCGCCTGCTTCGCCGCCACCAGCGAGCGATTGACGAGCGCGCCATACGTGATGATGGACAGGTCTGTCCCTTCGCGCACCGTCTTCGCCTTGCCGAACGGAATCATAAAGCCGTCGGGCGGATACTGCGACTTGTTGTAAGCCTGACGATAGAGATGCTTGTGCTCAAGAAAGAGCACTGGGTCGTCCGAGCGAATCGCCGTGCGCAACAATCCGTTGGCGTCGAGCGCGGTCGCCGGATAGATAACGCGCAGGCCCGGAACGTGTGTGAAGATGGACGTGCCGCTCTGCGAGTGATAGACCGCGCCGCCCTTCAAGTAGCCGCCGACCGGAACCCGCATCACTACGGGAGCCTTGAAATCGTTGCCGGAACGCCAGCGTATCAACGCCAGTTCGTTGCGAATCTGATGATACGCGGGCCAGATGTAGTCGAAGAACTGTATCTCCACGACGGGCTTCAGGCCGCGCGTCGCCATCCCTATAGCGCGCCCGACGATGTTGGCTTCCGCCAGCGGCGAATTGAAGACGCGCGCCGCCCCGAACTTGCGCTGCAAGTTGGCCGTCACCTTAAAGACGCCGCCCTTGCCCTTCACCTTCTCAAGATTCTCTTCGCGCGAGCAATCGGCCACGTCTTCGCCGAAGACGACGATGCTCGCGTCCCTCGCCATCTCTTCGTGCAGGCAACGATTGATGAGGTCAACCATCGTGCCTGCGTTGCCCGAAACCTCCGCGCCTTCCTCCGTGTCAAACTCCTTCGCGGTCGGGTCAACGTCCGGCGAATAGACGAACTGAGTCGCCGTCTCAGGCGCGGGCTGCGGGCTGGCCAAAGCCTCGTCCGCCGCCTCGTTAATCTGCCTGTCAATCTCATCCTTAAGCTGCTGCAACGCTTCCTGCGTGATTAATCCCTCTTCGATGAGCAGCGCGCCGAAACGCTTGATGGGGTCGCGCTCGGCATCCGTCGTGCGTTCCTCGTCCGGGCGATACAGCTTCTCGTCGTCCGAGAGCGAATGCGAATACGGGCGAATCACCTTGGCATGAACGAGAGCCGCGCCCTTGCGCCCGCGACAGTGTTCGACCGCGCGCCTCATCGTCTCCAGAGACTCAATCGGGTCTGTGCCGTCGCAGCGTTGAAGATACAGATTCGGAAAACCTTCGACCAGTTTGGAAACGTCGCCGCCCGCCGTCTGCACCTCCACCGGGACGCTAATCGCATACCCGTTATCTTCAATCAGGAAGACGACCGGCAGCTTCAGATTGCAAGCCGTGTTGAGAGCTTCCCAAAACTCGCCCTCACTCGTCGTCCCGTCACCCGCCGAACAATAGACAACCTCGTCGCCATGAAAGCCCTCGACCTTATCTTTCAACTCGTCGAGCAGGGAAGCGCGATAGCTTGCCTCTGCGCAACCCGTCGCCTGTAGAAACTGCGTTCCCGTCGGCGACGACTGCGTGACGATGTTCAGTTTCTTGTGGCCCCAATGCGAAGGCATCTGGCGGCCATGCGAGTTAGGGTCGGCGGCGGCCCCGACAGCCGACAGCAGTTGTTCGAGCGGCGTCATGCCCAGTTGCAAACAGAGCGCGCGGTCGCGGTAGTAAGGATAAAACCAATCATAACCCGGCTTCATCGCGAGGCCCGCCGCCACCAACACGCCTTCGTGGCCCGCGCCGCTAATCTGGAAGAAGATTTTATTTTGATTCTTCAGTTGAATCTCTTTATCGTCAATGCGCCGCGACGTGTACATCGTGCGATAGATGCCAATCATCTGCTCGCTATCGAGTCCTCTATACTCGCGCGCCTTCAATTCAGTCGCCATCGTCTTTAATCTCCTGCTCGAATAATCTTGCTATCAATCCGCATAATCTGTTTCCAACGTCATGCGGTAATCCTCGGCCATGGAAGGATGATGGTGTAGCTCGGCGGCTTCGATGCCGCGCTGGTAGGCTTCGCGGGCGGCGTCCTTCATGCCGACCTGTTCGTAGGCGCGGGCGAGCATGCCGAAGGCCGCGCCCTCGTCGTCAGAGCGTTGCAGATAAGCGTTGAGCGCGTTGATGGCGTCTTCCCAACGCTCGGCCTTCAGGTATTCATTGGCCAGCCCGAAACGCACGAGGGCGTTGTCGGGGTCGCTCTCCAACATTTTGACGAAGGCTTCGATGCGTGATTCAGCCATGATTGTTCTCCGAGAAAGCTTGGGCTCAAAAGGCTACTTGCCGCCGATGATGAGCTTGGCGATAGTTTGCAACTGCATGTTGGAAGTGCCTTCGTAGATGGCGCCGATTTTGGAATCGCGCCAGAATTTTTCAACCGGATAATCCTTGACGAAGCCGTAGCCGCCGTAGAGTTCGATGGCCTTGGAACTGATACGTTCCGCCGCCCGCGACGAGAAGAGCTTCGCCATCGCCGCTTCTTTGACGAAAGGGCGATTCATGTCTTTCAGGCGCGCGGCGTTGTAGACCAGCAAGCGCGCGGCTTCGAGTTCGGTCGCCATCTCCGCGAGTTGAAACTGCACGCCCTGAAATTCGTTGATGCTCTGGCCGAACTGTTCGCGCTCGGTGGTATAGGAAAGCGCGGCTTCGAGCGCGCCGCGCGCGAGGCCAATCATCTGCGCCCCGATGCCGATGCGCCCTTCGTTCAAAGTCTCGATGGATGTCTTGTAGCCCTTGCCCACAAGCCCAAGCACGTTCTCCTTCGGCACGCGGCAGTCTTCCAGTATCAACTCGGTCGTCGAAGAAGCTCTGATGCCGAGCTTGTTCTCCTTCTTGCCGACCGCAAAGCCCTCGAAGCTTTTCTCGACGATGAAGGCCGTGATGCCGCGATAGCCCGCTTCCGGGTTGGCGTTGGCGAAGACGATAAAGATGTCCGCTTCGTTGCCGTTCGTTATCCAGAGCTTGCGCCCGTTGAGCAGGTAGTGGTCGCTTTGCTCGACGGCGCGCGTCGAGAGAGCGAAGGCGTCTGAGCCTGAGCCTGCTTCGCTCAAAGCGTAAGCTCCGACGCTCGCGGTCGCCAGTTGCGGCAGATACTTCTGCTTCTGCTCAGGGTTTCCCCAACGCAGGACTGCGTTATTGACGAGCGTGTTCTGCACGTCAACGAAGACGCCGACCGATGCGTCAACGCGCGAGAGTTCTTCGACGCCGATGATGGCCGTGAAAAACGAAGCGCCAGCGCCGCCAAATTCTTCGGGCGTCTCGATGCCCATCAAGCCGAGGTCGAAACATTGCTTGATGAGCGCGGGGTCGAGCTTGCCTTCTTCGTCCATCCGCTCGACGCGGGGCTTAAGTTCCCCCATCGCAAACTCGCGGACGCTCGCTCGGAACATCTCTTCGTCTTCCGAGAGCGTTGTCAGAGCGCTCCCCGCCGGCTCAATGATTGCTGTCTTGCTCATCTCTCTCCTGACCGCCTTGAAAACTTTCGGATTGTCGCTCTGGTATAGCAGAGCATCATAATCAAGGGAAAAGGTAAAGGCAAAAGGCGCGGAGGGCAGCGCGGGCGGCGCGCCACGACCTACGCGCGGTTTAAGTTTTGCCATGCGCCGATGATTGCTCGTAGAATGCGAGCGCGAGCGTCACCGTCATGCGCAAAGTAAGCTTCGGCAGGAGACGGTCAATCGTTGAGGCCGCGGCGGGCGCGAGACGCGCATGAGCCGACAGTTGTCGGACGAATACTGCTCCCGGCTCTTGATAGTTTGTTGCCCGCTCTCGCTCTCGCGACAGCGGACAAGCCCGGCATGTTTGTTGCCGCGCTTGAGATTGGCGGCGCGATAACATATCTTCTCTCTTCCCGTTGCGCCGCCGGAAAAGCAGAAAGTTTAACTCGCGGTGAGAAGCGTTTCGCATGAACCAGAGCGACGAAAAAAAAAGCGCGGCCAGAAGATTCAAGCCCGCCGGAATCATCTTTGCGCTGCTCGGTCTGGCTCTCTTCGCGTATGTCGTGAACAGAGTCGGCCTGAGCGTTATCGTGACCAACATCAGGAGTCTGGGCGCGGGCTTCCTGCTCGTGCTGGCGTTGTCCGGGGGCAGACTTGTGGTGCGCGCTCTGGCTTGGACGCGCTGCTTTGAGGCACCGCATCAACTGCCGTTTCGTGACGCCCTGACGGCGCGCATCATGGGCGACGCGCTCGGCAATTTAGTTCCGTTCGGGACGATGATTATCGGCGAACCGGCGAAGGCCGTGCTGGTCAGACGCCGCGTGCCGCTCATTGCTTCGCTCTCTGCGCTGGCGATTGAAAATATTTTTTACAGTCTCTCCGTCTCGCTCTTCATCTTTTCGGGAACCATCGCGCTGCTGCTCAACTTTCCGCTGCCGAAGGCTTTGCGCTACGCGTGCTTCGGCGCGCTCGGCGCGGTGGCCGTCGTCATTCCGCTGGCGGCTCTGGTGATTCATCGCCAGTGGAAATTTTTGAGCGGGACGGCAGAGTTTCTCTACGGGCGAGGCTTCGGGCGTAGGCTGTTGGAGACCAGACGCGAGAGCGTGCGCTCTTTGGAGAGCCGCGTCTATGGATTCTACGGGCGCAATCGTTCGCGCTTCGTGCCAATCATGCTGCTGGAATTTTGCTTTCATCTGGCTGGTGTGATGGAAGCCTACGTCGTGCTCTGGTTCATCAGCACGGAGCACGCGCCGACGCTGTTGATGGCCTTCATCCTCGAATCCGTCAACCGCATGATTACCGTCGTCTTCAAGTTCATGCCGCTGCGCGTCGGCATCGGCGAGAGCGCGTCCGAGCAGTTTGCGAAAATCCTCGGCTTTACGCTCGGCAAGGGAGCGACGCTGGAAATCATTCGCAAGATACGCGACCTGTGCTGGACGACGCTCGGCTTCGCGCTTCTGCTCCGGCGCGGATTGTCCTTGCGCTCCGTCGCCGAAGAGACGCAAACGGCGGTCGCGCGCGAGGTCACTGCGACTCGCGGCGCCGCCGCCGTGCCAGCCGGCGAATAGCCGCTTTGCCGTCACAGTTCGGCCAGCGCTCTTATGATTGTCTTGAACAACTATAGCGACCGCTGGCCGGACAAACGGCTCGTCCTATAAGGAATCGCTTGTCACACATCGCGGGAATAGATTCAGCGAAGAAGGAACGGGTCGCCGCCGCGCCAGCCGTGGGGCGGAGCCTTTCCGCGACGCGCGAGATGAGCCTCGCCCTTGCGCTCGCCGCGCTCGTCGTGCTCGGCTTCGGACTGCGCTTGAGCGGCATCGAGCAGATTGGTTTCGCTGAAGATGAAATCAACAAGCTCGAAGCGGTGCGCGCCTACGAGCAGGGCGACATCCGCCCGAACGCAGAGCATCCGATGTTGATGAAGTCGCTCATCTACGTCTCCGTGCAGGCGCAGCGCGCTCTGAACCGCATCGTCGGCATGAACATCAGCGACGAAACTGCGTTGCGCTTTCCCAACATTTTGTTCGGCGCGCTGACCGTCATTCCGCTCTTTCTTTTGTGCGCCGCTTTCTTCGACCGCCAGACCGCGCTCGTCGCCTCAGCGCTCTGGGCCTTCGGCATCAACGCGATTGTCTACAACCGCATCGCCAAGGAAGACACGCTGCTCGTCTTCTTCATGCTCTTCGGCTTCTACTTTTACCTGCGCGGCAAGCAGACGAGCGGCTACGAGCAGCGGAGTAAGCGCCGCCGTTATGCATGGAGCGGCGTCTCGTTCGGCTTGATGCTCGCGTCGAAATATTTCCCGCACTACTTCGGCCTCAACTCGCTTTATCATTACCTGTATCGCGTGCGCCAGCGCGAGCCGGGCGAGCCGACGGGAAAGGTTCCGCCCATCTTCTACATCCTGCTCGCCGCAGTTTTTCTGCTCGCCAATCCGGCTGTCCTGCTGCCGCAGACTTGGCATTACCTGACCGCCTATACGAGCGAATCCTTGTTGACGCACACGGGCTATCTGATGGGCGATGCGCTCTACCGGAACAACGTTTCGAGCACGCCGTTCGGTGGCACGCCCGTCTATTTCTACTTGCTCTTTCTCTTGATTAAGCTGCCGCCGCCCGTGCTCTTCGCGCTCATCTGTGGACTCGCAGAGTGTGTGCGTCGCAGGCGCGAGCCGGGACACGGATTTCTGTTGTTGATGTTCGTGCTCTGGATTGTGCCTTACTCTTTGTTCGGGGCGAAGTGGCTGCGCTATACGCTATCGCTGATGCCGTTCGTCTACATGATTTCGGCGGTCGGCATCCTTGCGCTCGTCCGCTGGCTCGTCTCTTTATTTCGTGACGCGGCGACGGCGGCGCGGGCGCGTCAACTCACGGGAGCGCTCGCTCTCGTCGTCTTCATCATCGCGCCCGCCTGGACTGCTTACGCCAGCCGACCGCACTATCCGGTCTACACAAACTTTTTAGGCGGCGGTCGCGGGGGCTACTATTTTCCGCACGACGAGTTTTATGACGACCGCTTGCGCGAAGCCCTCCGCTTTGTCTGCGAGACGGCTCCGCAGGGCGCAATCGTCGTCAACGAGACGCCGGGTGTCGCGCAATATTATCTGTCGAAATACAATCGAGCGGATTTGCAGTCGCGCGTCCTCTCCGACCGCAGCCTCGCGCTCGACGCTCTGCCGTCGCCCGTCTACGTTATCGTCCAACGCGGGCGCACCTATTTCGAGAACCGCGAAAAATTGATGGAAGTGCGCGCCCGTTTTCAGAAGACGCACGAAGAGATAGTCGAAGGCGCGAGCGCGGTCGAAGTTTATGTTCATTGAAGGACGAGGAGAAAAAGCAACATGAATAAGATAACGAGAGCCTGCGCGGTCGCGCTTGTGCTGTTGGCGGCGAGTGGCGCGCTGTTGTGGCAGTCGCCGGATGCGCGAGCGTGGGGCGAGGCGGGCCACAAGCTTTCGGGCCGCGCGGCGGCCACGGATTTGCCGAAAGAGATGCCGAAGTTTTTTCGTCAGGCGACGGCGCAACTCGAATATCTCAACCCGGAGCCCGACCGCTGGCGCTCGCGCGTCCATGTGGAGATGAACGAAGCTTTCTCCTACGACCATTTCGTTGACATGGAGATGGTGCCTGCGGCGGCCTTCAATGCCGAAGACCGCTACGCTTATCTCGTGGCTCTCTATGACGCGGGCATCAAGAAGCCGGAGACAGCCGGGTTGCTCTCCTTCCACATCGTCGAACTCTACCAACGCCTCCGCGCGGAGTTCTATCTCTGGCGCAACGCCAAGGACAAGCGGACGCGCCAGTGGATTGAAGAGCGCATCATTAACGACGCGGGCATCCTCGGCCACTACGTCGCGGACGGGGCCAACCCGCATCACACGACCATTCATTACAACGGTTGGGACAAGCACACGCCGAACCCGAACAATTACACGACCGACAATACCTTTCATGCCCGCTTCGAGAGCGAGTATGTGCAGACGCACATCAGCATCAACGACCTGCTGCCGAAGATGAACAAGACGCCGAGCGTGCTCAACAACCCGCGCGCGGATGTCCTGCAATACCTGCGCGACTCAAACTCGCAGGTCGTGCGGCTCTACGAGATAGAAAAGCGGAACACCTATAACAAGAACACGACCGCGCCGGAGAATAAAGAGTTTGCCATCGAGCGTCTCGTCGCCGGAGCGCAGATGTTGCGCAACTTGTGGTGGACGGCCTGGGTCAAGAGCGAGACGGAGAATTAGCCGTCAAGATGTTCGGGGTTAAAAGCTATGCTTTACAATCACGAAAGATTGCGGGCCGTTGGGCTGGCGTTGCTGCTGGCGCTGGCTGCGGATTGTTACGCGCAGCGTCAGCGGGAGCCGTCGCCCGCGCCGACGCCGCCCGCGTCGCAGGACGAAGAGCAGGAGCCGGTCAAAGTCTTCACGGAAGAAGTCTTCATTCCGGTGGTTGCTTACGACGAGCACGGGCGTTTCGACCCGACGCTTGAGCTTGAAGACGTGCTGGTGCTCGAAGACGACGTGCCGCAGCAAGTCAGGAGCGTGCGTCGCGTTCCGGCAAACGTGCTGTTGATTCTGGACATGGGCAGTCAGGTCAGCGATAAGCGCAGCGTCAACCTGACGCGGGAGATTGCCACGAAGATAATCGCGGGCCTGCGTCCCGAAGATGCTGTCGCCGTCATTCAAAACAGCGACCGCGTGGAGTTGCTGGAAGATTGGACGACGGACAAAGAACGCATCGCGGCTCTCTTTAAGCCGAAGTCCAAATTCTTTTCGAGCAAACAGTCGCGCCTGTCGCAGTGTTTGCTGGCGGCGGCATTGAAGTTGAAAGAGAAGCCCGCGGGCAATACTCACGTCATCCTGTTCACGGATGGTTTGGAGACGCAGAGCAGCGCGGCCAACCTTTATGCGGAGGCCGTCAAGCGCATGACCGCGACGCAGGCGACGATGCATGTCGTCGCTTTCTCCGCTCTCGCGCGCGAGGAAATCAAGAAGCGGCATTTCGGCTTAGACCGCGAGATGAGTCGTTGGTATAAGGCTTACGGCGAGGCGACGAAGCAGAACGATGAGCGGCTGGCTCTGCTGGTTCGTGAGATGGGCGGGCGCTTTCTGTTGCCGTCCTCTTCCGACGAGGCGTTCGCGCAGGGCGGCGAAGCGGGGCGCGACATAGACGCGCAATACGTGGTCACTTACGCCCCGAAGCGACCATTCTCGGCTGTCGAGAGCGGAGAGCGGCGGCGGATTAGCGTCTCAGCGCGGCGCCTCGGGCTACAGTTGGTGGCGATGCGCGAGTATGTCGCGCCGCCGCGTTAATTATCTTCGTAGAGCTTCGACAAAGGAGCTTTGCTGATGAGCCGTGTGACGATTAACGGCAACGCGGGCGGCGGGAAAACGACGCTGGCTTCATGAGAAGCGAGCGATAGAGATTCGTCGCCGCTTTGAGTTGGACTACTGTTGATTGATTTTCTTTGATGGCCACGAAGCATGACTGCGCCAAAGTTGAATCCCAGACTTGTCTCCATCGCAGGGCCTTTGAAGGGCGCGACCTTCACGCTCGCGGAAGACGTGACCTCCATCGGGCGCGAGTCCGTCAATCGTTTCAGCATCAGCGACCCTTCCATCTCGCGCCGCCACTCCGTCATCACGCGCGACGGCGAGCAGTTCAGAATTAACGACCTCGAAAGCCTCAACGGCACCTTCGTCAACGACGTTCCCGTCAAGGAGCGTTCCCTCGCGCACGGCGACCGCGTTCGCATCGGCGACTACCTCTTTCTCTTTCTGCTGCAAGAGGGCGAAGCGACTCCTTCGGGGAGCCGCGTGATGTTGGACGAAGGCGTTCATGCGAGCGGCGCGACGATTCAGATGCGCGTCGCGGACGCCTTTCATTTGATGGCCCGCGACTTGAGCGCGCTGATGAAAATCAGCGCGACCATCAATAGCGTGCGCGGCCTCGAAGAGCTACAGAGGCAACTGCTGGAACTCATCTTCGAAGTCGTCCCGGCGCAGCGCGGGGCTATCCTGCTTGTCGAGGATGATGACGGGCAAGAGGTTTCTTCGGTCTTCGGCCTTGACCGTCGTTCGGGGCCGAGTCCTGCGATTCGCGTCAGTCGAACCATCGCGCAGCAGGTCTTGCGCGAAGGCGTCGCCATCTTGAGCAACGATGTGCAGGACAACGAATCATTCGACACCGCCGAAAGCCTCATCGCTTCGCAGATTCGCTCGTTGCTCTGCGTCCCGCTCGTGCTGTTGGACAAGACGCACGGCGCTATCTACCTTGACACGAGCGCGCCAGACGACCGCTTTGACAAAGACCACTTGCAACTCCTGACGGCCATCGCTGGCATCGCTGCGGTCGCGCTTGAAAACGCGCGTCACGTCGAATGGCTTGAGAGCGAGAACCGCAGGCTTCAAGCAGACATACAGCTTGAGCATAATATGGTCGGCGAGAGCGCGCGGCTGCGCGAGGTATACCAGTTTATCGCGCGCGTCGCCCCGACCGATTCGACCGTGTTGATAACGGGCGAGAGCGGCACGGGCAAAGAGTTGGCGGCGCGGGCTATTCATCTCAACAGCCTGCGAAGGGGCAAGCCATTCATCGCCGTCAACTGCGCCGCGCTGACGGAGACGCTGCTTGAAAGCGAACTCTTCGGCCACGAGAAGGGCGCGTTCACGGGAGCCATCGCGCAGAAGAAAGGCAAGATTGAGATAGCGGACGGCGGGACGCTCTTTCTTGACGAGATAGGCGAGATGGCTCCCATCTTGCAGGCGAAGCTCTTGCGCGTTTTGCAGGAGCGCGAGTTCGAGCGCGTCGGCGGCACGCGCACAATCAAAGTCAGCCTGCGCCTCATCGCCGCCACCAACAGGAATCTAGAGGAAGCCATCAAGGACGGCCAGTTTCGTCAGGATTTATACTATCGTCTCAACGTCGTCTCCATACAGATGCCCGCGCTCAGAGAACGCGGCGAAGACGTTATCCTGCTGGCGCGCTACTTCGCGGACAAGCACGGCTTGAAGTGCAATCGCCGCGTGAAGGGCATCAGCGCGGAGGCGCGAGCGCGCCTGATGAACTACGATTGGCCGGGCAACGTGCGCGAGCTTGAGAACGCGATAGAGCGCGCCGTCGTCCTCGGCACGACCGAACGCATCCTCCCCGAAGATTTGCCCGAAGCCGTCCTTGAGACAGAAACCACAACCGCCGTCTCAAGCGCCAGGTATCACGAGGCGGTCGTCGAAGCGAAAAAACAACTCATCATCAACGCCATAGAACAATCGGGCGGCAACTACACCGAAGCCGCCAAGCTGCTCGGCGTCCATCCAAACTACCTGCACCGCCTCATCCGAAACATGAGCCTGAAAAGCTCGCTCAAAACCTCTCACAAAAGCTAAGCCAATCCTCTGTCCGCCCGCATCTCCGCGCCCAAACTAACAGCGGCGCTCCGTTGAAGCCTCCCGCCCCGCCCTCGTTCACCCACTTTTACGCCCTGCGCGGCTGCCTGTCGCTTCGCCTGCGCCGAACGAAGCCTCGTCCGCCTCCGACGACGCTTCGTCCGCCCAGATGACGCTTCGTCCGCTCCGATGACGCTTCGTCCGCCCAGACGACGCTTCGTTCACGACAAATGATGCGTCGTCTGCGCCAAACAACGCCTCGTTCACGACCGACGACGCTTCGTACACGACTGACGACGCTTCGTTTGCTGCCGACGGCGCATCGTTCACGACTGATGATGCTTCGTTCATGACTGATGATGCTTCGTTTACCTCCGACGACGGTTCGTTCACAGCAAACGACGGTTCGTTCACGGCAAACGACGCTTCGTTTACTACCGACGACGCTTCGTTCATGGTAAATGACGCTTCGTTCACGCGCGCGGGCTTTCGTTCGCGGCTGCGCGGCGAGTTGCGCGCGGCTGGAAACGGGTGTTGACGGGCCGTTGGAGGGTGGCGCGGGCGCTTTATTGCTCCGGCGTTTGTGGTTTCTGCTCCGGGTGGAAGGTGGCGCGCTGTTTCCAGTGGCGATAGAGATGCAGCGAGAGGCCGAGCCAGAGGCCGCTGAAGAGATACGCGCCGAGCGTGTCCGAGGGCCAGTGCGCGCCAAGGTAAACGCGAGAGGGGCCGACGAGCGCGACGGGCAGGGCTAGGAGAAAGAGCGCAAGGCGACGCGCATTCGAGCCGCGCGGCAGCAGCGCGAAGGCCGCGAAGAAGAGAAAGCCGAAGTAGCAGACGTAAAAGGTGACGTGGCCCGAAGGAAAGCTGTCGGTGCCGAGCGAGCGATAGACCATGACGAGTTCGGCGGTCGGTCGCGGGCGTCCGATGAGCATCTTGAGCAGGCTGTTGACGAGCGCGCCTCCGCCCGCGCTCATCAGGAGTCCCGCGGCCTCGCTGCGCTTTTGAAAGAGCAGGAAGAGAGCGACTGTGATGACGGTCAACGCCCACGGAATCCAGCGATTGCCGAAGATGGAGACGGCGCGCATCAAGTCGAAGAGTCCTGGGACGCGCAAGGATTGCACAGCGCGCTCGATGCGCAAGTCCCAATCGAAGTAAGCGCGAAAGCGCGCGAGGAGAGCGAGCGCTCCGAAGATTAAAATGCCCGTGACGTAAGCCGTCTCCGCCCGCCACAGCTTGCGAACAGCGCTGCGACGCTTCACGGCTTGTTGCGGCGCGGCTTCGTGCTCGTTCGTCTTCGTCAATCCTGCTTCGTCCGGCATCATTAGCTACTCCGCGTGGCGCGCATCCTTCAGATGACTTATAATAGCTGCATAACTACTCCCGAAAATAGTTGATGTGGAGCCTTGACCGCAAGGCTTTGAGCGCAAGAGTCGTGTCGCACGACACACGCGCAGAGGTTGAGCCGTTGTTAAGAGTCGAATATCAGGAAGGATTGTATTTGCCCGACTTGGATTTGTGGCTGGACGCCGACGGCCCGCGTGAGCGCTGCGTTATCTCGCACGGCCACTCCGACCACATCGCGGAGCATCGAGCGATTATCGCCACGCCCGAAACGGCGCGCATCTTTCGTCATCGTCGCGGGCTCGCCGAGATGGAAACTTTGACTTACGGCGAGCGGCGCGACTATGGAAACTTTGCGCTCACCTTCTTTCCGGCGGGCCACTGTCTCGGCTCCGCGCAAGTCCTCATCGAAGCCGAAGGCGAGCGGCTCGTCTACACAGGCGACATTAAATTGAGGCCCAACGTGACGGCTGAGTCGGCGGTCATAGTGCCTTGCGACACGCTGGTCATGGAGTCAACCTTCGGCGATCCCATCTATCGCTTCCCGCCCGATGTCGCCACCTTCGACCGTCTCTACGCGGCGGTTGACCGCGCCCTCTCCGACGACCGCGTGCCGGTCGTGCTCGCCTACGCTCTAGGCAAAGGACAGGAAGCTCTCGAACTGCTGCTCCGGCGCGACTATCGCGTCACGCTCCACGGCTCCGTCTGGAACGTCTCCGAAATTTACAGGGAACTCGGCGTCGAGTTTTCCGGCCCGTATGAAAAGTATGACCGCGAACACCTGCGCGGGCGCGTCCTGATTGCCCCGCCCGGCTGCCGCAAGCAACCGATGATTACCAACATCGAACGCCGTTACCTGATTATGCTGACCGGATGGGCCATGAACAAAAGCGCGCCCTACATGTACAGGAACGTTGACTTGATTCTGCCGCTCTCAGACCACGCGGACTTTGATGAACTCGTGCGGCTGGCCAAAGAATCCGGCGCGCAGCGAATCATCACCATGCACGGCGCCCCGAAGTTTGCCGCAACCCTGCGTGAACTCGGACTCAACGCCGAACACCTCGCCCATCATCCCGGCTCCACGACCGCGAAGACAACAAGGAAGCGCGCCTCGAAGAAAGACGCGCTCAAAGCAGAGCCTTCGCTCTTCAACTGACAACCGCTGACACGGAGAAGAGACGCGGCGACGCGGCGACACGGAGACACGGTGACAAAGAAAGAACGTGCGCCTCTGTCGTCGTCTCTTTCTTCGCCGCGTCTCCGCGTCTCCGCGTCTCTTGTCAGTATTGCTTAACCGGCTTCCAGTGAGTTGAGGCAAATCAGTAGGCGGCCTTCGGGCGTTTCCGTAAAGTGCAGCGTGTCCGCTTCGACGCGGCGGTAGATGGCGCGCGAACTGGAACGAGCCACAGCCGCCGCGTCGTCAACGCTCAACATCGTGGCCGGTTTGGCGCAGCTTTCACACCACGCCGCCGTGCCGGCTCGCTGCTCGCGCCTGACGACGATAAGCCTGTCTGTCTTGACGGTAATCTCTGTTCTACGCTTCATCGCCGGTTCTCTCAAAGCGCGCGGTTCTCTTTCGCAGGCAATCAAACTGCCGTTCGCCGCTCCTGAGCATTGAAAGTAAGCAGCCGCATGTTCGGCTCAGAGGTCTGCTGCTTTTGGGAAAGCAACAGACCTCTGAGCGAAGAAGTCGCCGCGAGCGATGTTTAAGTCTTGGCAACCGCTGTCGGCGCATCCGTGGCCGGATTGCCGCGAACGTAGTTGTCCGAGTACGACTCTATAACGCCCACGCCGATTGCCTTGTCCAAGCCCTTCGTGATGTTGTTCGACACCGTTGAGGCTCCGAGCCGCACCGTTCCCGCGTTGCTCGCGCGCACGCCGTTGCCGTTGTGCGTCGCCACGCAAGCGTCCATGTTCATCACGCCGGTCGCCGTGTCGGCCAAGAAACCAGCCGTGCCGCAGCCCGAAGCCACGCTGTCCTTGACGGTCATCTGCGAGTTGGTTCCGGCCTTGTAGCCGTTGGTGCAGCCGAAGACCTTCGAGTTGTAGACATCTGTGCGAACCGTGCCCGCCGTCGTGGTCGAGACGATGCCGCCCTGCACGCAATTGCTGACGTTGGAAGTGTTGACCGAGACAAAGCCGCCGGACGTTTTGTTGATGTCAATGCCGAAGTTGGTGAAGTTGTAAATCCTGACCTTCTCGACGATGAGAGCGTTGCCAGCGATAAAGCGTATGCCGTTGATGCCGTTGCAGACGCCGTTGATGTCTATGTTCTTGAGGTAAATATTGTCGGCGGCTCCGGCGTTGACGATGATGCCGTTGGTCAGCGAAGCAGTAATGCCCGCAATCGTGCCTTCGCCGTTAATGGTGATGGACTTGGTGATGGTGACGGCTCCGAAGCCGCCGGGGTCAAGCACGGAGATTTCGCCGCAGACGGCGGTCTTGGCGATGGCTCCGGCGAAGGTCTTGCAGGGAGCGGTGCGCGAGCAGGGGTTGAGGTCGTCGCCGACGCCCGAAACCCAGGTGCGCGTCGCTTGAGCCTGCGCGAAGGAACTGGCGGCCACCAGTAAGAGGCAGATGGTTAAACCTTGAATCGTGATTTTGAGCTTGTTCATGGGATGTCTCCTTTAGCAGAAATTAAAAGTTAAGAGAGGATAAATGCAGGAGTCAGCGACGACAGCTTTGTTGTTGCTTAAGTCTTGCGGCCCGCGACCCTCTCCGAATGGTGTTTTCCTGTCCGTCTTGCGTTACAATCAGAAGCGTCATTCGGCCCCTTCAGGCTCGAACCTGCCAACCACTGCTTGCCCCGCAGGTGCGCAAAATAACAAGAAGGCGCGGTCGTGTCTTTAGAAAGCTCTGATACTTCCCTGAAATTTATCTGAAAAAGTTCTGAAAGCGGGTATGAGCAAGCGTCGCAAGCATTTCTACGAATTCGGCCCCTTTCGTCTGGACGTGACAGAGCGGACTTTGCTTGGCCGCGAGGGCGCAATTCCGCTGACGCCGAAGGCTTTCGACACGCTGCTGCTGCTGGTCGAGAACAGCGGCCACGTGCTCGGCAAGCAGGAGTTGATGGAGAAGGTCTGGCCGGAGAGCTTTGTCGAAGAGAACAATCTGGCGCAGAACATCTCTCTGCTCAGAAAGACGCTCGGCAGGGAATCGGGCGGCGCGAAGTTTATCGAGACTGTCCCGAAGCGCGGCTATCGCTTCATCGCGGAGACGCGCGAAACCTTCGACGAAGCCGTTGAACTCATCGTCCATGAACAAACGACACACAGCATCCTGATTGAAGAGGACGACGACGCAAGCGCGCCCGACGAAGACGAACGGCTGCTCAACGCAAAGGTCATCAACGCGCGCATCGAGCCGTCTCTTCCCGCGCTCGCCGAATCAGTCGTGCCTGCGCTCGCCGAGCCTGCTGCTGCGCCCGCGCTCGCCGAAGCGGAGACACCGCAGGCGCAACTGCCTGAGCCTTCAAGCACGGCGTTACTCACAGCCGCGCCGTCGCTCGCCGCCGCGCCGCCATCTCTCCTTACAGCCGCCGCCGCCGCGCCAACTTCGCCCGCGTCGCCCGCAGAGCGTTCGCGCCCCAACCGGAAACGGCTGGCTCTCATCTTCGCCGCCGTCCTCTTGCTGGCGACGGCCATCGGCTATCCATACTATTTGCGGAAGGCGCGCGAGTCGCAGCCGTCATTGAGCGAAGCGCGGACGCTGGCTATCTTGCCCTTCCGCAATCTCAAGCAGGACGCGGGAACAGATTTCCTCTGCTTCTCGCTGGCCGACGCCATCATCACCAAGCTCGGTTACATCAGGACGCTGACCGTTCGCCCCTCTTCCTACATTGACAAGTATCGCAATCAAGTCATTGACCCGAAGACGGTGGCCGAGGAGTTGAACGTCAACACGCTCTTGACGGGCGGCTTCGTCAAGGAGGGCGACGACCTGCGGATTACGGCGCAGCTTGTTGACGTGGGGCGCAACGAAATTCTCTGGCGCGGCGAGATGGATTTGAAGTACGAGAATTTGCTCTCGGTGCAGGACAGGGTGGCCAAGCAGATTATCGAAGGCTTGCAGTTGCGGCTCTCGCCCGCCGAAAACGAGCGGCTCAAGCTGGACGTTCCGCGCAGCCCGCTCGCTTACGAATATTACCTGCGCGGCGTTGACCTCTACGCGACCAGCCAGTTTCAACTGGCGCGCGAGATGCTGGAAAAGTCTGTCGAGATTGATTCGAGCTATGCTCTGGCGTGGGCGCATCTCGGCACGACGTACGCGGCGAGCGCCTCTTTCCAATTCGGCGGGCGCGAATTTTATCGCAAGGCGCGCGAGGCTTACGAGAAAGCCCTCGCCCTCAATCCCGAACAGATTGAGGCCCGCATCTTCATGGCCAACACCTTCACGGACACGAACGGCGTCGAGCAGGCCGTGCCGCTCTTGAGGCAGGCTCTCGAAACCAACCCGAACACGGCCCTCGCTCATTGGGAACTCGGCTACGCCTATCGCTTCGCGGGGATGCTCGACGCCTCAATCGCCGAAGGCGAACTCGCGCGCCGCATAGAGCCCGGCGTCAAGCTCAATAGCTCGGCCTTCAACAGCTATCTTTACATCGGCCAGTATGAAAAGTTTCTGCGCAGCCTTCCGCCGCGCGAAGACTCCGCCTTCATCATCTTCTATCGCGGCCTCGGCAACTACTACTTGAAAAACCGCGAGCGCGCCGCAGCCGATTTCGAGCGCGCCTACGAGCTTGACCCGTCGCTCTTTCAAGCGCAGCTTGGCAAGGCTCTGAGCTACAGTCTCGGCGGGCAGCAAGCGAAGGGACTCGCGCTCTTGCGCGAGACGGAACGCAGGGTTGAGGAACAGGGCGTCAGCGACGCCGAAGGCATTTATAAAGTCGCGCAGTCTTACGCCGCGCTCGGCGATAAACCCGCGGCCCTGCGCATGCTGCGCCGCAGCATCGAGGGCGGCTTCTTCTGTTATCCGTACTTCGTCAACGACGCGCTGCTGGAAAACTTGCGCGGTGAGCCGGAATACGCCGCCCTGATTGAACAGGCCCGCCGTCGCCACGAAGAGTTCAAGCGCAAGTTCTTCTGAGCGGAAAGTTGATTCATACAATCGTTCGAGTCAACGCGCCAGCGACTGCATGACGACACGGCTCACTGCATGACGACGCGGCTCAATCGTTCGTCGCTCTGCCTTCGAGCCATGCGTCAATGAACTCTTCGAGCTTTTCGTTGCGGAAGGCGAACCAGCGTTCGCGCTCCTCTTCGGGCGCGTCCTGTAGGCGCGAACGAAAGGCTTGAAAGCAATCGTCGCGGCAGTCATTCAGTGTCCGCTGTAGCTCCGCGCGCAGGGCTTCGTCGGCAATGCTTGAGGCAAACTCCTGCATCCAGCGAAAGCCAGCTTCCGGCGCGATTGAAGGCACGCGCGCGTAGCGTTCCGGCTCCGCGCGCACGCGCGCGGCCAGTCGCCGGTTGTCGGCGGCAATCTCGTCGAGTTCGCCCGTCTCCATCCGCTCGCGCTCCTTTGATTCAACAAGCGTCAGCGTTTCTCCGGTGCGCAAGTCCAGAAAGCTCTCGACCTGCGGCAACTCCGTCTCGACCGCCGCAATCAACGCTTCGTAATCTATCTCTTCCTTCTTCATCGCATTTGACGCGAAAGGATGAGAGATGAAAGAGAGACTATTCAAGATTGATAGTCAGGCTTTCATCTTTGCCGCGCGCATCCGTTCGCTGTTCGCCTTTCGTCGTTTCTTCGGGGTATAGTACAACATCTGTGGGAAAGCCCGGGCCTCAGCGGGCGCCGGGCGCGGGAGATTGGATTTAGCATGATGGTCGAAGAATTAGGAGCGAGTGTGGCGAGCGTTTGGGAGGGTTTGCGCGCGACGACGCGGAGCCTCGTCGAACGCGCTTTGCAAACGCACGGCACGAGCGGAGCCAACTCGACGAGC
Organism: Blastocatellia bacterium; assembly: GCA_033855775.1. Lineage (GTDB taxonomy): Bacteria > Acidobacteriota > Blastocatellia > Pyrinomonadales > Pyrinomonadaceae > DASVTR01. The sequence goes on along the minus strand of JAWVFT010000122.1, from coordinate 41,054 downwards.
GCGGGCGGCGGCGTTTCTTATGACCCGCGCGCCGATTGGGAGTTGAGCCGATTGCTGACGGCGCTCGATGAGCGCGCAGCTGAGGCGGACGCGGCTGCTTTGAACGCGGAGCAGACGCGCGGGTTGCGGCGCATGGCGGAGACTTGCGCCGTGATGCTGCAAAATCAAACACAGTCGGCGGAAATCTTCGCGCAACTCGTGATGCGCGCTCATCGCTCGCACGACTTCGCGCGGGTTGACGCTTTGGCCGACGCGCTCAGCGCGCGTTTCGCTCCGGCTGAAATCTGCGAGTTGGCGCGTTGCGCGTTTCCGGTCGTGCGCGCTCTGGCGCAGGAAGCTCTCGCGCAATCGCCGACTTCGGTGCTCGTCTCGTTGCTGCCTGACCCAGTTGATTCAGACATCGCGCGCGACGCTCTTGAGCGTCAGGCCATGGATTACGGCTCGGATGAAGCGCGCCGCATCGTTTACCTTTTAGACCAGGCAGACCTAACCAACAACGATGTCTGAAGCGCTAACTGAGCGCAGCTGTCATCATCATCGTAAACAAAGAAACCGGCGAACAGTCTCGCCGGTTTCTTTATGTTCAGTGATGCGCTCGATGCTCAAGCCAGCGCGGGCTGGCTCGCTTGGCCGATGGCGCGCAATCTTTCGACCACTTGTTCGATGAGCCAGTCGGGAGTTGAGGCTCCGGCGGTGACGCCGACGCGCTCGACGCCTTCGAGGTCGCGCGCGTTTATTTCCAGCGCAGTTTCTATCAAGTAGCTTTTCTCGCATTGCTCTTTGCAGACGGCGAGCAGCTTGACGCTGTTGGAAGAGTGGCGACCGCCGATGACGTAGAAGGCTTCAACGTGTCCGGCCAGCGCGCGGGCCGCGTCCTGACGGTCGCGCGTCGCGGAGCAGATGGTGTTGACGACTTGCGGCTCCGCGTCGGCCTTGGCTCGCACGGCTTCGGCGACATCGAGGAAGGTTTGCAGCTTGAGTGTCGTCTGCGAGACGACGAGCGGCTGGCGCAGGTTCGGAAGATTGGCGACTTCGGCGGCGTCGCGCACGACGTAAGTATTGTTGGGAGCGTAACCGACGACGCCAATCATTTCCGGGTGGTCTGGATTGCCCGCGACGACGACATCGCGCCCTTGCTGCGCGGCGCGTTCGGCCAGGTGTTGGACGCGCGTGACGAAGGGACAGGTGGCGTCAATGACGTGGGCCGCGCGCTCTTCCAATTCGCGCTGGACTCCGGGCGTGACGCCGTGCGCGCGAATGACAGCCGTCGCGTCGCCCGCGGCTTCCATTGGAGAATCAATGGTCGTGATGCCCGCCGCTTCGAGTCGTTCCATCTCCTGCGCGTTGTGAATCAAGGCTCCGAGCGAGCGAATCTGCGCGCCTTCCGCGAGCGCGTCTTCAACCATGTCAACGGCGCGCTCGACGCCGAAGCAAAATCCGTATTCCTCTGCCAGTAAGACTTCCATGTTTCCTCTTCAATAACTTTCGGCAAACATCCGAAACGCCGTCGCGCCGCGATTGTCGTTCCTGCATCTTCGACGCGCCTCGTATTTTAGCACGGCGGGCGAAGAAGGATGAAAGCCTCCGGTCTAAAGGCGAAGGTCTGCTTAATCAGTCGCCGGAGTTCTTCACGAAACGAGCACGCGACGAGGGCCGTCGTCTCTAAAAAGCAATCATGGTCACAGTAATGTGAAGCATCGTGTCAGGTCTGAGAAAGCCGTCAAAAAGTTGTTGGAAAACTAAGCAGAGATGAAACGTCTTTGTGATACGCGTGCGCTCGCCGCTTGCTATGATACTCGCCATCATAAGGGCGAAGAGGCGCGAAGGGTCGCGCGTGGAGTGAACAAAGGATGAAGGAAGATAAAAAGCGACAACGAAGGCCGCTCGGCGGGTTCATCATCGCCGGAGCATCGCTCGCCCTGCTGTTCGGAATCGCAATCTTGAAGGGCCGCGTGCGTTAAAGCGCGGGCGGACGCAAACTATCAAAAGGAAGACAGGGGAGAAACAATGGCACAAGGAACTGCAACAGCAACGAGACAGGAAAGCGGCGCGGCGACGACTGAACAGAAGGACGCCGCCGAGTCTATGATTCGCACCGTTGACGAATCAACCAAGCAAGCCACCGGCATCAGCCTTTTTCACATTCTGACGCTCGGCTCTATCGGAGCCTCAATCGCTCTCTTTTTATCCGGCAATAAGCAGGCGGGAATCTTCGTCGGTCTTTGGCCGCCGACCTTTCAGGCTCTCAAATCGGTCGCCGACACCAACAAGCGCGAAGAGCAGAATCGCCGCAACAGCTAATCGCAAAGGCTGAGTCACAAGCAACAGCTTCACGAGCAAGGGGCAGGAACAAGGGGAGCAAGAGCCGCGCTGTTAATCAGCGCGGCTCTTGTTATTTGCGCGCCTCGCCCAAGCCCTGAGACGACCGCGTTGCGCCTCAAAACGCCGATTCCATGCCTCGGAGTTGCGATTCCACCCTTCGGAGTTACGATTCCATGCTTCGGAGTCGCAACTCCGAGCCTCGGAGTTGCAAGTCCAAGCCACGGAGTTGCAACTCCAAGGCACGGAGTTACAAGTCTAAGCTTCGGAGTTGCAAGTACAAGACATGGAATCGCAACTCCGAGGCATGGAATCGCAAGTGCAAGGCATGCAATCGCAACTGCAAGGCTTGCACTTGCGATTCCAAGGCGTGGAATCGCAATCCCGAAGCATGGAATCGTGTTCCCAAGGCATGGAATCGCGGTCCCAGGGCATGGAATTGCAATCCCAAGCCTTGGGATTACGCTCCCAAAGGGTGGAATCGCGATTCCAAGGCATGGAATCGCGATTCCAGACGCGGAAATCGCGGCGTTTGCCGTGTAAATCGCTGTTTCTTCAGTTATTTGCGCGGATTTGGATGGTTTTAGTCCATCTTGAGTGCTTTGCCGACGGAGGGGTCGCGGCGGACGCGCCAGATTTTCGAGTCGAGGTAGTAATGTATGAAGGCGTAGCCCCAGAGGAAGGCCGCGGCCATCTGTATCCAGAAGGTTTCGCGCTGGTTGTTCGACTGTAAGTAGTAGAGCGTGAACTGGCGCGGCCCCTGATACAGGAGGCCGAAGAGCAGGCCGAAGCCCACGTAGTAGAGCAGGCGACGGCTGATTAATTCCGCGCCGCCGTAACGCTCGCGCCGGTCGTCGCCCTGCGCATACTTCTTATTGTGAAACCAGATGAGACGATGATATTGCAGGTTGTGATAGATGGTTAAGATGGCGACAAGGGCAATCGTCTTGTGCGGCATCGGCGTCAGCAGCGCAATCCAGTGCATCGGAATCGCCGCCGCCAGCAACAGGTACTTCGGGACGTTCAAGGGCTGCCCGCTCATTGCCCGCTGCGCCTGCCGCCCAATCCACACGAGCGCCGCCAGCAAAGTGGCGACGAGCAACACTTTCGCCGTCATGCCGAAGAACGCATGCAATGACGCAGGCACCCGCGCCATCGCTTCCGCATCATCGGCCACGAAAGCCACGAACGGGTACGTGAAGGCCAGCAACAACAACGCGCGGTCAAGCCCGTTATCAATGACGGCCAGGTCGTTGTTCTTCTTCTTGTAGAGCACCATGAAGCCGTAGTGCTGCTTGACCAGATGGTAGTAGGCCCACAGGGCCGCGAGGAAAAAGAAGAGCAGCCCCGCTCCCGCCCAGACCATCAACGGCCCCACCAGAAAGAAGACGAGCGAACCCCACAGCAGACGCTTGCGCGCGGTGCGTTCGGCGCGGTCGAAGTAGGTGCGCGAGAATGTGCCGAAGACGTGCGGCGCGTCAATCAAGACGGCCCACGCCGCCACCATCGGCAAGAGCGGCACAAGCCCCGTCACGTACAACAGCAACAGAGCGTAGCTGCTCAAGACGGAGCCTATGAACCACACCAAATCATCCCGCCCGCTGATAATCCAGCGCAGCGAGATAATGCTCGCGCGTGCTTCCTCGTTGATTGCGGGCGCCGTCGTCGCGGACATAAGATTCAATGCTCGATGCTTTAGCTTAAACGCTCGATGCTTTAACTTAAACGCTCGACGCTAGGGATTAGACACGCGCCCCATGCGCGCTTCATAATCCAGCGAAACAAGTTCGCTTCAGCCGTGGAAATTCTAACACCAAAGAAAGCCGCGCGCGAGACGTTGCGCGCAGCCAGCGGAGACGACCATGACCAACACCAACACAGAGCTTGACGACCTCTTCTCGCTCCTCTTTCAAGCGCACCCTTGGCACGGCGTCACGCCCGGAGCGGACGCGCCCGCGACCCTCAATGCGTACATAGAGATTGTCCCCACAGATGTCGTCAAGTATGAACTGGACAAGCCTTCGGGACACCTGCGCATTGACCGCCCGCAACGCTTCTCAAGCCTCTGCCCCACGCCCTACGGCTTCATCCCGCAAACCTTCTGCGGCGACGCCGTGGCCGGGCTCTGCGCCGCCCGCACCGGCCTCCAAGGCATCAAAGGCGACGGCGACCCGATGGACATCTGCGTCTTAACTGAAAAAACAATCGTCCACGGAAACTTCTTCGTCAACGCGCGACCCATCGGCGGCCTGCGCATGATTGACGGCGCCGAAGCCGACGACAAAATCATCGCCGTCCTCGTTGACGACATCGCCTACGGCCACATCACAGACATACATGATTGCCCGCACGGGCTCGTTGAACGCCTCAAGCATTACTTCCTGACCTACAAGCAACTGCCACAGGAAGCGCCGCGCCGCGTCGAAATCGCGGACGTTTACAATCGCGCCGAAGCCCTCGAAGCCATCAACCGCAGCTTTCAGGATTACCGCCAACGCTACGGAGCGCCCGAAAGCCGCATCAGCCAACTACGCAAGCTACTGCAATAGTCCAGCTCAAGAGTCGCCGTTCAACAACGGACTTCGGGCTCTTGATGTTAGACTTTGAACTCCCGATGCCAGACTTTCGACTCCTAATGCCCGATGCTCGATTCCTAATGCCGACGTTCCACATCCACCGTTCGACTCTCTACGCTTAACTCCTTGAAGAGCAAATCCGTCATCATCATCGGCGCTGGATTAGGCGGACTGGCCGCTGCCATCCGTCTGGCGACGAGCGGAGCGCGCGTGACGGTCCTGGAAAAGAACCAGACGCCCGGCGGCAAGGTCAACATACATCGCGCCGCCGGTTACACGTTCGACACCGGAGCCTCCTTGCTCACGATGCCGCATCTCCTCGCAGAGCTTTTCAACAGCGCGAACCGCTCCATGGATGATTATCTCGAACTCGTCCCGCTCGAACCCATCTGCCGCTATCGCTGGCCCGACGGCGCTATGCTCGACGCCTCGACCGACACGGACAAGACCGCGCGCGAAATTGAACGCCTCACCACGCCGCAAGACGTTGCGGGCTTTCGACGATTCTTGATTGACGCGCGCCGCAAGTATGAAGTCGCGGAGCGAACGTTTCTCGCCTACAGCTTGAACGACCTCCCCAAACTCCTGCGCCCGCGCTACGCCCGCGACCTCGCGGCCATCTCTTCTCTACGCACGCTCGACTCGCACGTTCGCCGCTACTTCCATTCGCCGCGCCTGCGCCAACTCTTCAATCGCTTCGCCACCTACAACGGCTCCTCGCCCTACCGCGCGCCTGCGACCTTCGCCCTCATCCCGTATGTCGAGTTCGGCCTCGGCGCGTGGCACGTGCGCGGCGGCATGTACCAACTGCCCAAAGCTCTCGTTCGTCTGGCCGAAGAGTCGGGCGCGACGATTCGTCTTGAAGCGGAAGTCGAAGAGATTCTAATCGAGCGAGGCCGCGCGCGCGGCGTGCGTCTGAAGGGAGGCGAGAGCCTGACGTGCGATGCCGTCTTATCCAACGCCGACGCCGTTGACACTTACAGCCGTCTCATCAACAAGGAGGCGCGGCGCGTCTACACCAATCGCCGGATTGAAAAGCTTGAGCCGTCGTGCAGCGGCTTCGTCTTGCTGCTCGGCGTCGCGCGCCGCTACACGCAGTTGGCTCATCACAACATCTTCTTCTCGTCCGATTACCCCGCGGAGTTTCGCGCCATCTTTGACGAACGACGCCCCGCCCCTGACCCGACCATCTACGTCTGCGCCCCATCGCGCACGGACGACGGCCTCGCGCCCGCCGGACACGAAAATCTCTTCGTCCTCGTCAACGCGCCCGCGACCAGTGACCGGACAAACTGGACTACGGAAGCGCGCGGCTATCGTGATTTGATTGTGCGCCGTTTGGAAGAGAGCGGCCTCGACGGCCTGAGCGCGGCCATCGACTACGAACACATCATCACGCCGGAGGATTTCGAGCGCGTCTATCATGCTCATCGCGGCGCCATCTACGGCATCTCTTCCAACAAGCGGCGTAACGCTTTCCTGCGCCCGCCAAACAAAGCGCGCGACATCGAAGCTCTCTACTTCGCGGGCGGCGCCACACATCCCGGCGGCGGCATCCCGCTCGTCCTTTTGTCAGGCAAGATGGCCGCAGAGCTATTGCTGCGACAAGCCGATTAAGAGACGTTGACGCGCTGGCTGAAAGCGACAGGTTGATTGAAGCGACAGGCTGGTTGAAGACGCTGCGATTGAAGGAAGGTTCCCGGCCTCAAGCTTTGTTGATTGCTTCTTCGAGACTACAGCGCGGGCAGACTAGAGTCTGGCGTGTCGCGTCGCGCCAGCGCGCGAGAGCAAGGGTTGAAAGCTGAGGCTCTTTCTCTTCCGCTTCGCCCTCGCGCAGGAAACGCGCGCAAGCGTTGTCGTCCTCAGAACGAACTGATTGCGCGCTGCAATGCTTGCAGACCCAACCATAGCCGGCGTTGATGAAGTGGTCCGTTTCGCTCAAGAGAAAGAGATTAAAAATCGGAGGCCGTGGATGAGAGATTAGTTATCGCTAATCTCTCATCCACGGCCCGACGGCTTTTGTGCTTTACCGGCGCGTTGCCGGACGCTGCGTGGTGGTCGAATCGAGCAGGCGCACGGGAACCGTCGTGCGTCCTTTGTCGCGCGCCACCTCGACCTTAATCACGTCTCCGACTTGATGCTTGTCGAGCGTGCGATAGAGGTCGTCTGTCGTGCTGATTTTCTCGCCGTCGATGGCCGTGATGATGTCGCCGAGCGTGAAGTCGCCGTCAACCGTCTGCTGCACTCCGCGCAATCCAGCCGCCGCCGCAGAGCCGCCGGGGACGACCTCGATGATGATAACGCCGTCGCTGACGGGCAACTGCACCTGATCGCCGAGTCCCTTGACGGGGCGCGTCGAGATGCCGAGTTTCGGGCGACGAACCACGCCGTCCTTAATCAGGGCCGGGACGACGCGCTTGGCGATGCTGACCGGAATGGCGAAGCCGACGCCGACCGAGCCGCCACCGCCGGGCGAAAGAATCTGCGAGTTGATGCCAATCATGCGCCCGTGCGAATCAAGCAGCGGGCCGCCTGAGTTGCCGGGATTGATAGAGGCGTCGGTCTGCAAAGCGCCTTCGATGGGGCGACCGTTGCGGGCGCGAATCGGGCGCTGTAGACCGCTGATGACGCCGGTCGTCAGCGTTCGGTCAAGCCCGAACGGATTGCCGATGGCCAGCACTTTCTGCCCGACCGTCACCTTGTCCGAATCGCCGAGCGGCACAACCGTCAATTGCTCGCGCGGCGCTTCCACCTTGATGACCGCGAGGTCTGTGTCCGGGTCGCCGCCGATGACCTTCGCCGGGTATGTCTTGTCGGGGCCGAAACTGACAGACAGTTTCTGCGCTCCTTCGACGACGTGATAGTTGGTCAGGATGTTGCCCTGATCGTCAATCACGGAGCCGGAGCCGGAGCCTTCGCCCTCTTCCACCTGACCGAAGAAATCCTGCCGGTAGGAGGTTGACTTGATGGCGACGACACCGGGCGAGATGGCTTTGTAAACTTCTATGTTGTTCTGTTCGTCGGAGGCCAGCGAGGGGTCTGTGATGCCCGGCGCGGGCGCCTCCGTAAAGGCGGAGCTACTGGGCTGAAGACGACTGCCGAAGCGATCTATGCAGGCGACCGTCCCGGCGGCAAAGAGCGCCGACATCAGCGCTATCACAAGGATTTGACGGGCGGAAAGTTTATACATGGCTTCCTTCTCATTTTGCTGAAATTATCAAACTCGCCTCAAAGCGAGCGTTGTGTCCTATTAAGATGCGAGCGAACGGGGTCGCGGTTGCGCGCCGTGGCTCGCGCCGTCGTCGCTCGCCTTTCAGCCTCACCGAACACGAAAAAACATGTGCCCTGAACAAGTTCAGAAGGGCACATGTTTTTACGAGCTTTGTCACGGCAAAGTTGCCGGAAAGCAGCCGCCGCTGAAAGGGTTGCTTTAAGGAGTGGCAGTGCTCGGATTGTCGCCGCGCCCGTTGGTCACGATGAAGATTGTAGCGCCGATTGCGCCGCCCAAAACAATCAGGCCGAAAGCTCTGGCCGAGCTATTGCTGATGCCGCCCAAAAGTCCTTCGCCTTCCTCGCCGCTGCCGAGCAGATAGCCACCGGCTTTTTTCTTGTCATCGTCATCGTTGCCGGTCTGTGCTTCGATGGTCGAGAGCTTGGAAGTGTCGTTGCTCGCCGTCTTGCCGTCGGGAGTCGCAATCGTCCCCTTAACGCCGGCAGCGGTCGTCAAGGTCGCGTAGCCGGAGTTGAGAATGATATCAACGCTCTTGTCGTTGAAGTTGAGCGTCAGGCTCGATTCCGGGGCCATGCGGAGCAGTCCGATGCGCCCGATGACGACGCTCGCGCCGACATTCGCCGGTGTCAACAGTTGCGCGCCCGGAAGAACGGTGGTGCCGGAGTTGGTGCTGATGCCGTTTAGCGAAATTGGATTATTGCCGCGTGTCGTAAGCTTGCCGGTGCGGGCCGGATTAGTTGCCGCCGCATTTTTCACCGCCAGATTTTTGCCTGCGAGAGTCGCTTGGACGAAGACTTGCGAGAGCGAGAAGACCAGCAACAGGGCGATGGCTGAAGCGGCTCTTTGACGTTTCGGGGACATGATGAATCTCCTTTGCGAGACAACTACCTTTTGACTTGAAATCTTGAAAATTGCTATTCGAACTGTATTGCTGCTTTAATGCCGAGCAACTTTACCTCTGCTCGCCGCCGGAGTCAATGGTTTCTCTGCAAAAAATGTTCGCCTGACGTAAAAAAATCGGCGCGGCCTGCGGGCAACACGCAAGTCACGGCGCAAAAGCGTTGGTCGCGTTGCGGTGTTAGCCGTCGCCTGAGCGCGGCTGGAATTTTGAGTTGGAAACGGAGAATCGGCGATTAGGAAAAGACCGCGAGCAGGCTGTTGGGCAGGCTGCTCAGGTAGGCGAGGACGGTTTCGGGCGCGTGCCAGCCGAGAGCCGACATGCCCGTCGCCGCATGCACAAACATGATGCCGAAGTAGATGGAGAGAGCCAGGGTCATTCCGCGCCGCGCCAGCTTCAGGTGCGAGCAGCGATAGAGCACGTAAGCGGCAAAGGCCCCAATGAGCAGTTTCGCCGTCAGAAACGTCCCGTCGCCCATGTCCATCAGCCAAGCCATCAGCCCGTTGCCTTCGGTCGCCAACTGCGCGCGCACCCAGATGATGGTCAACTGCGCATCGAGCCAGTTTAGAGCGAAGAGCAGAACGGCTTTTGACAGGGCGCTCATGAGAGGCGTCTCCTTCACGTGCCAACTTTGTTTAACTTCTCCCCTTTAATAATTGAACCCCCGACCGCGTGGCAGGGGGTTCAATTCACTTAAACGGGAGAAACGAAAATTCGCTTCCTTGTGCTTGAATTAAAGTTCTAATTTAGGCGCGCTTCCGAATTACTGTTGAAATCTATTTTAGCGAGCGTAAAAAGTTGATGTCGCAAGAGGCTGGAAGAGTGATATATTCCCGCGCGCCACCGAAAAGCAGAGACACGCTTGCTGCGGTCTCCCCTTGAATGTCTCAGCAACGAAAGGAATCAGGCCATGAGTGGTTATCCACCGGATCAGAATCCGCCGAACCAGTCTCCACAGAACCCGTACCCGCAAAATCAGCCGTCGCCCAACCAGTATCCGCAGAACCAGCCGCCACCGCCGCAACAATACGCGCCCGGTTCTTATCCGCCGAACCAGTATCCGCCGAATCAATATCCGCCGGGGCAGTATCCGCCGAATCAGTATCCGCCGAACCCTTACCAGCAGAACCCTTATTATCAACCGAACCCGTACCAGCAAAACCAGATGGCCGCGAGTCCTTACGTGGCATGCCCGCGCTGCCGGATGCCTTCGCCGGAGCCGGTCAAGTTTACTTGGTGGGGCGGGCTGCTGGGGCCGAAGATGCTGAGCCACGTCAAGTGCCAGCAATGCAAGTTGGCTTACAACGGCAAGACAGGCCAGTCGAACACGACGGGCATCGTCATCTACAGCGTCATCGTCGGCGTCATCGTCTTCGCCCTCTTCGCGTTCATAGCGATAGCCAGCCGTTAGACCCGGACGCTCTCTCGCGGTCGGCCTTGAGTTGTCGTTAAGCCGACAGCTTGTTACGAAGCCGCGGCGGTGTCGGGCGGGATGATGCGCAGGTTGGGCGATTCCTGTAGGACGCGCGTGCCGGGCGGGACGGAATGTGTCAGCCAGACGTTGCCGCCGATGACGCTGCCGCGACCGATGACAGTCTCGCCGCCAAGGATAGTCGCTCCGGCATAGATGACAACATCGTCTTCAATCGTCGGGTGCCGCTTGGTGTCGCGCACGAGTTGGCCCGCCGCGTCCTTGTCGAAGGAGAAGGCGCCGAGCGTCACGCCTTGATAGAGCTTGACGTTGTGGCCGATGACGGCGGTGCCGCCGATGACGACGCCCGTGCCGTGGTCTATGAAAAAGCGTGAGCCGATGTGTGTGCCGGGATGAATGTCTATGCCCGTGCGATGATGCGCGTGCTCGGTCATGATGCGCGGGATGAGCGGCACGCGCATTTTGTAAAGCTCGTGCGCGAGACGATAGACCATCACGGCGTAGATGCTCGGATAACTAAAAATAATCTCGTCGAACGAGGTCGCCGCCGGGTCGCCTTCATACGCGGCGGCCACATCCGTCGCCAGTTGTTCGCGCAGGCGCGGCAGCGCGGAGAGATAAGCGGCGGCCACTTCGCTGGCTTCTATGTCGGTCACGTCGCAGGCGGATTCGGCGCGCGTGCTGTGGCAAATCGCGCGCTTGAATTGCTCCGTCAAAGATTCGTAGAGCCAGGCCATGCGCGATTCGACGTGCAGGCGCAACTGCGCGCCCGTCAACTCCTGCGTCCCTATGTAGCCGGGAAAGAGCAGTTCGTGCATCGTCACCAGCACGCGAATAATCTCCGCGTGCGACGGCAGCGGTTGAAAATCGAGATGATGAATCTTAACGCCCGCGACGCCGTAAGATTCGATGAGAGCTTCGGTGGCCTGCTCTATCTTTTCGCGCATGACAGTCATCGGCAACCGGCAGCCAGCAACGAGTTAAAAGCCGGAAGCTGATAACTCGTTGCTGGCTGCCGTTGACTTTTATTCAATCGTCAGCCCGCGTTCTTTGGCGATGCCGCGCGCTTTGATGACGACATCATCATCAACCGGCTCGGCTCCGCCCGTCCACGCTTCGACCTCTTCGACGGGACGGCCTAACGCGACCGCCAGCTTCTCGTCGCTCGAATCGAATCCTGTGTCGCGCAGCCTTTTCAGCAACGCGCGCCCTTCCGTTTGGCTTGTGCCGCGATCATCAACTGCGCCTTGTTGTCCTGCATCCGTCATGTTGGTTCCCTCCTGTTGTTCGCTCACGCCCCGACCCCGCTTTGTGATTGACCTGCGACGGTGGCCGTATAGCCGAGGTCTTGAATTTTTTTGAGCAGCGTGCTTTGCTGCACGACGCCATCGTCAAATTCGACGATAGCTGTCTTCCGCTGAAACGCCACGTCGGCCTTGAAGACGCCCGCCGTCTCCTCCAGCGTTTCCTTGATGTCCACCGCGCACGAATCGCAGTGCATCCCTTCGATGTTCAACTCCGCTTGCATCTAGACGATTCCTCCTTGAATAAATAAATCCAGACCGCGCACGGCCCCTTGCGACCGCGCGCCCTGAAACTTCCACCCATCTGTCGTGCCTTAACGGTTGCCGCGTATTATAGAAGGGAAAGGGCAAAAGGAAAAAGGCAAAAGCAAGACGGGCGACTTGAGCGGAGCGGCAAGACGGATTACTTAAAGCGGAAACGCTGGTCGCTTTTGCTTTGCTCCGGCTCTTGTGCTTTGGGTCGCCAGTCTGTAAGTTGCGCTTTATATGAGCGCGCTCTCAATCGCGGAGGCTTTGGTGGAAGCGGCGCAGGCTTTGCGCCGCGCGGGTGTCGCGGAAGCGCGCCGCGAGGCAGGCTCGCTGCTGGCTGATACGGTCGCGCGCGATAGAACGTTTCTCATCACGCACGCAGAGCAATTGCTCGGCCCCGATGAGTTGAGCCGATTTCGTGAAGCGGTCAAGCGACGCGAGGCGGGCGAGCCGTTGCAGTACATCACTGGCCGGCAGGAATTTTTCGGCCTCGATTTTGAAGTGACGCCCGCCGTGTTGATTCCGCGCCCCGAAACAGAGTTGCTCGTCGAGACGGCGCTTGAGTTGTTGGCGGAGACAACGGAGACAGACGCGCCGCCGCTTGTCTGTGATGTAGGGACAGGCTCAGGCTGCATCATTGTCACGCTCTTGCATGAACGACGGCGAATGCGCGGCGTGGCTTTGGACATCTCGCCGCCCGCGCTCCGCGTGGCCGCGCGCAATGCCGCGCGTCATCATGTCAGCGAACGCTTGTCGCTTGTCGCTTCGGATTGCTTCAGCGCGCTCGATGCGTCGAGCGCGCGTTTCTCGATGATTGTTTCTAATCCGCCGTACATCGCGGAGAGCGCTCTCGACGGTTTGCAAAGAGAGGTGCACGAGCACGAGCCGCGCGCGGCTTTGACTCCCGGCGGCGACGGCCTTCGCGTCATCGAGCGCATCATCGAAGACGCGCCGCCGTTTCTAAACTCCGGCGGGCATCTGCTGTTGGAGATTGGCTACGACCAGCACGAAGCCATCCGAGCGTCGTTCGCTGCTGCGGCGACGGCGTGGCAACTGCTCGACATACGCACGGACTTGCAGGGCATCCCGCGCGCTGTCGTCGCAAGGAAAAAGTAGGAAGGGTGAGTCGTTGAAAGTAGGAAGAGAGAGCCGTCGTCAGTTGAAAGCTCAGCGTCCGATGTCGCAGAAACTTTTTTGACTTTGGACAGAGAGCTTCGTTCCTCCTTATCGCCTTTTACCTTTGACGTTTTTACTTTAATCTGTCGCCTATGGATAAGTTTCGGATAGTTGGCGGGCGGCCCCTGCGTGGCCGCGTGAGCGTGAGCGGCGCGAAAAATTCGGCATTGCCCTGCATGGCCGCCGCGCTGCTGACGGCTGAGACGGTCACGCTGCACAATATTCCCTACGTGCGCGACATCATCACGCAGCGTCGCCTGCTGGAAGATGTCGGCGCGACCGTGTTGACGCCGGAGCTACGGACGCACAAGATTACGGCTCGCCACATAGAGCTATTGGAAGCGCCTTACGAACTGGTGAAGACGATGCGGGCTTCGGTCCTGGCTTTGGGGCCGCTGCTCGCGCGGTTCGGGAAGGCGCGCGTCTCTCTGCCGGGCGGCTGCGCCATCGGCACGCGCCCGATTGACCTGCACCTCGCGGGCTTTCAACATCTGGGCGCGCAGGTCGGACTCGAATCCGGCGATGTCGTGGCCCGCGCTCCGCAACCGGGACGACTGCGCGGCGGCGATGTCAACTTTGAGAAAGTGACCGTCACCGGCACGGAAAATTTGATGATGGCGGCGACCCTTGCCGAAGGCCGGACGACTTTGCGCAACGCCGCCTGCGAACCCGAAATCGAAGACCTCGCCGAACTCTTAAACAAGATGGGAGCGCGCGTGCGCGGAGCCGGAACGCCCTTGATTGAGATTGAAGGCGTCGAAGCTCTCGGCGGCGCGGAGCACACGATTATTCCGGACCGCATCGAGACAGGCACCTTCATCGTCGCCGCCGCGATAACGCGGGGCGAGTTGGAAGTCAGAGACTGTCACCCGGAACATCTGTCCGCGGTGATTTCAAAGCTGCGGGAGGCGGGCGTGGAGATTGAGGAAGTGAATCAGAGCACGCTGCGCGTGAGCCGTGCGAGCGGCGGCTTGAAGGCTTGCGATGTGACGACCGCGCCGCATCCCGGTTTCCCGACGGACATGCAGGCTCAGGTGATGGCCTTGATGACGCAGGCCGCCGGCCGCTCCGTCATCACGGAAACCATCTTCGAAAATCGCTTCATGCATGCTTCGGAGATACAGCGCATGGGAGCGCGCGTGCAGATTGAAGGCCACACGGCGACGATTGAAGGGCCGGGCGAATTGACGGGAGCGCGCGTGCAGGCTTCAGACCTGCGGGCTTCGGCTTCGCTCGTGCTGGCGGGCCTCGCCGCGCAGGGCGAGACGATTATCGAGCGCGTCTATCACATCGACAGAGGCTATGAAAAGATTGAGGCGAAGCTGCGCGGCATCGGGGCGGAGATTGAGCGGCTGAAGGATTCCGTCACAGGCCCTTTGGAGGCGATGACAAATGGCAAGTGACAAGCGACGAGAAAACAGCTATTGTTTACGCGCTCGTCCGTAATTCATCACTCGTCGCTCGTCGCAACTTAAAATTGTCGTTGAATCCATATGGCTGAACAAGATTGCCTCTTTTGCCGGATTGTCGCGGGCGAGGTTCCCGCAGACATCGTGCACCAGGACGAACGGTGCCTTGCCTTTCGTGACACCAACCCGCAGGCGCCCGTGCACGTGCTGGTCATCCCGCGCGAGCACATGGACTCGCTCGACGATGCGGGCCAGAGGGACGAAGCCACGCTCGGACATCTGCTGCGCGTCGCGGCCCGCGTCGCCAACGACGGCGGCCTCTCGGAGAGCGGCTATCGCACGCTCATCAACACGGGCGAAGGCGTCGGCCAATCGGTCTTTCACCTGCATGTGCATGTGCTCGGCGGGCGCGCGATGAATTGGCCGCCGGGTTAGACATGGGCGGGCGCGGGGGCGATGCTCGGTTGTCTGTTGGTGTTTATTACTTCAGCAGCGACCCGCTCGCAGCAGCCACTTGAAAAGCCTGCTCACGCCCGTCCGTTGCGCTCGCGGTGGCGGCGTGCGCGGCCATCTCAAGCGAAGGCTTCTTCGCTCTCAACATCAAAGCCAGCAGGCGATAGCAAGTCTCCCGCGAACCCGTACAAATCTGCTCGTCGCTCTCGTCGTAGAGAGCGTACAACCTGCCGCTGCCATCGAGCGGAAAGACCATCGGTTTAGTCCCCATCCTGAGCCGCCTTTCCAGCAGAATCCTGAGAGCCAACAAGAGAGCGACAGCCGAAGACCGAAAGCAAGCGGACGTGTCGCGCGTCCCTGAAGCCTGCCGGTTCCGATTTCGAAGTCTTTGGACAATATGACAGCCGCCGCCCCGTAGTCAATGATTATTCGGGAATATTCGGTAAGCGACGCGCGGCGCGCGGGTTTGACGCAAACTACCTGGGGCGCATGTCGCACGGCTGTTGCCATCCTGCAACGCTTCACCTTATTCTCATCCACGGGACTGAAGAGTCACCGTTCTCGAACCGGAGGCCAAAGGCTTTTGTACTCAGCTCAAATCACGCGCGCCAATCCAACCTGTCTCATACTGTTGCTCGACCAATCAGGCTCTATGGCCGACCCGTTCGGCGGCGATGAAGTCGTGCGCAAGGCAGACTTCGTGGCCGACGTAGTGAATCACACGCTGCATGATTTGGTCATTCGCTGCACCAAGACCGAAGAGGTGCGCAACTATTATTATGTCTCCGTCATCGGCTATGGCCGCACGGTCGGCCCGGCCCTCGGCGGCGCGCTCGCCAACCGCTCGCTCGCGCCCATCTCAGAGATAGCCGAATATCCTTTGCGTGTCGAGACGAGGCTCAAGAGCGTGCCGGACGGCATGGGCGGCATCATCGAGATGCCCGTGCGCTTTCCGGTCTGGCTCTATCCTTTGGCCGACGGAGGCACGCCGATGTGTCAGGCGTTCACGCAGGCCAGAGTCGTCATAGACCAATGGCTGGCCGCGCACCCGCAAGGCTTTCCGCCGACCGTCCTGCATCTGACCGACGGCGAATCGGGCGACGGCGACCCGACCGCGCTCGGTCAGGAGATGATGTCGCTCGGCACCGACGACGGGCAAGTTCTCATCTTCAACTGCCACGTCTCTTCGCGGCGCTCATCGAAGATTGACTATCCGACCGGCAACTCGAAACTGCCGGACGGATTCGCGCGCACGCTCTTTCAAGTCTCAAGCCTGCTGCCCGTCAACTTTCTGGCCGCCGCCAAACAACTCGGCGTCAACGCCGTCGAAGGCTCGCGCGGCTTCGTCTTCAACGCAGACCCTTCATCCGTCGTCCAGTTCTACGAAATCGGCACGAGCCTGACCGGCATGACCCCGCACATCTGGATGGAAGAACAGGAACGATGAACGAGCGACGCGGCGACACCTTGACGCGACGACTTCGCGCCAGCGACTTCTTCATCTCACGGTCGTTATGAACTTGGACGTGCAGCAGTTTCTCCTGCCGAAGAGCGGGACGGACGTGTCGGAGTGTGAAGACGCCATCGGCGTTAACTTGAACGCTCTGCGGTTCGCCGTCGCGGACGGAGCGACCGAAGCTTTCGACTCGCAAACATGGGCGCGGCGACTGGCCGAGCGTTGGGTGTCGGACGAGCCGCCGTCGCTTTCGGTCGAGACGTTTCGCGGGTGGGTCGCGGCGCAGGGCGCGTGGCTGCAAGCGAGTTGGCAAGGGCGCGAGCTTTCATGGTATGCGGAGGAGAAGGCGCGCAGAGGCTCGTTCGCGGCCTTCGTCGGCTTGCAGTTCGACTCAGGCGCGCGGGGCGCGGTTCGCTGGCGCTCCCTTGCTCTCGGCGATTCATGTCTCATCCAACTGCGCGCGGGCGCGATTCTCAAAGCCCTGCCGCTCTCCGATTATCAGAGCTTCACGGCGACGCCCGTTCTCGTTCCGTCAAGCGCGTTGATGCAGGCGGCTCTCTCCCGCGCAATCGTCGCTGAAGGCTCCGTCGAGCGGGGCGATATTTTTCTGCTGCTGACGGATGCGGCGTCCGCCTGGTATCTGCGGCTCGTCGCTCAGGGAGACAGTTTGCGCGAGCGATTTGATTTTTTGCTGGCGGCTGCTCAGAATGAGGAGTTGACGCAATTGTTCGAGGCGGAGCGGAGAGCGCGCCGGATGGTTGACGATGATGTGGCTATCTTAAGAATCGCCGTCGCTTGATGAAGGATTACGCGGAAAGATTTTCAGCAGGTAATTGATGCCAAGCCTCGCTCCTACCAACTGGCCTTCGGCGCGGCAATTTGCCGAAGCGATTCAATGCCCCGCCCTCTGCTTTATCAATCCGCGCCTGCGCGACACCTTGCCCGCGGTTGACCGCTTGGGCATGCCTCTCGTCACCTCAGGCCAATTCGCTTACGTCTACAAGTTGAAGCCGGCGGGCGGCGGAGCCTTTGCCGTGCGCTGCTTTCGCGGCCATCTGGGCGACCGCGAGCGGCGTTACCAACTGATTGACGAACACCTGCGCCGCGAACGCATCCCGGCCCTCGCGGGCTTCGGTTACGAGCCGCAGGGCATCCTCGTCAACGGTCGCCGCTTTCCGATTCTCGCCATGGAGTGGATTGAAGGCCCGACGCTCGACGTGTATCTGGATGAAGCGGTGAAGCGCAAAGAAGTGCTGCTGCATCTGGCCGACGAGTGGCTGCGGCTGATTGAGTCGCTGCGGGCCGCGGGCGTCTCGCATGGCGACTTGCAGCACGGCAACATCATCGTCGAGCGCGGGGCTTTGCGGCTTGTGGATTTGGACGGCATGTTCGTGCCTGCGATGAGCGGCTGGCAGGCTTGCGAGATGGGCCACCAGCATTACCAGCACCCGTCTAGAGACGCTCTCTTCTTCGATGCCAACCTTGACAACTTCTCCGCGCTCGTCGTCTATCTATCGCTCATCGCGCTGGCCGAGCGACCCGAACTCTGGACGCAACATCACGACGAAAATCTCATCTTCACGAAAGCGGATTTTACGGGGCCCGACGATTCCGCTCTCTTCAGGAAGATTAAAGAGATTGGCCCTGAGCACAAAAAGCTGGCGGAAGTTTTAGAGACGGCGGCGCGGAGCAGCGACCCTTCGAGCGCGCCCCTCATCACAGAGCTTGTCAGCCGGAAAGGGAAGAGCAAGCTGCCCGCATGGATGAACGCGCCGCCCGACATCGAAGTCGCCAGTCGCACCAGAGAAGCCACCCCGGCGGAAGCCGCGGCCCTCAGCGCCTCCGTTCCGCAGCCAATGAACTGGCAATGGCGACGCCCCAAGCGTCAACCGACGACATCGCCGGGTTCAAGCTCTGTGCAAAGCGTCTTTAGCGGAACGGCGCAAGCCGGACAACCGATGCCGCCCGCCGTCTACACTCCAGCTGACCCGCACGACATCGGAACCAACGCCCTTTTCTATTCCAAGAGATTGTTGAAGCAGTTGGTTCCCTACTGGTGGATGGTCTTCTTCCTGCGCTGGTTCCCCCTGGGCTTCTGGTCTTTGTTCGGCGTGCCGGAGGGCGCGGCCTTAATCCTGACGGCGATGCTGTTGGTCGCCATCATCCTGAGCTACGGGCTGGCCCGCGCGATACAGGATTCGCGCAATGCTAGGACGGGCCTCAATCTATCTCCGAGCCATACTGCCGCGCTGCCGCCTTCATCGAGCGCATCCAACCCGTTGCCCTTCTGGCTCTGGAACGCGCCGCCCGGTTCCGCTCAGCCAGCTCAGCCCGTGCCGGCCTTGCCCGCTGCTTCGCCGCCGCCGCCAACGGCGCCGCGTCAGGGACTTCCGTTCACGGGACATCGCACGCTCGGCATCTATCACCTGCGCGACTGCGAGTGGGCGCAGCAAATCTCACAGAACAACTCGGTCGGCTTTCGCTCGAAGGTGGCCGCGCAGAATGCGGGTTATCATCCGTGCAAGATTTGCGCTCCCTAGCAACTCGCTTTCAACAACTCGCCTTCGGTAGCACTCGTTTTCAATAACTCGTCTTCAGTCGCAACTCATTTTCAGTTGGCTTTCAACGGCGGGGCTATCGCTTCCTCAAGCGTCTTCTGCTTCTCGACTTCAATCTCCGACTTGAGCAGCGATGTCTCGTAGTGAATGTCGCCGAACAATGTGTCGGCCACGGCCTTGACGAAGCCGAGGATGGCCGGGCCGAGCACGATGCCCGGAATGCCGAAGACGTAGACGCCCGCCACCAGCGCGAGCAGCATCCAGTAGAAACTGAAGCGTTGCGCGCCCTGACTCGCCAGCTTCGGGCGCAGCAGCAGCGAAGAGTTGAGCGTGATGATAATGCCGACGCTTAAATAGATGGCCGCGCTGACGGGCTGGTGGCGAAAGACGTATAGATAAATCGCTATCGGAATGTAGACGGCCCACTCGCCGACGAGCGGAAAGAAGCCGATGAGGAACGTTGTGATGCCGAGCACGACCGCCAGCGGGACGCCGAAAATAAGATTGAGAATCAGAATCACCAAAGCCTTCAGCGATTGGTCTATGAAGACCGCGCGCAAGGCTCCGCGCAAGGCTCCGCCGATGTTCTCCGCCAACTTTTCATAGAGCGGATGATACTCGCCGGGAACGCGCACCTTGAGATAAGTGCTGATGCGCGCTCTTTGAGTCAGCACGTAGTAGACCGTGAAGAAGAAGAGCGAGAGCGAAGCCAGCAGGAGCGCGCTCTTCTGTCGCAGGTCTTGAATGACTTCGGCTGAGCGCGTGACGGCTTCCTCAAAGGCCGCTTGCAGCCCGGCCTTCATGCTCGCGCGCGTGGCCGGGAGAATGTCCGAGAGCGACTTGCTGATGGAGTCTATAATCGCTTCGTGCTTCTGCTGCACGACGTTTGAATAGCTCGACAGTTCGTGCCAGGCGTAGCCCGTCAGCGTGACCAGCGGAACGACTATCAACGCGATGGTAATCAACGCGCTGCCCGCGCGACGCCGCAAGTGCGTCTCCAACCAGACCTGCACCGGCAGCAGGTAGACGCCCGCGACGACGCCGAGCAGCAACGCCACGATGACCTTGCCAACCAGCATCACAAAGAGCGTGACTGCCAGCGCGATAGCGATGCCGTAAACCAGAATGCGCTTAGCGTCGCCAACGGTCAGTTCGCTCAATCGCTTTGAATCGCTGCTATTGGACATCGGCGGATGACTTCGACCACAATCCTTTCACGTTCGATAAGTCAACCATCTTAACTTGAAAGTGTGTTAAAGCCCTCTCCGCTCGTCCACGTTTTCGTCAAGAGCTAAGCCCTGGGCGACAAACGATGAAAGCGTGGCGACTCATCTTGAGCCGCCACGCTTTCGTCGTTTGCTGTCCACTTGTTTGCCGTTGCTCTTATCTGATTCGCGCGATGAACGTCGCGCTGCCCGTGACGCCGGGCTTCAGGTTGCCTCCGCTGAATGTCCAGGTGATGCGCGTGATGCGCGCGTCGTAGCCCGCGGGAGCGCCGCCGCCGCCGCTCGTTGGCGTCCCGCCAACATAACTCAAAGTCACGCCGGTGATGGCTCCGAGCGGCATCGCCGGGCTCGTCTGCGAGCCGACTTTGAAGTAGACCTGCGGCGGGATGTCGTCGAAGACCACGAAGTTTCTGGCGTCCACGTTGCCCTCGTTCTTGAAGGTAATCGTGTAGGTCAAATCCGTGCCGGGAGCGTAAGGGCCGGGCGGCGGCGGGTTGACGGTCTTGATGATGGTGACGTAGAGAACGGGCGTCGTCACCGTGCTGGAATCGTTGGCGGGCGTCTGGTCGAAGGTGTTGCCGGAGACGTTGGCCGTGTTGGTGACGTTGGGCGCGGCGGGGGCCGTGACGGCGACCGTCAAGGCAATGGCGGCGGTGGCGGCGTTGGCCATCGGCCCCGGATTGCTGCACGTCACGACCGCGCTCGCCGCGCTGCAAGTCCAGCCAGCCGGAGCCGTGTAGGAAGCGAAGGCGAGGCCGTTCGGCAAAGTGTCTGAGACGAGAATGGGGCCGCTCGCCGACTGCGGGCCGTTGTTGGTGACGGTCAGCGTGTAGACGGCGTTGCGATTGACGGCGAACGTTCCGGTGGCGACCTTGGCGATGGACAGGTTGGCAAACTTCGGCGTCGCGGTCAGGTCGTCAATGTCTATCCCTGCGTTGCCGATAGCCGTGCTCACGGCGGTCGCGGGATTGATTGTATAAATCGTCGAATCAGCGGCGAGGTTGGAGGCGTAGAGTTTGCCGTCTTCGGCAAAGCACAAGCCGGTCGGGTTGGCGATGCCTGTCGCGCCGACGAGAGTGGAGGTGCGCGCGACGATGTTGACGGTGTAGAGATTGCCGTTGGTCAACAGGTATGGCGTCGTCGTGCTGGTCGGCGGGAACGCCATGTCGCCGCCGCCAGATGCAGAGGGCAAGCCGGTGACTGTGCCGAGCAAAGTGAACGTGCCGTTCGCCGTGTTGACGGTGAAGAGCCTGTTGGCGGCGTCCATCGAGTAGAGCGTGCCTGCGGAGTTGAAGGCGAGGCGCACCATCTGCGCGGAGAAGCCCGCGGCGTTGATAATCGTGTTCGTCGCGGTCGTCGGGTTAAAGGTCGCCACGCGCCCCGCAGAGCTTCCGTCGAGTTCATACTCTGTGTAGTAAATAATCCCGGTCGTCGGGTGACGCGCGACCGCCGCCGAGCCGAACGAGAGCGCGCCCGCGGAAGTGGCAAGGCCGGTTGTCTGGTCAATGACAAAGACTCTGGGGTTGGGGGCGAAGCTGACGCCGTAAAGCAGATTGTCTTCGCCGACGGCGAGCGCGTTCGGGCCGGCGCAGACGAGCAGCAGCAGCCACATGAGCCACACGCAGGCGCGACGAAGCAGCGGGCGGGCGGCCCGTCTCGCTCGCTCCGGCGCGTGCAAAGTCTGTGGCGCGTGTCGCTGGCGTGTCATCTGTTTTCGCCGCTCTGTGGCGCGACCTTGTTGTCGTTTGCCAGTCCTTGTCTAGACGTGCCGAACAGGTCGAAGAGGTTTGAGAGCTTCGAGGAGATTGTGAAGTAGAAGCCGCGCCGCGCGGGCAAGCCGGAACGCGCGCCCGCAGGCTCGCCGGAGCGTGTGAAGTTGTAGCCGCCGCCGACGCGCAAATCGGGCATCACCCAGAAACCAAGCTCCGTGCCGTAGACGGCGCGCTGCGTGCCGGAAGACGGCTGCACGAGCAGCCGCGCTTCGCCCGCCCAATCGAAGCGGCTCGTCAAGCGATACTGAACGCGCCCCTGCGTCAGGTAGGTCAGGGTCGAGACGTAAGGCAAGTCGGGTTGGCCGTTGGCGTTCAAGCGCAGGGCGAAGCGACCGTAAAGCTCAAGCGCGCTCGTCGCCTGAAAATAGCCGTCCGCCGAAAGCGAGTCAATGCGGTCGCGCAGGGGCAGCGTCGCGTTGTCGTTGTCGTTGTCGTCCTGAAAGATGGAGCGGTGGTTGTAGCTAAACAGCAAGCCCACGCGGTCTGTCGAGAGCGGGCGCAGGGCAATCGCCGCCATGCCGTCCGTGGAAGAACCGCTGCGCCCGCCGAAGTTGCCGCGCGCATACTGAAAGCGCGCCATCGTCGTTAAGCCCGGACTGATGCGGCCCGCCGCCCCGAAGGCGAGCAGTTGGCCCAGACCGTTGCGGTCACGAAATTCATAACGCGCGGTGGCGCGAAAATCTTCGACGGGCGTCCAAGCGAAACCGCCCGTCAGGCTGTTGAAGCTCTCGCCGTCGCCCGCCAGATGAAAGCCGCGCTCAAAGCCCACTTCAAGCGCGAGCGTGTCGCTGACGGGAATGCGATTTTGCAGACCGATGACGGCGAAGCTGTCTGTCCCCGTCACCCCGTTTTCAAGTTGATAACGACCCGTCGCCGAAGTGTACTTGCCGAAGCGCGTCTCGACGCCGAGGGCCGTCTCGCGGCGTGCGCTGGTCGCGGCAAAGCCCGTGTTCGAGTAGTCGCCAATCGGCGTTATCGGAGCGGAGGCGAGCCGCTGCGTGAAGAAGATGCGCGTCAGTTGATTGACGGCGTAGTTGGCGGCGAGCGTCGTCTGGTTCGGATAGGTCGGGTCAGGCTCGCCCAAATTCTGCTCGCGCTTGACGGTGACGTTGAGCTTGTCCGTCACTTGAGCTTCGACGGCGGCGGTGACGAGATTCGATTCGGTCGAGCGCGCCGATAAGTCGTCCGAAAGACTGCGATGGTCGTAGCCCAGATGAAAGCGGACGCGCTCGTTAATCGTCTGGTCCCAGGAGGCCGAATAGGTGAGGCGCGAGTTATCAACCAAATCGGTGCGGTTGCGCTCGGTCATCAAGCCGAACTGAAGCAATGTGCTGGCTCGCGGCTTAAACTCGAAGGAGACTTCGCCGCGCCGCGCTCCCGGCGTCACGGTCGCGCCGAACGGATTGAGGAAGCCGCTCGACGAACTGCTGTAGCGAGCGCGCAGGGCCGCTTGCTTGTAGTTCAAAGGCTGGTCGAGTTCGAGCATGTAAGCGTCGCCGTTGTGCTCGCCGTTGCCCGTCTCGAAGAAGTTGCCGCCGCCCATTATCTCGCCGTGGCTTCTGGCCCATGCGAAGCGCAGCGCGCCTTTGTTCGGCAGCGACTTTTCGCCGTCGAGGCCGCCGAGCATGAACGAGCCGAGGTCTGACTGTCGCTGCGAGATGGCCGAGAGTCCGAGCCGCAGTCCGAGCTTGCCGAAGGTCTTCTCTACGCGCGCAGTGTAGACGGCGGAGGTCATGTCGGTGGCGCGGTGTTCATAAGTGGCGACGAGTTGCACGAGGTTGAGCGCGTAGTCGAAGGTCGAGATGTAGCGCAGGAAGAAGAGCTCGCCGGTCGCGGGGTTGAGGTTGTAGTCAACCGAGCGGACGAGCGTTTCGCGCGACAGAATGATTTCAGGATTGCGGCGGTCGCGCACTTCGAGCGCGATTGATTCCGAGCCGGGCAGCACGTCCGCGTGCGAGAGACGCAGCAAGCTGAGCGTTCCGCCCGGAAAAACATCGCGCGCGAAAGTCGTGTCGGGCCGCGCGCCCGTCACCGTCACGAAATCGCCCCGCGAGTTTTCGACGTGCAGCTTCACGCCCGTCAGCTTGCGTGAATATCCGGCGAGGTCAAGGTCGTCCATGTCGGCTTCAAAGTCTCCGAACATGGCGTAGGAGCGGCCACGGTCAAGACGCGCGTAGAGCTTTGAGTTCGACTGCGCGGATTCGAGGCGCGTCGAGGAATCGCCGAAGAGCGGGTAGGCGCGGTCGAGCGGGTCGAGTTGGAAGAGACGGTCGCGCCCGGCGGTGCGATTGAGCGGTCGCTGCGAATCGTAGGCGAGCGTCAGCATGTTGCGCGAACTGAAGACGGGGCCGTTGTAGAAGAAGCTCAAGCGGCTGCGCACGTTGCCCTGCTCGCCGCGCAGCGCGACTTCGGGAATGCCCTTGCCGATGCTGACATCGGCCAGACCGACGAGGATAGTCGGCCTCGATTCGGGGATGATGCGAACGCTCGCCTTGGCTTCTTCGTCGCCGAGTTGAGCGCGCAGGCGGGCTTCGCCGGGAGAGCCCGCGGCGGTCAGCTTGACGACGGCTTCGCCGTTCGTGAGCGGGACGATGACCTGTGTGTTCGGCTGGTTGGCCGTCTCGTTCGGCATCATCTCAATGCCGCTCGCTTCGCGTTTGATGGAAGCGTCAGCTTCGGGCTTCTGGCTGTCGGGACGTTGCAGGTTGCCGGTCGAAGTTTCGATGCCGACCGAGCCGTCAGCCGCAGGGTTGCCCCACTCGTCGAAGGCGCGCACGCGGACGAGGCTCACGTCGCGGCCATCGGCTTGAATCTCGGTCTTCTCCGGCGCAATCTCAATGCGGCGCGCGGGGCCGCGTCCCATCACCATCAACTCTTGCGTGCGACCGGCGACGCCAGCCGGGCTGATGGCCGTGACGCTGACGCGATTCGGGCCGGGGCGCAGGTTGAGGCCGACGTAGGTGTAGGTCGCCAGACGATTCTTCTGGTCGAGACGACTCGTGCCGATGCTTCTATCGGAGATGCGTTCATTGTTGACTTCGAGACGAATGCTCCACTCAAGCGCGACGCGCGCTTCCAACTGCATCGCCGGAGACATGATGACCGCGTTCGCCGCTGGAGAGAGCACGCGCACTTCGCCCGGCGCGACAGGCTCAAGCGTTTCGGTCGAAGCGATTTCGTAAGTGCCAGCCGCGAGCGGAGCCTCCGTCGCCTTCGCCGCCTCGCTTGCCTTCGCCGCTTCGCCCGTCAAGGGAGCTTCGGTTGTCTTCGCAGTTTCACCCGGCTTGTTCGTCGCCGTCTCAACGCTGGCGGGCTGCGCCTTCGTCGCAGACTTACGCTTGTCGCCCTCGCTTGTCGAGTTGTTCGACGCAGCGTTTGAATTGTTCGACGCGGCGAGCGCGTTTGAGACTGGATAGGCGGAGCTTGATGACGCGGGGCGCGAACTGCTTGAGCCGTCTTTTTTGGCAAGGGCGAAGTTCTGCTTGAGCAGCGCGCCGCCGCCGAGCGGCGTCCTGAGCAGCCGCGTCCAGCTATGGCCGGAGAGCGAGCCGCCGTCCGTCAATTGATAGCCGTCGGGCAGCGTCACGGAGTCGAGCGCGATAACCAGCGCGCCGTCGCCGAGCGAAGGGAAGTTGTAGAGGCCAGCCGAATCTGTGATGACCGATTGGCCGTTGTTCAGGAAGAGACGCACGCCGGGCATCGGTCGTTCGTCGTCGTCAAACTGCCCGTTGTTGTTTGCGTCCTCGAAGACGCGGCCCACGATGGTTTGTCTTGTCGAGAAGACGCCGCCGCCGACGAAGACGGTCGCGCGTGCGGGCGCGGTCTGGTCGCGCTCGCCCGTGGGAAAGATGCCGACGGCGATAGCCGTGTTCTCGCGCTCGCCTTCGCCCGCGTTGGCCCCTACGCGCACGCGATAGAGCAGCCGCGCATTGGCTCCGGCCCCAAGCTCGCCCAGATGAAAGATAAGCTCTTCGCCCTGCGTCTCAGGCTCGATGGCGCGCTTCAGGCCGGTTCCGATTTGGAGTTGGGCCGTGCCGGGAACGTAGTGGAAAGAGACGGGCAGATGGTCGCGGACGATTGTGTCGTTGACGACAGCCGCCGACGGATTATGAACCTCGATGCGATAGGTAATCGCGTCGCCGATTTCAACGCGCTGGCGGTCGGTTGACTTGGAGATTTCCAGTCCGCGTTGCTCAAACATCGGAACGTTGAGAGCGAGGCTGGCGAGATTTTCAAGCAGCACGCTGTCGTTCGTCACTTCGAAGCTGCCGGAGCGCGCGATGGGTTGGCCGTCGAGAGCGCGCACGGTTGCAGTGTAGAGGCCGTCGCCGGATGGACGAACGGTTAGCTCAAGCATTCGCTGGCGATAGCCCTGGGCTGCGACGTTCAAGTAGTAACGCGCCGGAGCGTTGAGCGCGCCAGCCTGTTCGGGCGTCAGCATGAAGCTGAAGTGGCCGCCCGCCAGCGTCGTGTAAGGATTCTCGTTGGCTTCGTTGGGCGCGAAGCCGATGCCGCCAGTGAGCGCGAGCGGCGTTCCGTTCGGCTGGTCTTGAAAGATGGTCAGGCGCGCTCCCGCGATTGATTGACTGCCGCCGCTGTGGCCGTTGTAAACCGTCCCGAAGGGGTCAACGACGGCGAGGGCCGAAGAGCTTTTGGCGACGGGCGCGTTCTCTCCGGCGACCGTCGCGTAGTTAATCGCTCCGGCGCCGGGAGCAATCTGTCCGCCGACGCGGGCGCGCAAGGCTATCTGCACGACTTCATTGGGCGCGACCGTCTCCAACAACAGTTCGATGCGATTGCCCGCCACGCTGCCTTCATCCGCATCAGCCGCGTCGGTCAAAGCGCGCTGGCCGAGGCGCAGCGTGTTTGGAACATACTCAAGACCGACGGGCAGTTCGTCAACGATGGTGACGCGACGCGCAGCAACGTCGCCGTTGTTGCGAAAGGCGATGGTGTAGCCGAGCGTCTGGCCGGGCGAAGCCGTAACGCGCTCGCTGTTTTCCACCAGCTTGAGCGGCGGCAGATTCGGATTCGCGGGGTCTGTCAGGCGCGCTCCGTTGCCGACGGCGTTGATGATTGTGCCGTCGTTCTGCGCGAGCCCGTTGACGGACTCTGTGACGTTGGAGCGCGCTGTGAGATTGATGGTCAGGCGCGAATTGGGCGCGGCATCGGCAGTCTCTATGACGGCGATGACGTTGATGCAGCGGCCCGGCCCAAGGCGCGGCGAAAGGCTTGAGCCGATTTGAATGAGCGGGTCTGCGTCGGTCAGCGTGCCGCTCAAGTCCGCGTCGAAGTGCAGGCTGATGAGACGCGACGGGGCGGAGACTTCGGCGCGCGTGATGGTGTAGAAGTCGGGCGTGTTGCCCGTGTTGCAGATGTTGAAGAGGCGCGTGATGCGTTCGTTGGGAGCGACGCTCGTGGAAGGCTCTGTCTCGTCGGGCGTGACGTTCAGGGTCGAGACGGCGAGGACTGTGACGGTGACGGTCGGGGAGACAGTCGAAAAAGTCGCGCCTTCGTCGTCAACATAAGTCGCTTCGGCGCGGTTCGAGATGGCTGCTCCGGCTTCGGTCGGCTCGTCCGGCATGCGCCCGAACCCCATCGCCGTAGAAGCGCAAATGACCGCCGCCAGGATGGCAACGATCATTCGGATTCTGCTCTGAAGGGAGGCCAGCGGCATAGTTAAAGGGGCTGAGGGATGAAGGCTGAACGATGAACGCGGCAGCGATGAATGAAAGCGTTGGGGAGATGATTCATCATCAGCCCGCGCCCGTCGTTCAGCCTTGCTTTCAAGGCGGCGCGGGAGGTGACTGGAACGGAGCACGTGTTCGTGTTCCACCTCCCGCGTCGCTTTGCGAATCAAGCAGCGCGGATGCGGCTTCCCGCTACTTGATAGTCCGACGGAAGGAGAACGTCCCAGTGGCTCCCGGCGCGAGTGTCGCAACGGTGTCCTTGAGGAAGTTCGTCGCGGCTGTGACTGCGCCGCTGGTTGTTCCGTCCGTGATGGTTCCGCCGTTGGTGTCGGACGGAGCAGGCACGAGCGCCATCGTCGTGTTGGTCGCCCAGTTGTTCGTTCCCGCGCCGCCGTTTTCGGAGATGACGATATTGCTGGCCGTCAATAATCCGTTGCCGGAGCCGGAGCCGTTGCCGCCCGTGACGTTGGTGTAGGCGATTTGATAGACGATGACTGCGCCGGGAACCGGGTCGGTCGGGCCGCCGTTGCCTGTGCCGTTGATAATCTGCGCAGGCGTCGTTTTGACGAGCCGGACAAAGCCTGTCCAGATGCGGTCAATCGTCAGGTTGTTCGAGGCCGGAGTGTTGGCGGAGACGGCGCGCAACTGCGCGTCGTAGCCAGCGAGCACGGGCTGGTTGGTGGGCAGCGTCATCTGCACAGTGTAGTTGGCCGTGGCGCCGCGCGCGACGTTAATCGCCACGCTGCCCGCCGCGTTGCCCGCGTTGACGGTGACTGTCCCGTTCGGCGTCGTGATAACGAGAACTGTGCCGCTCGGAAGAGATGCGTAGTTCGGAACCGACAGCGTGAAGATGTCATCGGCGTTGCCGGTGTTCTGCACGGTGTTGGTGAAGGTGACGACGCCGCTGGCGTTGGTGTTGCTGCCCGGCGGAATGCCTGCGATGCCTGTGTTGACGCTCTTGTTGGTGAAGTCGTCATTGGTCGTGTTGGTCGGGCCGGTCGCGCCGGGCTGACCACTTGGGCCATTCAGGACTGCGCCCAACCTGGCGATAAGCGTGACGAGCAACACACCGTCGCCGTCTATGTTACCCGGCTGCGAAAGGTTGCTGCCGTCGGGGAGGCTGCCCGCCGGGCTCAAGTCTGCGCGGCCATTACCGGCGCCCGCCACCGTGTCGCCCGATTGGTCTGTGATCTGTGCGGAGAAGCTGTTGAGGGCAAACGAATCAACGATGGCCAGCACCGGAATGTTGGCGTTGGCAGCCACGTCAATCGTGACCTTGTAGGAGATGTCTGACGTGCAGCCGCTCGCCGCCAGCGTCGCGCCGCGATTGAAGGCGATGCGCTTGACGAGATTGAGCGCGCCCGCCGGAGCGGTCGTCCATGTCGCCGTGATGGGGCTGACCGTCAAGGCGTCGTTCGAGTAGAGCGTGCCCGCGGGGAAGGTCTGACCGGCGGCCAGAGCAGTCTGCAAGGGAATCGGCACTATCTCGAAGATGCCCGTCTTGGAGCCGACCGGAGCATTGGTCAGCGTTATCGAGTTGGCGGTCTGCGTGCCCGTGTTGCAGGTGTGCATAGACGTGTAGGTGATGTCGCTGCCAGCGGCAATCGGGCCAGCCGGAGCGGTCAGGTAGGTCTGCAACGTTGCGTCGGTCTGCACCGTGACGCTGTAGTTGCCGCGACCTTCGGAGCGACCGTTGACGCCAGCCGTCGTGTTGCGGACTTCGTTGGCTGACAGGTTAGCGACGGCGTTGTCGCCGTTGCCCGCGCCGGGCGTGTCGCCGAGTTGAATGGTGACACTGCCACTGGCGTTGCTTGGGACGCCGTACTTGACGACGACCGCGATGGAGCCGTTCGCCGCGACGGCAGCCGAAGTGACGGCAGCCGGGTTGGTCAGTATGTTAACGTCCGCGCCGTTGAATGTGTTGTCGCCGTTAACATCGACGAAAGCCTGCGTCACGTTGGCGAGCGAGATGGCCCCGCCGACGATGAGGCTCGCGCCGTTGGCTTGGAACGTCACGGTGTCTGAGAAGTTGCCGGTGTTGGTGACGGTGAAGACGACGCTGGCG
Organism: Blastocatellia bacterium; assembly: GCA_033855775.1. GTDB lineage: Bacteria > Acidobacteriota > Blastocatellia > Pyrinomonadales > Pyrinomonadaceae > DASVTR01. The sequence goes on along the minus strand of JAWVFT010000122.1, from coordinate 11,239 downwards.
TTCGTGTTCCCGGCAACGACCGAGCCGCCGCCGCCGTCAGGTGTAATCGCCAGTCCGGCCACGTTGGCGACCGTGACGACGACCGGCAGGGATGTCGTGTTGTAAGTATTGCCGCTGCCGTCGTCATAACTGGCAGTGGCGGTGTTTGAAATCTGTGTGCCGCCCGCTGTCTGCTGGGCCAGAACCGCCGCGCCGTAAGCGCAACCGAGCGCCACGAGCGTCAGCAGACGCCACAGCGCGCCGGGTCTCTTGGGGGAGTTATATCTAATCTTCATTTCGATTCCTCAATCTTTAATGTTGGATGGGTGCGGAACTGCCAACAGAGGCGGCAGCAGTCGTTGTGGAAGGGCGCGCGTTCGGCTTCTCCGGGGTTCGGGTCTTCAGGGACTTGGAAGCACGATTGCTACTTGACGCGCACTTTGTACGAAGCGTTCAGCTTGCCGCCGTCGGCCAGCGGGTCTGCCCACTCGTAGCGGACTTGCGTGTACATCGAGGCGGGAGCCGCGACGCGCCTGGTCGAGCCGTCCGTTTGCTTCTCTGCGATGGTCGGCTGCGCGGAGTAAGACTTGCCGTTGTCAATGCTGTAGCTGACGTTGGCCGTGCCGTCGGCGGTCGCCGAGCCTGCGATGAAAGTCGTGCCCTTCGGAATCTGGCCGACCGTCTTGTACTCGCGCGCCGGGGCCGTGCCTTCGTTCTGTGAAGTGATTGTCCAGTCGAGCGTCTCGCCGGGCATCACCGAGGCGATTTTCTCGACGGGCAAGCGGGTCGCATCGCGTTCGACCGCGCCGGCAAGCACGACCTTGACTTCGGGCCGTCCGGCCTGCGCTCTGCTGTACTGTCTCTGCGTGAAAGCCGCCGCGCCGCCGACGACGAGCAAACACAGCACGGCGACCGGCAACACGCGGATTCTTCTGCTTAACTTCTTCATGTTTTTCTCCTAACGAGTGATTCCCGCCGGGGCCGGGAGGATTCGGAAAAGTTCTTACGAACGGAACGTTGACTTAGCGGAGGACACCGCCCTGAGCTCGCGCGTTTCGAGGGCGCGATTGACGGCGTACATAAAAGTGTCGATGGCAACGGGGCGCGGCAGGACGGCGGCCAGATGAGCGTGAACGGTGGCCCGCATCACTTCCGATGGCCGCTTGTGCAAGCCGATGAGCAACACTTCGGGCGCGAGTTCCTGAATCGCTTCGATGGCGTTGGCCCCGAAGCCGGGCATGTCTAATCCGAAGGCGATTAAGTCGAGCTGGCCGCCCGTCGCTTCCCGCAGCACATCCATCGTGTGTTGGCAGACCGTGGCTTCGTGCTTGCCCGCTCGCAGCGCCTCCACAAGTTGATTGGCCGTGGCCCAATCGTCGTCGCAAATCATCACCCTTGCCATCCCTGCTCCCTTTTCATCCAAAGGCTTTTTCGACTGCCGTAAACAATTACCCGGCGGAGCGACATAACAAGAGTTGTGCCGCTCGGTCGCGGAGCGGGGCGGCAGGCTCTCTAACTGTAGGAATGATGAAGGTTGACGAGGAAAGACGAAGCGGCGGGAGAGGCTCGGACGCGAAGCCGCCATGACAAAAGCGGACTGCACTTTTGTCAGTCGGCTGACTTTTTGTCAGGTTATTGCCATGTCAGGCGCGCGGATGTGTTAGCCGTCGGAGCGTTCGTAGAATGGCGTCAACGACTCGCGCATGTAGGCAGAGATGTCATCATCGCCGAGCTTCAGAAACGTGATGAACTCATCATCGCCGAGGCTCTCCATGACAATCTCCATCGCTTCGTCGGGGTCATAGCCTTCTTCCACTTCGAGGCCGAGGACGAGTTGCGGGTGTTGACGATTATCCTGATGCATCTGCGCGAGGTAAGCTGTCTCGACTAAATTGCTGAACGCAAATGACGCCTTCAGGTCGTCAATCATCTCTTGCGGATAAGCGGTTGGCTCAGACAAGAGCGAGGATTCGTGCCTGTCAATGGAGATGATTTTCAGGTTCTTGATCATTGAGCCGTCGAGCAGCCCGCGAATGTCAGCCGGGCTTAAAATTTTCGCGCAAGCCGTGGACGGATTAAGAATCACGTTCGTCTTCTCCACAATCGTCAGGAGTTCCCGCCCGCTGCTGTGCTCGTGCTTGTACTCTTTGAAACCTGCCCCGCGCGCAAATTCTTTGAGCCTGTCGAGCGTGAGGCAAGCCGGAATTACCTCTTCACCGTCGCCATTTCTGGCAGGTTGAATGCCAATGCCAATCTCATCGTAGAAGACGATGAAGAAAAGCTCGCTCTCAAGCAGCGTCCGGTAGAACTGCGGTCGCACGGTCGGGTCTGTGAAGGCCGCGAGGAGCAACCTTTCCAGTTCGTTGGTCGGAGTGAAATCAACTGACATCACTGCTCTCTTCGGTGATGCGGAGCTGCCAGCGTCAATGGCTCACGATGAAGGTCGCCGTGTAATCGCTGCGCTTGACGTTGACATCCTTTTGCGGGTACGGGTTGAGGCTGACGAGCTTGATTTCGTAATCTTGAAAGCGTTGCTCTTTCGGGGCGATGCCCGTGTTCAACTCGACGGCGGCGGCTTTGCGATGCCCTTTGCTGACCTGGACGACGACGCGCCCGTTGCCCGCCCAGATACAATCGACGCCCTTCGGGCAGCGCGAATCTTCCGCGACCGTGCTGAAGGAAATCGTCAGCCCCGCTTCCCTGATGGCGACTTGCTCGCCGACCTTGAGCGTGAACTCCTGACCGAGTTGCGCGCGTTTTTCTTTGCGCGGCGGCTCGGCCCAACCAGCCATCGAGAAGAAGAGCAAAATGGAAAGCAAGAGATTCATCTTTCATCACCCCCGAACCCGAACATAGAACGCGCCGCTTGTTATCGCCTTGCGCATAAGCTTTACGCGCCCGCGCGCGTGGTCGCGCCCTCGTCTCTTTCATACTCACGCAGCTTGCGATAGAGCGTGCGCGCGGAGATGCCTAAGATGGCGGCGGCACGCTCGCGGTTGCCGCCCGTCTCGTCCAGCACGCGCAGGATGTGTTGCCGCTCAAGCTGGTCGAGCGTTGCCGGAGGAGTCTCGCCCGTGTTGGCGTTTGAGGCTTGAGCGGAAGCCATCTCTGCTTCCGGCGTCCCGGTTGTCGCAGCGCCTGCGGCTCTGCCCGGCAAGACCTGCGCGGCTTCAATCATGTCGCCGGTCGAGAGGGCTGCGGCGCGCTCAAGGCAGTTGCGCAACTCGCGCACGTTGCCCGGCCAGCCGTAGCCTTCAAGCTGTCGTCGCGCTTCCGCCGAAACATCGAGCGCGGGCCGCTTGAATCGCTGGCGATAGAGGCCGAGAAAATGTTCTATCAACGCGGGGATGTCGGCGGGTCGTTCGCGCAGGGGCGGCACGTGCAGGGAAACGACGTTGAGGCGATAGAAGAGGTCGGCGCGAAATCTTTTGTCCTGCACGTCCTGCGGCAGATGACGATTGGTGGCGGCGATGATGCGCACGTCCGCGCTCTGGTCGCGCGTTGAGCCGACGCGGCGAAAGCGTCCCTCTTCAAGAAAGTGCAGGAGCTTGACCTGCATCGGCAGCGGCGTTTCGCCAACCTCGTCGAGAAAGAGCGTCGAGCCGTCGGCGGCTTCAATCAAGCCGCGCTTCAAACTGTTGGCTCCTGTGAAGGCGCCGCGCTCGTGGCCGAAGAACTCCGACTCGAAGAGAGCTTCGGGCAGCGCGCCGCAGTTGATGGTGATGATGGGCGTCTCCTTGCGCGGGCTGCGCGCGTGGATGTAGCGCACGAGCACGTCCTTGCCCGTGCCACTCTCGCCCGTGATGAGCAGCGTCGAATCAACGCGCGCGGCTGTCTCGGCCTGCGACACGACGGCGGCCATCGCCGCGCTCCTGTAAATCAGGTTGGGGCCGCTCTCTTCGTCCGCGCTCTCAGGCTCCTGCACGACGACGGCGCGCAGTCCTGCGTTCTGCCGAATCAGTCGCCGCTTCTCGTCGGCCTTGCGGATGACGGCTTCCATCTCGTCTAGGCGCGCGGGCTTCGTCAGATAGTCGTAGGCTCCGAGGCGCATGGCTTCGATGCCGGTCGCCAGCGACGTGTCGGCTGTGAGCATGACGACCTCCGGCGCGTCCTCCATCTTTCTAATCTCGCGCAGAGCGTCGAGGCCGGACATGCCCGGCATCTGTATGTCGAGCAGCACGACATCGCAGTCCGTCGCCTGCAAATGATTCAGAGCCTCCTGGCCGCCCGCAGCCGCGGACGCGTCAAACCCTGAGCGCCCAAGTTGTGTCGTCACCAACTTGCGCAGCAGATTGTCGTCGTCAACTACCAGCACGCAAATCTTTCGAGTCATAAATTTGAAACGAGCAGCGATGAACGATGAAGCCGCGACGATGAATGATGAATGAAAGATAGGCTCAGCGTAGTTTGTCTTTCGTCACTCCAGGTAGCTCGTCTTTCGTCACTCAGCATAGCTCGTCTTTGGAAGTTACGAATAGAGAAGTTACGAATAGTTTGTCTTTCGTCGCTCCGAGTCTCTTTCGTCTGGCGCATCTCTTATCGTCGCGGCTTGCGCCCTTGTTTGTCTACTCCTTATTCCGGCGCGCGTCGCGGCAGCCAGAGACGAAAGCGGCTGCCGGTCGCTGGCTTGGACTCGACTGTCAGCGCGCCGCCGAGGGCTTCGGCCAGCGTGTAGCAGATGGCGAGGCCGAGGCCGGAGCCTTTGCCGGGGTCTTTCGTCGTGAAGAACGGGTCGAAGATGCGGACGAGCAGTTCGGGCGCGATGCCGTGGCCCGTGTCCGCGACTTCGATGGCGATGCGTTCGCCCGCGCGCAAGGTCGAAACGGTAATCTGCCCGCTCTGGCCAACGGCGTCCAGCGCGTTGCTCAACAGATTGTCGAGGACTTGCCTGACCATCCCTTCATCCGTCGCCACTTCGCCGACGTTCTCGTCCAGCTTGACGACGAGCCGCACGGCTTCCGACTCGACGCGCTGCTCGGTCAAACGCGCAGCCTCCGCGACGAGGCTGTTGAGGTCTGAGGCAAGGCGGCGCGGGCGTCGCTGGCGCGACAAATCGAGCAGTCCGCGCGTAATCTCTTTGCAGCGGAAGACCTGCCGGATAATCTCTTCGAGATAATAGTTCCAGTCGCGGCTCTCGGCCAGAGCCAGCGTCTCCGGCGTCTCGCGCAGGTCGCGCACGACGGCCTCGGCGCAAGTGTTGATGGCCGCCAGCGGATTGTTAATCTCATGCGCGACGCCCGCCGCCAGTTGCCCGACCGTCGCCAGCCTGCGCGAACGCGACAACTGCTCCTGCATCTCCGACAACTCCGTCACATCGCTCCAGGTGATGACGCTCCAGTAAGTCTGAGCGTCGGAAGTTTGAGCGCGCGGCGGCTCTGCGTTCTGCGAAGACGAAGGAAGCGATTGATCGGCGATGCCGTGTTCGAGGCTCGTGATTGGCGCGACCGAAACCAGATAGCGGCGCCCGTCTTCAGCCTGTAGCTCGAAGGATGAAGCGACGCCAATTCCTTGTCCCATGTGATAGGCGGCGGCGCGTTCGCCGAAGAGACGCGCAAAGGCGTCGGCGCACGATAGCCCTACGACTTGAGCGGGAAGCAAGTCCATCATCATCGCCGCGTGCGCGTTGCAACGCACGACGCGCATCTGCCGGTCGTGGACGATGATGCCGTCGGGAATCGCGTCGAAAGTCTGCTCCCAAACTTTCTTGGCCGTGCTGACCGTTTCCAGCAGCCGCGCGTTCTCCATCGCAAGGGCCGCGAGTTCGGCCAAAGCTGTTAAGAGTTGCTGCTCCTCTTCCGTGAAAGTGTGCGGCGCGCGATAGCCGACGGCCAACGCGCCCGGATTCTCGTCGCGCGCTCCGAGCGGAACGAGAGCTAGGTCGACCACGCCCTCCGCGCTATGCAGCGGAAAGTCGCTGGCCGGAAACTCATCGCTCGCGCCGATGCCGCTGAGAATCATGATGCCGTTGCTCCCGGCGCGTTCGGCCAATCGCCCGCGCATGGGAATCGTCAACTCTTCATGCGGGCCGGGGCGCGTGCGAAAGCCGCTCATGGCTTTCCACGTAATCGTTTGGTCTGTGAGAGAAATGCTGGCGACGCTGGTCGTGTCGGAGCGCAACGTCCGCCGCACCATCTCCGCCACGGTGTCGAGCGTCGCGGCGCTCTCACGCCTGTCGACGAGCGCGCCGCGCGGCTCAGCGATTCGGCGCGTCGTCTCGTCCATCGTCGCCGCGCGTTCGTCGCCGGAATCTGTCGGTTGGTTGGTCATAGATTGAGCCGCGCTCGCGTGTCCCGCCCGTTCTCTCCGCGAAGATTTCGATTTTCGATTATAGCCGAGCCTTTCCCTTCGCTGTCAGAAATTTCTGTCAGATGATAACGCATTGCGGCATCCGCCGCGCAGTCTTTCAAGGCGGCTTCCTTTGCTTAACAAGCATTTGCCGCGCGGCACGAGCCTTGCCCAATGAAGCGAACGCGAAGCATGCGTTGAAAGGAAAAGATTGATGCGACACTTAATGAACTTCAGGCGAACGATAAGCTTTAAGCGAACGGCCAGCCTCTTTATCATGACGCTGGCAATAGGACTTGCGAGCGCGCAGGGGCAGACGGCGCGCAACGCCGCGGGCTATTCGGATTCGGACGCCGCCACGCGCTCGCGCAACGTCGAGCGGACGCCGGAGACAGACCCCGCGCGCCTGCTCCGCGCGGCCCACACCATACACATTCGGCCCAACGAATATATTGACGCCGAATATCTCGAATACAAACTGGACAAGCTGCCCGACTTTCAACGATGGCGGCTGGCCTTCGTCAAAGACGACGAGAAGGCAGACCTCTTGTTGGAGATTCATCGCGCGGCTTTGAACTACATCTTCAGCGTCGTTGACCGTCAATCGAGCGTCGTTGTCCTGAAAGGAAAAGTCGTGGCGATTAACGGGCTCGTGGCCGCCGAAGACATCTCGAAGCAGATTGTCAAACGGATGCAGTCCGTGCGCGCTCTGCCCGTTGAAGAGTAAAAGGCTCTGGCGACAGAGCGAAGCTTGGACGGCCGGAAGCGGCATTGACCGTCAGGAAGTTTTTGAGCGGAGGCAACCCGAATGAAATCGCGTTCCATCATTACATCGCTGCTCGTTTGCGCCATGGCTTTGACGACCGCAGCAGCCCGCACGCCAAACGCGTTTGAGCGCGCGCGCTTTCAAACGGAAGATGAGCCGCAACTCTCAAGCAAGGAGAGACGCGAAGCCTTAGACCTCCTCGCGCGCTTCGACAGGCGGCTCAAAGAGACGAACGACTTTGGGCAAATCATTGACGAGTTCTTCGTCAACGATCTCGCGGAACGGGCGCGGCAAGCTCCGCTGGATACGATGCCCTGGTGGTTCGTTGACAAAAGCCTTGTGACGACAGCCGATACTGTAGAGTTGCGTCGCTACTACGTCGCCACGCTGAATTTTTTTCAACTGCTCAACCGAGTTTGGGATGTGCTCAGGCGCGCGGCGCGGGAACAAGCCGGAGACGCGGAAGCGAACGTGGATGTGGACATCTATGATGCTCTGACGCCGGAGATAATGACTGTCCTGCGCAGCGACCCGACGATAGCAACCTTAATCAAAGAACTTGAGAAAGATGAAGAAGTCCATGGAACAAAAGAAGACGACAGTAGTCAGCCAGCGGCGAGCGTTGATTCGTCGCAGGCTGCGGGCGCAACGGCGCAAGCTGACGGCGACGCTGGCGACGACACCTCAGCAGAAGAAAACGAGAGAGGCGTAATCAAAAGCCTCGCGCAACTGAAGGACGTTTCCGCGACCCTTGAGCGAGCCGTTGAATTGCTGCGCCAGCGATTGGCGAGTTTGTCGCTCAACTCGAACGTCGCGCCCGCTAACGCCGACGCGAAAGATGAACCGGGCGTAGAAAACTTGAATCTGACAACCGTTAAGGAAAACTTTTACGGCTACACGAAAGGCTCTCAGGTCATCCACGCGGACTTGCTGCCCTTCTGCCTGACCATGACGAGACAGGACGGGCAACTCAAGATTTTATCCGTCACCATCTACATTGATTAAAGCGAACAAAAAATAATGAGGGCGACGCTTTGCGAGCATCGCCCTCATCAATCATCGCTCTGCTTCGTCGCTAATCCACCGCGGGCGCGACGGCGCGCACGGCCTCCGAAACTCCGTCGGCATACTTCTTAAAATTCTCGTTAAAGCGTCGCGCCAACTCGCGCGCCTTCGAATCGTAAGCCGCGGCGTCTTTCCAGGTGTCGCGCGGCTTGAGGACTTCCGCCGGAACTTCGGGACATGACAGCGGAATGCCGAGGCCGAAGATTGGGTCCGGCTGCGTCTCGACTTTGGCGAGCGAGCCGTTCAGGATGGCGCGAATCATGGCGCGCGTGTAAGAGATTTTCATGCGCTGGCCTTCGCCGTAGGGGCCGCCCGACCAGCCCGTGTTGACGAGCCAGCAGATGGCCTTGTGCTCCTCCATCTTCTTCCCCAAAAGGTCTGCGTAGACGCCCGGATGCAGCGACATGAAGGGAGCGCCGAAGCAGGTTGAGAAAGTGGCTTCGGGTTCTTTGACGCCCTTCTCTGTGCCTGCGACCTTCGCCGTGTAGCCGGAGAGGAAGTGATACATCGCCTGCTCAGGCGTCAGGCGTGAGACGGGCGGCAGCACGCCGAAGGCGTCAGCCGTCAACATGATGATGTTCTGCGGATGGCCAGCGTAGCCCTCCGGCACGATGTTCGGAATCGAAGTCAAAGGATAAGCGGCGCGCGTGTTCTCTGTCTTCGCGGCGTCGTCCAAATCGAGGACGCGCGTCGCGGGGTCGTAGACGACGTTCTCCAAAACGGTGCCGAACATGCGCGTCGTGCGATAGATGTCAGGCTCGGCTTCGGGCGAGAGCTTGATGACTTTGGCATAGCAGCCGCCTTCAAAGTTGAACACGCCGTCGTCCGACCAGCCGTGCTCGTCGTCGCCGATGAGACGGCGTTCGGGGTCGGCTGAGAGCGTCGTCTTGCCCGTGCCGGAAAGGCCGAAGAAGATTGCCACGTCGCCCGCGTCGCCGACGTTGGCCGAGCAATGCATGCTCATCACGCCGCGTTGCGGCAGCAGATAGTTGAGAATCGTGAAGACGCTCTTCTTGGTTTCGCCCGCGTAAGATGTGCCGCCGATGAGCACCAGCCGTTGGCCGAAATCCATCAGGATAAAAGTCTGAGCGCGCGTGCCGTCGCGTTCAGGGTCGGCTTTGAAACTGGGCAGATTGATGATGGTAAATTCCGGCTGATGATTCGCGTCCGTGTCATCGTTGATGAACATCGTGCGCGCAAAGAGCGAGTGCCAGGCCAGTTCGGTGATGATGCGAACGGGCAGACGATAGCTCGGGTCTGCTCCGGCGAACGTGTCCTGCACGAAAAGCTCGCGCCCTTTCGTGTGAGCCATCATGCGGTCGCGCAGGGCGTTGAACTTCTCCTGCGTGAACTCTTTGTTGACCTCGCCCCAGAAGACTTTATCTTCGCTCTCGGCATTGCGGACGATGGCCTTGTCCTTGGCGGCGCGGCCCGTGTGCTCGCCCGTGTCAACGATGAGCGCGCCGTGGTCTGAGAAGATGCCTTCGTCGCGCCGCGCAATCTCTTCGTAAAGCTCAGGCGTGTTGAGATTCCAGTAGACGACGCTGGCCTCGCGGATGCCGTAGTTGTCCAGCCCGTAGTCCGTGCGCTTGCGCCCCTTGTCCTGCGTGACGCCCTGTTTCCCGGGTGAAGTCATAGCTTGCTCCCATCAATCAGAAAATTAAAAAGCCTGCTGCTGTTGCCGCAAGCTTTCTTGACTCAATCCTTCGCTGTTTATCCCGCCTCGTCTCTGGCGGCGCGGCGTTCGTGCGCCAGTTCGCGCAGAGTCACGGCCAAATCGCGCGCGGCACGTTCGAGCCGTTGAGCGCAGGCTTCGAGTTCCTCAATGTCGGTTTGCGAGCGATTGGCCACGGCGGCCAGCGCGTGCTCAATCTGCATCGTCAAACGCTCGGCTTCGGTCTGCGTCTCTTTTTCGGCCCGCGTCAGCGGAGCCGTCTTAACATCGAATTGACTACTCGCCATTCATTTAATCAATCGGATAGCCCGTCGCTTGTCCGACGCCTCCCCATGTGCGCTCAAATCTTCCCCGGCCTTGTCCGGCGCACTCTCATTTACCGGCTGGATTGTTTAGTGTACCTGAATGTCTTACATCAACGGGCGTCTTAGAATCAAGTCGCAGATGCCCTCTTGCCCGCTCAAAGAGTGAAATGTCCAGTATTCTACAGAAATATTCCTTTGCATTTTTCCGCGCGCTTCTGTTATTAGCTTAAGCGATGAGCGAGCCGCGCAAGCAGGATTTCACACGAGCGGAATGGGCTTTGATTCAAGCGAACAGGACGCCGCGACAAGCGCAACGGTTGCTGAGCGCGATGCCGTATAACCGCGAACCCGGCCCGGCCACGCTGCGCTCGTTCCGCGAAGTGGTCAAACGACGAACGGCACATTGTCTGGAAGCCGCGATGACGGCGGCAACGATTCTTGAACAGCACAACTATCCGCCGCTCGTCCTCAGTCTCGAATCGCAGGACTTGCTCGACCACGTTGTCTTCGTCTATCAGGAGCGCGGCTTGTGGGGCGCGGTCGCTCGCTCGCGCGACATCGGCCTTCACGGCAGGCGTCCAATCTTCCGCCACCTGCGCCACCTCGCATGGAGCTACTTCGACCCTTACGTTGACGAAACGGCGCGCATCACAGGCTACGGCCTCGGCGACCTGCGCGAGTTGGGAAACTACGACTGGCGCTTCTCCACGAAAAACGTCTGGAAGGTCGAACGCTATCTACAGGAGATACCGCACCGCGAGATAAAATCTTCGGACGCGCGACACAGGCGACTGCTCGCGCGCTACAGGCAATTCAAGAAACAGCACCCCGACAAAGCCCCAGACTATTTCCCCAACCGTCACCAGTGGATGCTCTGAACTCAAGACAAAAAAAGCAAGTCCAAAGTCTAAAGTCCAATGTCCAAAGTCAGGAAGCTAAGTTCTTGACCTTGGACATTGGACTTTAGACTGCCTTTGAGCGATAGGCTTTATCGTCTTCTGTTTTTTTCGGGTTGTGGCTTGATGATGATGCTGCGTTTGCGCCGCTGGACGGGAGTTCTAACGACGAGCAAATCTTTGTGGCGGCCTTGAAGGATGTAGGCTAGGCATTGATGTGTGACGCCGAGCAGGCGCGCGGCGGGCGTGATTTGTCCTCCGGTGGCGG
>JAWVFT010000121.1:0-35766 GCA_033855775.1 Blastocatellia bacterium | reverse complement strand
CGTGTTCAGTTCCACGTTAATGGCCTTAAGGCCTGCAAACAACTTGCCCCCCAAACTGGCCGCCGGAAACGAACCGGCCTCCGCCTCGCCAAACTCGGAACTGCGAACGAGCATCTCGGATTTGAATCTTTGTCCATCATTCATTTTGGGATTCTCCTATTCATGAAAAGGAAGGAGCGCAAGTTTTCGTTCCTGTGAGTTTGAAAGGAACGAAGCGCCACGGCGGCGCCTCCTACTGTGAACTCCCCCCGCTGGGAGGAAGGGACGCAATAGCGTGTGTCCGCCACTCAAAAGGATTTTCCGGCTTGTAGGATGCTATCTGCCATAGCTGGGACTCTGAGAGCGTCTTAAAGCCCTTCTCCTTGATTTTTAGGATGTCGGCTTTTAATCGTTTAGGAGTTACTTCATTCTCGAAGCACCAGTTAAAAAAGGCGTTCACCGCTGAAATATAGGTATTACAAGACACTGGTTTGACTTCAGCTTCCAGCATCGCAACTACCCACTTATTTAATTTTCCGCTCGACAGTGAGTCAAGGTTTTCCCCAGAGTATCTTTCAAAAGCAATCAAAGCCTGACGGTAATAGCTTTCTGTTTTCGGGGAAATGTTTTTGAGGAGTCTTCGTTCTTTCAGGAATTGGTCAAACAGGCTACGCATACAAATCTCCATACCAGTGAGTCAGATGACCTCTAGTCATGGTATGGGATTTATATAAGTGTTCTAAGGAGAAGGGTTATGAGCCGAGCAGGACTCGAACCTGCGACCCACTGGTTAAAAGCCAGTTGCTCTACCGACTGAGCTATCGGCCCGTGTGTTAGCGCTGTTTGAAGAGCGTGCAGGGCATTCTACATAGGATGGCGCGGCCAATCAAGTGAGGGGCGAAATGGGGGCGTTGACTGGCGCGTCGTTTGTTCTCATTGGTGTGCTATCCACCTGCCGAGGGCGGAGTCTTTGACGACGATGGTTTGGGCGCGTTCGGGGCCGGTGGAGACGAGGCCGATCTCGACGCCGATTTCGCGGGAGAGGAAATCGATGTAGGCGCGGGCGTTGGGGGGCAGGGCGTCCATCTCTGTGATGCCTTCGGTGGAGGCGTTCCAGCCGGGGAGCGTGGCGTAGACGGGTTCGACGCGGCGCAAGTCCTGCGAGACGGCGGGGAAGGATTCGAGGTCGCGCCCGTCGAGGCGATAGCCTGTGCAGACTTTGATTTCATCGAGCGCGTCGAGCACGTCGAGCTTGGTCAGAGCGATGGAGGTGAAGCCGCTAATCATCGCGGCGTAGCGCGTGGCAAAGGCGTCGAACCAGCCGCAGCGACGCGGGCGTCCGGTCACCGCTCCATACTCGCGCCCGCGTTCGCGTATCAGTTGGCCCATCTCGGCTTCGGATTCGAGCATCTCGGTGGGGAACGGCCCTTCGCCGACGCGCGTGGTGTAAGTGCGGACGATGCCGAGCACGCCTGTGATGCGATGAGGCGCGAGGCCAAGGCCGGTGCTGGCGCCTCCGGCGGTGGTGTTGGATGACGTGACGAAGGGATATGTGCCGTGGTCTACGTCGAGCAGCGTGGCTTGCGCGCCTTCGATTAAGATGGAGCGGCCTTCGACGGCGGCGCGGTTCATGAAGTGCGTCGTGTCCGTGATGAAGGGCGCGAGGCGTTCGGCGTAGACGCTTGTCTCGTCGAAAATCTGCCGCGCGTCGAGGGCTTCGCCGCCGTAGGCGACGATGATGCGGTTGGCGTCTTCGAGGTTGCGCTCAATGCGCGAGCGCAGCACTTCGGGGACGAGGGCGTCTGCGACGCGTATGCCGCGCCGCCCGGCTTTGTCTTCATAGGCGGGGCCGATGCCGCGCAGGGTCGTTCCGACGCGCTCGTTGCCGAGCCGTTCTTCGCTCGTATGGTCGAGCGCGCGATGGTAAGGCAGAATCAGATGAGCGCGCGAACTGACGCGGACGCGTTCGGGCGTGACGGCGACGCCCTTGCCTGCGAGTTGCTCGGCCTCCTCGAAGAAGGCTTTCGGGTCGATGACCATCCCGTTGCCGAGGACACAGATTTTGCCTTCATGCACGATGCCGGAAGGCAGCAGCCGGAGCACGAACGAGCGGTCGCCGACGTAGACCGAGTGGCCCGCGTTATGCCCGCCCTGATAGCGCGCCACCACGTCGAAGCGTTCGGCCAGCAAGTCAACAATCTTGCCTTTGCCTTCGTCTCCCCACTGGGCGCCGATGATGACAATAATCATAAGACAGGGGGTAGGGGTCAGGGGTTGGGGATTAGGGAATTGGTTTTCATCCAACCCCTAACCCCTGACCCCCAACCCCTGCTTTCTTTAGCTTGCTTTCCCTAGTTTGACCGGCTTTTCGATAAAGTAGAAGCTACAGGTTCCGCGCACTTCTTCGATGTCGCGTTTGGTGATGGGAAAGAGGCGGCATTGATTCGGACGGTCTTCGTAGATGCCGCAGAGCGATGTCCCATCGTCTTGCTTTTTGAGGAATGGACATTTGAAGAGCAGTTCGCAGCAGGCTCCGCAGCGATTGCAGTCGCCGCGACGAAGGGCGAGCGCGGCCACGACTTCCTGCTTGCGAAAGTTGGCGCTGACGAAGCGTCGCAGTTTGCCCTGCGCCTGTCGAGCGCGCATGCGGGCATCTTCGACCGCGCGTGAACGCAGGCGCTCGGCCAATCTTTCTTCGAGCGTCCGCTTGCGCGCGATAGCGCGATTCCGCGTTGGTTTCATAGGGTAGCTTCCGGGTGCCTTCGGGCGTCGTAGAGAGCACGAGCGCGCCGGGGCAGCAGCAGACGTTGACAGCTACAGGAGATGACTACTTCGCCAAGGGGAATATCCTCATGCCTCCCATCAACAGAAGTGGCGCGGGGCGTCTCGCGTTCGCGCCCGCGCCACTTTGCGCGCTCGTTCAATTTATGAAGCAGTGGCGGCGGTGACGTGCTTGTCAATCATCCGCGAGATTGCTTCCTTGCTGGTCGCGCCGACGACGCGCTCCTCTTCCTTGCCGCCTTTGAAGAGAATCAACGTTGGGATGCCCTTGATGCCGTAACGCTGCGAGATGGACGGGTTCTCGTCCACGTTCAGCTTAACGACGCGCGCGTTGTCGGCATACTTCTCGGCCACGGCTTCGACCGTCGGGGCGAGCATCCGGCAGGGCGCGCACCATGCCGCCCAGAAATCCACCAGCACGGGCCTCTCCGACTGTAGCACGTCCTTCTCAAACGAACTGTCGCTGACTTCAATCACGTGTTCACTCATAATGTCTCTCCTTGTCTACTTCCGCTGTTACATTCCGGTCACGGCCCGGTAAAGGTTCAGATACTTGTGGGCGGCGGCTTGCCACGAATTGTCTACGCGCATGCCGTTCTGCTGAATCCGCGCCCATGTCTCAGGTTCAGCATAACAGTAAAGGGCTTCGTGAATTTTTTCAAGCATCGCCGCCGCCGTGTAGGGCTTAAACTTAAAGCCGTTGCCCGCGCCTCTCACGCGGTCGAAATCCTGCACGGTGTCGTCGAGGCCGCCCGTTGCGCGCACGACGGGGACTGTGCCGTAGCGCGTCGAGTACATCTGGTTCAAGCCGCACGGCTCATACTGCGACGGCATCAGAAAAATATCCGCGCCCGCTTCAATCTGGTGCGCCAGCGGCTCGTTGAAGCCCTTGTAGATGCCGACCTGTCGCGGCGCGTGGTCGCGCATCAGTTGGAGGAAGTCTTCGTACTCCTCTGCGCCTGAGCCGAGGGCGACGAAGAACGCGCCAGTCTCTAAGATAGCGCCCGCCGCTTCGCGTATCAAATCGAAGCCCTTCTGCGGCGTCAAGCGAGAAATCGTGGCAATCAACGGGCGGTCTAAATCCGCTGGCAAGCTCATCCGGTTCAAGAGCGCGAGCTTGCAATAACGCTTGCCTTCAAGATTGTCCGCGCTGTAGTGAGCCGGAAGATGCGTATCGGTCGATGGGTTCCAGACTTCGTAGTCGACTCCGTTCGTTATCCCGACGAGGCGGTCGCGGCGCGAGCGCAGTATCCAATCGAGGCCGTGGCCGTGCTCCGGCGTCTGAATCTCAAGCGCGTAGCGTTGGCTGACGGTCGAGAGCGCGTCCGAGGCGACCAGCCCGGCCTTCAAGGCCGAAGCCGCGCCCTCCGACATAAACATCTCGCGCTGCTCCGGCCAGCCGAAGCCAAGGTCGTAAAGCGAGCCGGGGTCGAAGGCTCCCTGATAAGCAAGATTATGGATGGAGAAGAGAGAGCGCGTGCGCGCGTAAAATGAATCGTCAGAGCGGCGCGCTCGCAGTTCGACAGCTGCGAAGCCGCCGGGCCAATCGTTAAGATGAACGACATCGGGCGGATTGCCCAGACGCTTCATCAAGGCCAGAGCGGCGCGGCAGAAAAAGGCGAAGCGTTCGTGGTCGTCGCGGAAACCGTAGATGGACGGGCGCGCGAAATACTCCGGCGCGTCAATCAAAAAGGTCGGAGCGCCAGCCGCCTCGGAATGCCAGACTGCGGCGCGATAATTTCGTCCGCGCCAGTCAACCTCCAGGTTGTCAAATATCTTCTCGCCGGTGAAGCGGCGGTCAATTTGTTCGAAGAGCGGCAGCACGAGCATGGCGTCCGCGCCAGCCGCCACCAGAGCCTTCGGCAGCGCGCCCGCCACGTCCGCCAGTCCGCCGGTCTTGGCGAAAGGCACAGCTTCAGACGAAAGGATTGCGATACGCAAAACTCTTTACACTGCTCCCCGCCGGGCGGCGCTAACGACGACGATTAAATTGCAAAAGCGTTTTTGGATACTAGCTAAAACAGTGACGAGTGACAAGTGACAACTACAGTGACGAGTGACAAGTGACAAGTTAAAGCTGGCAGCTTAAAGCTCGTCGCTTGTTCTTAACTCGTCACTCGTCACTTGTCACTCATCACTGTTTTTAAGAGCTTTGCATGGAGGCCAGAAATTCGGCGTTGGACTTGGATTTCTCCAGACGCTCAAGGACGACTTCCATCTGCTCGACGGGCGAGAGCGGATTGAGCACGCGGCGCATGACCCAGATGCGGTTGAGGTCTTCCTTGCTGAGTAAGAGTTCCTCTTTGCGCGTGCCGGAGCGTTGCAGGTCGATGGCCGGGAACAGTCGCTTGTCGCTCAAGCGGCGGTCAAGATGGATTTCGCAGTTGCCCGTTCCCTTGAACTCTTCGAAAATCACGTCGTCCATGCGCGAGCCTGTGTCAATCAAGGCGGTGGCGATAATCGTCAGGCTGCCGCCTTCTTCGATGTTGCGGGCCGCGCCGAAGAAACGCTTCGGGCGTTGCAGGGCGTTGGAATCAATACCGCCTGAGAGAATCTTGCCCGAAGGCGGGACGACGGCGTTGTGCGCGCGCGCCAGGCGCGTAATCGAATCGAGCAGGATAACGACATCGCGCTTGTGCTCGACCAGACGCTTGGCTTTTTCAATCACCATGTCAGCGACCTGCACGTGGCGCGTCGGCGGCTCGTCGAAGGTCGAAGAGATGACTTCGCCGTTGACAGAGCGTTGCATGTCCGTCACCTCTTCCGGGCGCTCGTCAATCAGGAGCACAATCAAGGTGACTTCCGGGTGATTCTCGGTAATCGAGTTGGCGATGGTTTGCAAGAGCATCGTCTTGCCTGTGCGCGGCGGCGCGACAATAAGGCCGCGCTGCCCCTTGCCGATGGGCGTCACGAGGTCTATGACGCGGGCCGAGAGATTGTCCTTCGACGTTTCCATCCGCAACTGCTCGTCCGGGTAGAGCGGCGTCAGGTTGTCGAAGAAGACTTTCTCGCGCGCCTGATCCGGCGCCTCGAAGTTGATGGCCTCGACCTTAATCAAAGCGAAGTAGCGCTCGCCCTCCTTGGGCGGACGAATCTGGCCGCTCACTGTGTCGCCTGTGCGCAAGTCGAATTTGCGAATCTGCGACGGGCTGACATAAATATCGTCGGGGCCGGGCAGATAGTTGTATTCGGGGGCGCGCAGGAATCCGAAGCCGTCGGGCAAGGTTTCCAGCACGCCTTCGGAAAAGATGAGGCCGCTTTTCTCCGTCTGCGCGGCGAGGACTTTGAATATCAACTCCTGCTTGCGCATGCCGGTCGCGCCGGGAACGTCCATGCTCTTGGCAATCTGCGTCAGCTTGGAGATGGACATCTCCTTCAACTCGGCGATGTTCAGCAGTTCTTCGGTCTTGCCTAACTCTTTGGCGGGCACAGCCGCCCCGTCTTTGCCCTGAGCTTTCTCCGGCTCAGGTTCTTCGGCGGTGGCGGTCGTGGTCGCGGCGCCGTTGTCTGCTGCGGCGTCGCCGTCGGCGACAGGAACGTTGGCGGCAGTGGCGTTTGCGGTAGTGCGTGTGCGTGGTGTGCGTTGTGACATTTCAGTTCTTCTCAAGGCGGCCCTTTGCGCAAGTTAGCGGGGCCGCGATCTTATACCTTCAATTCTGCGCGGCGCGCAGGCCGCTGTTGGTCAATGTGATGAAAGCTTTCGTTGATGAATCGGGAACAGGAGTTTCAAGTAAGAACGCGGGAACCAAAAGGAGCGCGCGTGAGACGCTCATCTCATAATCGTCATGCGCGAGGGCAAGCGTAGATGATGCGCTGCTCAGGCCGCTTCTGTCAAATCGTTATGCTGTGCGCAAGAATTTCTGCAATCCTCCGTTTGATGCTTAGGAAAACCTGCGCGTGGCCTCGCGCCCGAAAACTTGAGAAAGCCAAAGGGGGCAAAGGAATTTCGGATTGAGAAGACGCGCAGTTAAGATTATGGTGAATGCCCGGGAAGCTTGAAAAATTCTGCCAGCCTAACTTAATCCGCATTCTTCAATCAATTGATTGCTTCGTCAATCAAACGCCAAATCTCTTCTCGTCCCCGCCCGGTCGTGGCGGAATATGAGATAACACTCTCAGCTTCCATCGCCTTGCGAGCGCGTTCAATGCTTTTGCGCAACTCGTTGTTAGAGAGCTTATCGGACTTCGTGGCAACTACAACGCGCGGCTTCGCATGATGTCGAAGCCATTCATTAAGCTGCAAATCCTGTGTTGTGGGTTCGTGGCGCGAATCTACGATCTGAATTGATAGCACAAGCTCTGGCCGCTTGGCAAGGTAGTTTGTCGCCATTTCGCCCCACTCCGCTTTGATGATGCGAGGGACGCGCGCGTAGCCGTAGCCGGGCAGGTCAACGAAACGGAAACGATTATTAATCAGAAAAAAGTTGAGCGACTGCGTGCGTCCGGGCGTCGAAGAGGTGCGGGCCAGTCCCTTGACGCCGAGCAGCGAATTTATCAGGCTCGACTTGCCGACGTTCGAGCGGCCCAGGAATGCTATCTCCGGCAACGGATTGAGCGGCCAATGCTCTTCGGCAAAGGCGCTCTTGATAAATTCTGTGCTGACAACTTTCATACAGCGGTGACAGGCAGGTCTTGCCGCGCAAGGCTACCGCGCGCCGCTAATTCTCGCCGCCCGGCCCGGCCGCCTTCGGCTCGGCTTCTGTCGCCGTGCGCGGAGACGAGAGCATCTTCAAGCGTTCGCGCGTCGTCGCCAAACGCTCAGAAGCGTTGGGCATGTTCATCACGACCTGTTCCAGATGCTTCATGTAGTTCGAAGTGTAGGCGGCGCGAATCTCCTGTATGAACGGCTCGATTTTGGAATAGACGGCGACGTGCTCGGCGTTGGCGTCGTTGAACATCTGTTCGTCTATTGCGCCGTTGGTGACGAAAGAGCAGGCCATGTCCCAGTAGGTCGTGACCATCCGGTAGTAAGCGCTTTTGTCGCTCATCGTCACTTGAGAAATATCCTGCACGCTCGCGGGATTGAATTCCGCGACGAACCAAGAGCGCGCCTTCCTCATCACTTCTTCGCGGCGCAACTCGTAGAGCCTGAGAATCAAATTGGCGGCTTCATATTTTTCGCTCATCGACATCTCCATTCACATTGAGCGCGCGGGCGCGGCGTGGCCGCTTGACGGGTGGCCCTCGCCGGTCTGAACTTGGCTGCGCTCCGGTTTAAGGTTAAATGATTGCTGAAGCGCGCCGCGCTAGCGGGGCGCGCCATGAAAGTGGCGAGGCTTCAAGATACATCCCACAACGAGCGGCGCGCAAGTCCGGCCCGGAGGCTGGCTCAAGCGCGCCGCTCATTGCGGGTCAAATGATTATTCGGCGGTGGTCTGCATCCCTTGCGACGGCTGCGCGCTCGTCCACGGCGGCGGAGCCTTGTCGGCATCGTTGGGTTCGGCGTCGGTCGGGCAAGCGTTTTCGAGTGCCAACTCCAACACTTCGTCAATCGTCTCGACGAAATGCACGTTGAGCAGGTTACGCACTTCCTCCGGGACTTCCTGCAAATCCTTTTCGTTGTCCTTCGGCAAGATGAGCGTGCCGATGCCGAAGCGATGCGCCGCCAGCAATTTTTCCTTGACGCCGCCGATGGGCAGCACCTTGCCGCGCAGCGTTATCTCGCCCGTCATCGCCACTTCCTTCCTGACAGGCACGCGCATCAGAGCGGACGACATCGCCGTCGCCAGAGTGATTCCGGCTGAAGGGCCGTCCTTCGGAATCGCGCCTTCGGGAATGTGTATGTGCAGGTCGCGCTTGCGTATGAAATCAAGATTCAGGCCGAGGCGTTCGGCGCGGGCCTTAATGCATGTTAACGCAGCCTGCGCGGATTCCTGCATCACTTCGCCGAGCTTGCCGGTTAGCGTCACGCCGCCGCGACCCTTGACGAGCGTAGCTTCGATTTGCAGGACTTCGCCGCCCACTTCCGTCCAGGCCAGCCCGGTCGCCAAGCCGATTTCGCTTTCCGCCCCGACTCCCTGTTGACGGAACCTGATTGGCCCAAGCATCTCACGCACGCGCTCCGCCGTGATGACATCCTTGAACTGTTCGCCTTCGCTTTCGGAGACAAACCTGCGCGCCACTTTTCTCATGCAAGAGCCAATCTCGCGTTCCATGTTACGCACGCCGGCCTCGCGCGTGTAGTGGCGAATGATTTCCAGCAAGCCTTCGTCAGTGAACTCGACCTGCTCGGCCTTCAGCCCGTTGCCTTCGGCCTGCTTGCGGACAAGATGACGTTTGGCTATCTCCAACTTCTCGCGCTCCGTGTAGCCGGAGAGCCGTATAATCTCAAGACGGTCTTGAAGCGGCGGCGGAATCGTGTGCAGCACGTTGGCCGTCGCAATGAAGAAGGAGCGCGAGAGGTCGTACTCGACATCAAGATAGTGGTCTTGGAAAGTGTTGTTCTGTTCGGGGTCTAAGACTTCGAGCAGGGCCGATGACGGGTCGCCGCGAAAGTCTGCGCCGAGCTTGTCAACTTCGTCGAGCAGAATCAGCGGATTGACCGTTCCGGCCTTCTTCATCATTTGAATAATCTGGCCGGGCAACGCGCCGATGTAGGTGCGACGATGACCGCGAATCTCCGCCTCGTCGCGCACGCCGCCTAAAGAGAGACGGACAAACTTTCTGTTGGTCGCGCGGGCGATAGACTTGCCCAGAGATGTCTTGCCGACTCCCGGCGGGCCGACGAAGCAAAGGATGGAGCCTTTCGGGTTCTTCACCAACTGCCTGACGGCCAAATATTCGAGGATGCGCTCCTTGATTTTTTCAAGGCCGTAGTGGTCTTCGTTCAGGACTTCTTCGGCGCGGGCGAGGTCACGAATCTCTTTCGACTTCTGCTTCCAGGGCACGCCCAGAAGCCAGTCAATGTAAGTGCGCGAGACGGTTCCTTCGGCAGACATCGGCGGCATGGCTTCGAGGCGATGCAATTCCTGCATGGCCTTCTCCTTCGCCTCTTCCGACATCCCGGCCTCTTCGATGCGCTTCTTCAAATCTTCTAGCTCGGCCTTCTCGTCCTTGCGCCCAAGCTCTTTGTGAATCGCCTTGATTTGCTCGTTGAGATAGTACTCCTTCTGTGCTTTCTCCATCTGTCGCTTGACGCGCGTTTGGATGGTGCGGTCGAGTTGGCGTTTCTCCAACTCGGTTTCGAGCAGTTCAATCAAGCGCTGCAAGCGCGCCTGCGTTGAGAAGATTTCCAGCAAGCCCTGCTTGTCTTCGACGGAGATGCGGAGTTGCGAAGCGAGCGCGTCGGCCAGGTGCGAAGGGTCTTGATTGCGCAGGGCCGTTTGCAGCGCGTCGGTTTGCGCGTCGGGCGCGAGCCGCAAATGTTGTTCGACGAGCGTGTTGATTTTCTGTAGAAACGGCTCAAGGCGCGCAGCGTCTTCGGCGACGACGGGCGCGCGACGAACAAGCGCGGTGAACGCTCCTTCGTTATTCTCGACGCGCACGGTGGTGGCGCGCTCGCGCCCTTCGACGACAACCTTGATTTGCCCGTTCTCCTGTTTCTGCGATTGGAGAATGCGGCCAAGGGTGCCGACGCCGTAAATCTGTTCGGGCGTCGGCTCGTCTATGCTGGCGTCGTGCTGCGTGGCGAGAAAGATGGTGCGGTCGCCAGCGAGCGCTTCTTCGAGGGCGCGCACGCTGCCGGCGCGGCCAATCTTGAAAGCGACTTTGGTGAAGGGGAAAATAACGACATCGCGGATCGGCACCATCGGGTAACGCGCGATGTCCGCGGGGCTGCGGTCTGAGTATTCTTCCATAACTCGATTTAACTCTTTCGCCTGATTGCTAATGGCTAGTGAAGAAGGGCGAGCGGCACGCTCGGCAGCTCGCCCTCAGTTCCTACTGACAAGCTTAATTGTAAAACATTTTCACGATGCGCGCCACTGAACGAAAGATGAGGGCCGGGGCTAGACGAATGAGCAGGGAAGAAGGGACAGGCCAAAGCCGAGAGAGCGAAGGCAAAAGAGGCGGAAGAGTCGTTTCAGGGAAAACAATTTCCGCGCAGCTTTTGCCTTGCTCGTTAGAGCCGCCCGCGTTCGTCGCGCTTGAACCGGCGGCTGCCTTCAGTTGATTCTCAACAGCGCGCGATTGCTGGCGATGCCGCGCAGCGTGAAGCTCAGCCACACGTCTCCGGCGTGGGCTATCTCGTCGGGCAGTTTGACGACAATCTGCGTGACCCAACCTTGATTCGGGACAGCGCCGACGTATTCGACGGGCAGCGTGTAGATTCTATGCTGCGCGTCCTCGGCCTGAACGCTCAGGACGGAAGCGTTCTCGCCGGGCTGCAAGTCTGCGTACTGTGCGAAGAGCGCGACGCGCGTGCGCTGGTCAACGCCGAAGTTGATGAGAGAGACGACGGAGAACGGGTCGCGGAGCCACGTCGCGGCGTTGAGCGCGATGGCGTGTTCCGAGTTTTGCTCTGTCAAAAGGAGCGGCGGAGCCGTGCCACTGATGGTCAGGCTCGCAGTCATCCGCCCGCGCGCTACGCTTCCGGTCGGATTGCTTAGAGTGAGATTGATTGACTCGTTGCCTTCATTCACGTCGTCGTTGTTGAGATGAACGGTGAAGCCCTTCATGGTTTCGCCCGGAGCGAAATGAATGCTGCCGGAGGCAGGCACATAATCGAGTCCGGCCAGAGCCGAATTATCGCTCGTGGCGTAGTCAATCGTAGACTCGCCGGTCGTGTAGCCGTTGCGGGTCACTGTGACGTAGGCGTCCGTTCCCTCGCTGCCGTAATAAGTGGCCGAGATGAACTCAAGATAGATGGGCGAGGCGTCGAAGTTGACGGTCAGATTCCGGTTAACGAAACCGAACGTTCGATTGTCCGTCGTGAAGGGCTTGTTGCTCGGATAGTAGCCCCAACTCGTATTGGTCGGCGTCAGCGTGAAGGTTCCGTTCTCCGGCAGATTGCCGAAAGAGTAGTTGCCGCCAGCGTCCGTTTGCGTGGTCGCGGAGACTGTGCCGCCGAGCGTCAACGTGATGCCGCCGATGCCGGGACTGCTGCGGCCATCGAACCGGCTGCTGTCCACGACGCGCCCGCTCACGCTGTAGACCGGAATCGGGGTCGGCGTGGGCGTCGGCGTCGGGATGGACGAGAAGGTCTGCCATGCGGGCGTCCAACTCGTCGCCCCGTTGCTGACGATTCGCGTCTGCGAGCTTCCGTCCGCGTTCATCGCGTAAATTTCTTCGACGCTGTTGTTGCGGTTTTCGAGCCGCATGAACGCAATCCTGCCGTCCTGCGACCAAGACGGTTGCGCTTCGTTGCCGTTCGGAAAATTCGTGACGTTGACTTGGTTGCTGCCGTCGGCATTCATCACGTAAATCTCGTGATTGCCGTCGCGCGTGGAAGTGAAAGCTATCTTTGAGCCGTCGGGCGACCAGGTTGGGTCGCGGTCTTCAGCCGCGTTGGTGGTGAGCCGCGTCTGCGAGCTTCCGTCGGCGTTCATGACGTAGATGTCCAGATTGAAGTTTCCGTCGCGGCGGCTCGTGAAGGCTATCTTCGAGCCGTCGGGCGACCATGCCGGCTCAAGCGAAGCGCCGTACACCTCGTTGATGGTTCCGGTATCGTAGAGTTGGCTGGTCGTGAGCTTCAAGGCATCGTTGCCGTCGGCGCGCATCGTCCAGATGTCAGCCTGTCCGGCTCCGGCGCGATTGCTGACGAAAGCGATGCGATTGCCGTCGGGCGACCAGGCCGGGTCAAAGTTGCTCCATGGCGAGGTCGAAGCCGTAATCGGAATCTGGTTGCTCCCGTCGGCGTTCATCCTGTAGATGTTAAATGTGCTGCCTTCGCGGTTGCTCTCGAAGATAATCTGAGCGCCGTCGGGCGACCATGCGGGAAAGCGGTCGTCCAGACCGTTATTCGTCAGCCGCGTCTGGCCCGTCCCGTCGCTGTTGACGACGTAAATCTCAGTCGAGGAGTTGCCGCTGCCGCCGAACGTGAAGGCGAGCTTGCGTGGCTGCGCGCCGCCTTGCGCGCGGACGGTCGTCTCGTCGGGCGCAAGAAAAAAGAGGCACAGGAGCGCGGCCACAGTGAGACAGCAGATTGAGAGGTAACGCATCGAACAACTCCGTTGAGATTGAAAATCAGATTGATGAGGGACTTGCCATCAGCCAACCGGCGAACGTATCTGATGCCGGAAAAGGCCGGAAAGATTCCCGGCCTTGAGATTGATGATGATGTCTTTTGGGAAAGCGTTTTTCAGGCTGCCGCGCCGTCAACGCCGGTCAAGCCTTCGCCGGGAATGGCGCGGCGGCGTTCGACCATCTCTGAAGTGATGATGAACTCTTTGATGCGCTTCTGCGAGGGCAAAGTGTACATCGCGTCGAGCAGCAGGTCTTCGAGAATCATCATCAACCCGCGCGCCCCAACCTTTCTCTCGACCGCCTGGCGCGCGACCGAACGCAGGGCGTCGTCCGTGAATTTGAGCTTCACGTTGTCGAAGTCGAAGCGCTTCTGATACTGCTTGACGAGCGCGTTCTTCGGCTCGGTCAGAATCTTAATCAGCGCGCCTTCGTCCAGTTCATGCAGCGCGCCGAGCACGGGCAGTCGCCCGACGAACTCAGGTATCAGGCCGTAGCGCACGAGGTCTTCCGGTTGCACGGCGGCGAGAGCTTCGGCGTTGCGATGCGCGCCGGATTTGACTTCGGCGTGAAAGCCCATCGACTTGTTGCGCATGCGCCTTTCGACAACCTTCTCAAGGCCGACGAACGCGCCGCCGCAGATGAAGAGAATGTTGGTCGTGTCAACGGGGAAGAACTCCTGATGCGGATGCTTGCGCCCGCCCTGCGGCGGGACGTTGGCGACCGTGCCTTCGAGGATTTTCAAGAGGGCTTGCTGCACGCCTTCGCCGGACACGTCGCGCGTAATCGAAGGGTTCTCGTCCTTGCGGCAAATCTTGTCAACTTCGTCAATGTAGATGATGCCCTGCTGCGCTCGTTCGACATCGCCGTTGGCCGCCTGCAAGAGCTTCAGGATGATGTTCTCGACATCTTCGCCGACGTAACCGGCTTCGGTCAGCGTCGTCGCGTCAACAATCGTGAAGGGAACCGAGAGCATCCGCGCGAGCGTTTGGGCCAGCAGCGTCTTGCCCGTTCCGGTCGGGCCAATCAGCAGGATGTTCGACTTCTGAATCTCGACATCCGAACGACGACGGGCAAGCTCGATGCGCTTGTAATGCTGGTAGACGGCGACGGCGAGACGCTTCTTCGTCTCTTCCTGACCGATGACATACTCGTCAAGAAAGTTTTTAATCTCGCTCGGCTTGGGCAAAGGGGGCCGCGTCGCCACCGATTCGGCGTTCTGGTCGTCGGTAATGATTTCGTTGCAGATGTCAATGCACTCATTGCAGATGTAGACGGTGGGGCCGGCAATGAGCTTCTTCACTTCGTTCTGCGATTTGCCGCAGAACGAGCAGCGCAACGTGTCATCGGTTCTTCTTACCATAAGTTAGTCAGGGGTCTGAAGAGTCAAGTGAGTCCGGCCTAAGTCGGAAGAATGCGGTGGGCCGCGGCTGTCGAACGCGCCGGACTCACCGGATTCTTCCACCTCAAGACTTATTCTCTGTGCGCGATCACTTCGTCAATCAGGCCGTATTCTTTGGCCTGCGAGGCCGACATGATGCGGTCGCGCTCGACATCGCGTTCGACATTCTCGAACGATTGGCCCGTATGCTTGGCGATGATTTGGGAAGTCAACTCGCGCATCCGAATAATCTCTTCGGCCTGAATGCGAATGTCCGTGGCCTGGCCCTGCGTGCCGCCCGAAGGCTGGTGAATGAGGATGCGCGAGTTGGGCAGAGCGAAGCGTTTGCCCTTCGCTCCCGCCGTCAACAGCAAGGCTCCCATCGAAGCGCACTGGCCGACACAGATGGTCGTCACATCGGGGCGAATGAACTGCATCGTGTCGTAGATAGCCATCCCGGCGGTGATGGAGCCGCCCGGACTGTTGATGTAGATGTTGATGTCTTTCTCAGGGTCTTCGGCTTCGAGAAAGAGCAGTTGCGCGACGATGAGATTGGCAATCGTGTCGTCAATCGGCGTGCCTAAAAAAATGATGTTGTCTTTCAGCAGGCGCGAGAAAATATCGAAGGCGCGTTCGCCACGCGACGTTTGCTCGACGACCATCGGAACTAAAGCCATAGCCACCTCTCAAGGTAAGGAGCCAGCAGCCGGAAGCAAGAGTTAAGAGAAAAACAAAAGTGGTTTCAGCCTTGTCTTCTGACTTCCTGCTTGCCGGCTGCGGCCTTCAATTATTCTTCTTCCGGTGAAGATGATTGCGCTTGCGACTCGTCAGTTTTTTCGTCCGGCTGAGCAGCTTGCGCTTCCACGGGAACGCTCTCTTCGGCTTCCGTTGTCTCCGCTTCGTCGGAAGCTTCTTCGCTCCACTCTTCGTCCGTCACGCGCGCATTTTGCACAATCAGTTCAAGCGCTTTGCGACCACGCAACCTCTCGGCGATGCTACGTTCGCCTCCTTGCTTTGTCAAGGCAGCACGCACTTGCTCCACTGTTTGTCGCGTGGCCGCTGCGTAGTCGGCAATTTCCGTCGCCACCTCTTCCGGCGTGACCTCTATCTGTTCCGCTTCGGCGATGCGGTCAAGCAGCATCGAGCCGCGCACATCGCGCGTCGATTGCTCCTTTAAAGAGTCGCGGACGCCCTCCCAATTCAAGTCCGCCGTGCGCGGGTCAACGCCCTTGCCGAGCATGTCGCGCACGACCATTTCGAGGTTCTGATTGGTCTGTTGGTCGATGAAAGTCTGCGGGACTTCGAACGGGTGCGCGTCAACCAACTGGCGCATGATTTCGGCAGACAAACGATTGTCCGATTCGGCCCGCGCCCGCGCCTGCAAGTCCTCGCGCACTTTCTCGCGCAGCGTCTCAAGCGAGTCAAACTCTTCGCTCAAGCTCTTGGCCCACTCGTCATCAAACTCCGGCAAGACCTTGAGCCTAACGCCCGTCACCTTCGCCGTATAGTTGACTTCCTTTCCGGCCAAACCCTTCGAAGTGAAGTCCTCCGGATACTTGACCGTGAACGTCCGCTCTTCGTCGGCGCGCGTGCCGACGAGATTCTCTGTGAACTCCGTCTGCACGTTCTCGCCGCCAAGCTCGACATCAACCTCTTCAACGTTAATCGGCTCGGCTTCCGGCTCATCTGCAAAGATGCCGTGGAAGTTGACGGTCACTGTGTCGCCCAATTCGGCGGCGCGGTCTTCGACCGGCTGAAGCGCAGCCGATTGCTCGCGCAAGCCTTCGAGCACGCGCTTCACGTCTTCATCCGTGACGGGACGCACGCGCCGCTTCGCTTCCATGCCATTGTATTCGCCCAACTCGACCTGCGGCCAGACCTCCACATGAACATGCACGGAGATGGGCTGCGCCCCCATCTTGTCCAGGCCCTCCGGGTTATCGAGATGCACGTCCGGCTCGCCGATAACGTCGAGCGCGTTTTCGTTAATCGCGTTGTTGATGGCTTCTGGAACCAACTCGCGCAGGGCTTCGCTGCGAATCTCTTCTTTGAAGCGCGTGCGGACGACCGAGACGGGCGCGTGGCCGGGACGAAAACCCGGCACGCTCGCCATCTTCGCATAGCGCGCCGAGATGCTTTCGTAGACGGCGCGCACGGCTTCGGCTTCAATTTCAATCTTTATCTCTTTGCGCGTCTGAGAGAGATCGACGATTTCAGTCTTCAAAACTTTCACCTCAAGGTTTGTAATTGTCGCCAGCGTCCCTGCCGGAGCAAGACCTGGCGCTCGACATATCAATTGGCACGAACATGGTCGGCAGTTTAGCTTCCGAGACTTTGTGGCTTGCCGTGTCGCCGGGAATCACCGCCGCGCCCGCCGCGCACTTGCCCTTCGTGTCCGTGACGGCGAACGAGTAAAGCTGGTCGTAGTTGCCGGAGGCGCCGGAGATGAGAAACGTGTCGCTGGCCGAGACGCTGTTTGCATCGGCGGGCATCGAGTAGAAGAGGACAAACTTCAAGCCCGGATACTGCTTGCGCCACGCCGCGCGAATCGCATCGGCGTTGGTTGACGCGCTCGACTGCGGATTGAAGACGGCGCCTCTGGCAAGCTCAAGCAGTTGGTCGCGCATGGCGACGGCATCCGTCACAGGCGCGGCGAGCGCGCCGCCCTCGCTCGTCGTGGATGTCTCGCTTCTCGTCTCTTCCTGCTTTGTCGTCGCTTGCGCCGTCGAGCCTTGCGCGGGCGATGCCGCCGTGTTCTGCTCGCCGCCGATTTGTTTGGACGAAGCAGGAGCGTTGTTGCTATTGCTCTCGCCGCGACAGCCAGCCAACAGCATGACGGCCAGCAAGCTTGTCAGGCCGACGAACGTGGGGAATCTCATCATCCGTCTCATCAAAAAACATCTCATCAAAAAACTAAAGCCCGCCGCGCCGCAGAACGAAGGCGCACAACGAGCGTTCCTTCCTGGACGAGCGCGAACATCAACGGCGCGCTGGTCGCAGCCATTGAAACTTCTCGATGCCGGGGGCGGGACTCGAACCCGCACGCCTCGCGGCACAGGCTTCTAAGACCTGCGTGGCTGCCAATTACACCACCCCGGCGAATCACACCGCACGCTGCCCTTGTCTGGCAAAGCGCGTTGCGGCTCATAAATCATCTTCCGGCCTCAGAATAGCACAGCCTTTTTTCTCAGTCACAATGCCCCGGCGGAAACGAACGCGCGAGGTTAATGGATTGCGGCAGGAATGTCTAGGAGGAAGCCTGCGGAGCGAAAGCGGGACGCGTTGACGCGGCGATGCGGAGACGCGGAGCTAAAGAAAGACTGTGCTGACGCTGTAAGCTGATACGGCAAGATGCCTTTGGCTATCTATTCTTCATGTATCCGTGTTTCGTCGCCGCGTCCCCGTGTCAACGCGTCTCCGCGTCTCTTCCGTTCGTCCTTTTGAGCAGCAGGAAAATCGGATAACTGGCGGCGAGCGACAGCAGGACATACTTGCTGTTCTCTGTGTCGCTGGCGATGGCGCCGACGAGGAATGCGAGGGAGCCGATGAGCACGAGCAGCGTCGTCCAGGGATAGCCCCACGCGCGGAAGGGGCGCGGCGCGTCAGGCTCGCGATAACGCAGGACGAAGACGGAGATGAAGGTCATCGTGTAGTTGACGACGAAGAAGAAGGCGAGCAGGGCGAGGACGCGCTCGAAGGTTCCACTGAGGATGAAGGCGACGGCGACGGCTGTGCTGACAAAGAGCGTGACGGTCGGCGTGCCGCCGCGATTGACCTTCACTGCGCCTTCCGAAAACAGCCCGTCGCGGCTCATCGCAAAGAGGATGCGCGGGGCAATCATGTTGTTGGCGTTAATCGTGCTGAGCATCGAGACGGTCGCCAGCAGGCTGATGACGGTGACGGCGTGCGGGCCGAACATCGTTTGCGCCGCCGCGCCGACGGCCAACTCCTGCCCCGCGATTTGTGAGAGCGGCAGAACGTAGAGCAGCGCGAGGTTGATGAGCAGGTAAAGGCCCGTGACGAGCAACATGCTGCCAATCATCGAGCGCGGAATGTCGCGTTCGGGACGGCGCACTTCCTCCGAGAAGTAGATCATGTTGTACCAGCCGTCGTAGGTGTAAATCACGCCCTGCATCGCAATGATGAGCGCGTGGACGAAAGGCCAGCCGCCCGTCAAAGGCGCTGGCGCTTCCGTCGTCGCAAAGCCCTGGCCGCCGAGGATGAAGCAGGCCGCAATGAGAGCGATGAAGGCTAAGGCTTTGAGCAGGCTCGTCAGTTGTTGCGCGCCGCTGCCCCAACGCACGCCGCGCCATTGGAGGACGGCGAACCCGACGACCACCGCGAGCGCGATGCTCTTGCTCGTGAGCGCAAGGCGCGGAAAGAGCGCGCTCGTATATTCGCCCATCACGAGGGCGACCGCCGCGGTCGTGCCGCACGTCGAAAGCCAGTCGCTCCAACCGACGACGAAGCCAGCGTATGGGCCGAGGGCGCGTCGCACGAAGACGTAGAAGCCGCCGGAGCGCGGCAGCATCGTTCCCAGTTCGGCGACGGAGATAGTTCCGAGCAGCGCGTAGAGTCCGCCCGCGAGCCAGATGCCGATGAAGAGCCAAGCCTGCGGCAGTTGTTTGGCGACTTCGCCCGGAGTGCGCAGGATGCCCATCCCGATGACGCCGCCAATCGTCACAGCCATGCCGAAGCTGACGCCGAGCACGCGCAGCAAGCGGCCACGACCAACCGGCGGAACAGCAGCGGCTTCGATGACGGCGGGTGTTTGCATGGTTCGGACTTTTAGACTTCCGTTAGAGCGTGCGCGTCACCTTCGAGAGCGAGCGCGGGGCGTCGGGGTCGAGTCCCTTGGCGTCGGCCAAAAGCGCGGCAAAGAGTTGGCCCGGAATGATGTAGGGAATCGGGGCCAGAAATTCGTCGGCGATGCCGGGCAGCATGATGGAGCGCGTGCACTTGCTTGCCAACTCCGTGTCGCTCGTGATGACGAGCGTGTCGGCCCGCAGTTCGTTCAAGCGTTCAATCAATTCTTTGATGCCTTCGTGCATGACGCCGGGCGGGGCGAAGATGATGACGGGAAAGTGGCGCTCGACCATCGCCAGCGGGCCGTGCAGAAAGTCGGCTGACGAAAAACGCTCGGCCACCACGTAGCAAGTCTCCATCAACTTCAAGGCCAACTCGTAAGCGTTGGCATAGCTCAGGCCGCGACCGACGACCACGCAGTTCTCCATGAAGACGTAGCGCTCGACGAGTCTGCCAATCGCGGCGCGCTCATCGAGGGCGCGCGCGGCGAGTTCCGGTATGGCTTCATAATCCGCGCCCGCGTCCGAGAGAGCCGCCGCCAGCATGTAGAAGAGCATCATCTGTCCGGTGAAGGTCTTGGTGGCGGCGACGCTGCGCTCGCGCCCGCCGTGCATCAAGAGCGTTTCGTCAACCACTGTGGTCATCGTCGAGGCGGCTTCATTTGTGATGCCGATGGTGTAGGCTCCACTGCTGCGCGCGTGTTCGAGCACGACGTTGATGTCTTCGCCCTCGCCCGATTGCGAGACGCCGACGACGAGCGCGCGCGAGAGTTTCAACTGCGCTCCGTAGAGCGTGGAGACGGACGGGGCGGAGAGCGAGACGGGAATGCCGGTCTTGATTTCGAGCAGGTAGCGACCGAAGAGCGCGGCGTTGTCGGAACTGCCGCGCGCCACCAGCACAATCAAATCCAGATCGCGCCGCTTCAGAAACGCGCCGAGCCGCGCGACCTTTACGCGCTCTTCGCGGATGGTTCTCTCAAGGGCCGCCGGTTGCTCGCCGATTTCCTGTAACATCAACGACACAGCGCGTCGTCCTCTTTTCCAATCTGGATGTTGACACTCGAAAGCTGTAATGATAGTTCTCACGAGCGCGCGACACACGCTCGCGCCGCGCGCCTGCGAGCGAGTGAAGAGCACAATAGTCAAAAGGGGCGCAGACGGCAACAAGTTTCTTTTCAGGCCGCTGCAATCACAACTGAGCGGTTGGCCATAACAAAGCAGCGGTCGGCCAGCGGGCCGCGAGAGCCGTGCGCGTGTGGCCGCATGTGCGCGACTGGCGCATGGCCGCTCGCTCGCTTCGTCTCTCGTCAAACTCGAATCTGAATCTATGGGCGCGGAACTCGAACCAACGCAGGGTGAGAAGAAGAGTGGACGGCTCGTGTCGCTCGACGTGTTTCGCGGGTTGACGGTGGCCGCGATGGTCGTCGTCAATAATCCGGGGACGTGGAGCAGCATCTACTGGCCGCTCGAACATGCGGAGTGGCACGGCTGGACGCCGACCGATTTGGTCTTCCCGTTCTTCCTCTTCATCGTCGGCGTCAGCATCACGCTCTCGCTGGCGCGGCGGGTCGAAGGCGGAGGCGGGCAGCGCGATTTGCTCTTCGGCATCATCCGTCGCGCGCTCATTCTCTTCGCGCTCGGACTGATTCTCGCGGGCTTTCCGCGCTTCGATTTCCAGACGATTCGCATCCCCGGCGTGTTGCCGCGCATCGCCGTCTGCTACTTCGTCGCCGCCATCATCTTTCTGAAAACAAGCTGGCGCACGCAGGCTCTCATCGCCGCCGCGCTCGTCATAGTCTACTGGCTGTTGATGACGCTCGTGCCTGTGCCGGGTTACGGCGCGGGAGATTTGAGCAAGGAAGGCAGCCTCGCTTCATATCTGGATCGCCTCATCTTCGGCCCGCACATCTGGAAGCAGGGCAAAGTCTATGACCCGGAAGGCTTGCTGAGCACGCTGCCCGCGATTGCCACGACGCTCGGCGGCGCGCTCGCGGGACACTGGCTGCGCACGCGCCGCTCGCAATTGGAAAAGGTCGGCGGGCTGTTCTTCGCGGGCGTCGCGGCGGTGATGACGGGCTGGCTGTGGGGCTTGTGGTTTCCCATCAACAAGTCTCTGTGGACAAGCTCATACGTCGTCTTCACGGGCGGCATGGCTCTACTGCTGTTGGGCTTCTGCTACTGGCTGATTGAGATTAAGAATTATCGCGGTTGGGCGTGGCCGTTCAAGGTCTTCGGCGTCAACGCCATCACGCTTTTTGTCGGCACGGGGCTGATGGCGAAGTTGATGGGCCTCTGGAAAATCCCGCGCATGAACGGCGCGCAGGGCAATCTGCAAACCTTCATCTACGAGCATCTCTTCGCCGCGTGGGCGCAGCCCCTCAATGCTTCGCTGCTCTATGCCCTCTGCTTTCTGCTCGTCTGGCTGCTGCTGATGTGGCTGCTCTACCGGAAAGAAATTTTCATCAAAATCTGAGCGGCGCGGATGAGCGCGCAATGATAAGAGAGTAACGATAAAAGAGTAACGAAAGGAGCGTGGTTGCTCAGAAACGAAGAGAGCGTGGCTGCTCAAGTGTGAGTCGCCACGCTCTCTTCGTTTCTCAATCCGCAGTCTCGATTCTGCTTCGTTAGTTTCCGGTCACTCCGGGCGGGCGCGGCGTCGGCGTCGTGACGCGAAGGGAAGCGAGCACGCGATTGGCTGCTTCGCGCGCCGTTTCTTTGAGCAGATAATCGGAGTAGAGCGAGCCGCTGCCGCGCGTGCGCGAGGGAATGCCGATTGTGCCGCGCCCGACGCGATAGTCTTGCTGAAAGACAACGCCTTCCGCTTCGCTCTTTCCCGTCACGGGAGCAAAGATGCTGTAGCGTATGGAGAGCTTGGTCGTGTCCACGTTGCCGGAGCGGCGCGAGTCGAAGGTGTCAACGTCGAGTTGGAGCAGGATGACATACGCGCTCTTCTCTTCCTTCGCGTGCTTGATGGCCTCCGAGCGATGCATCTCTTTGCCGGGCGTGATCTTGAAATTCGACGCTTCCGCGAGCCGCTGGATGAATGCCTGCATCATTGTGTCGTGCAGGTAGAGCGGAATGTTGAGGAGGGCGTCGCGTTCGTAAAGCGAGACGTAGAGTTCCGTCTTGTCGGGCTCGACGACGGGCGCGGCCTTTGGCGTCGGCTGCGTCGTCGGCGGCAAAGGAGTCGCGGCGCGCGCGCCCTTCGAGATGCGACGACCGGACTGCGCCACAACAGCCGCCGACGCCATGAAGATGATTGAACAGCAGAGAGCAGCGGCGGCCAGCGGCTTAATTAAAAAATTGTTGCGGCGGTCGGAATGGCGCATGGAAAATCGTCTCCGTTGATTCGGTGATGAAAGCGCGGCGACGGGGAAACCGCTGTTGACGGTTCTACACCCGAACCAGCGGCGCGGTCAATAGTTGTTCATGAGAAACGGGCGCGCATAAAGAGAGACACCCGCGCAGAAAGAGAGACGCCCGAAGCTGTCGGGTTTGAAACGCGACGGCTTCGGGCGTGCCCGTAATGGGAGAGCGCGGGCGGGAGACTGTTTGCTCAGGCGGCTCGCTGCAAGAAGATGGTTTCGTAAGCGCCGCGATATTGAAAGCCTGCGCTTTCATAAAGGGCTTGCGCTTCCTTGTTCTGCTCGTTGACGAGCAGGCAGATGGATTTGACGCGCGCCAGCAGGTTGCGGCTCAGTTGCGACAGGCAGCGCAGGCCGATACGCTGCCCGCGATTCTCGGCGCGGACGTAAATGCCTTCGAGATAGATGACCTCGGAGGTCTGCGAAATAATGTCGGCCTTGAAAATCAACTCGTCGTTTTCGACTAAGACCCAGACGCGCCCTTGCTCTATGCGGCGGGCGCAGCGCAGGCGAAAGCCAACCGCGTCCGCTTGCATCGGATTGACGCCGCTTTCGTCTTCGGCCATCGCGGCCTGAACCGGCATCACCAACTCAAGGTCGGCCAGCGTCGCCAGCCGCAAGCCTTTGACCGGCTGGTAAACTATCACCGGCCAACTCAACTCATACAACATCTCGCGGCAGAGCACGCGCCGCGCCTGCCCGCCCACGGAGTAGTGCTGCCAGAACTGCTTGAGCTTCTCTTCCTCGCCGAGCAGCAGGTGCGCGCGCGTGTGGCTCTGCGCGAGATGAGCGAAGGCCATCAGCGCGTCGTCCGTGCGCGTCTCGAAGAGCGTCGCGTGGCCGATGAGAGCCACGCCCTGCAACGCGCCAGCGCGATTGCGGCAAGCGTAAAAGTGGCCGCGATTCAAAGGGCTGTCAAGGCCGTTGTCACGAACAAGGCTTGAGAGGCTGACGGTGTGCAGCGGGCGCGCGGCGAGGAAAGCCAGAACTTCATGCTCCTGCCCGTTGTAGAGTCTTTCGACCATCAACGATTCATCATGGCTGGCGGCGGGCGGCGTCGCGCTCGGCATAAGAGTTTGTGCGGGGGTTGCCAGTGACATCATCTCACCTGTATCTGAAATCAGGGACACTGTTTTGTCGTTGCGTTTAGTTTCGCATTGGGGTTTATCTAAATCAGTGTCGATGTCTACCACATGGACGATGTTTGGTCGCCGTTAGAGATAATGGATTGCGCCATGATGCTGTCGCCGAGCAGGACGCCATCGGCTGAGCAGTTATCGCCGAGGATAACGCCGTCGCCCAGAATCACGCCGTCGCCGAGCAGCACGCCGTCGCCGAGCAGCACGCTCGTCGTGCAGAAGCTCGCGCCGTCGCTCATCGTCGCGCCCGCGCTGGTCACGATAGTATCGCCGAGGATGACGCCGCCCGATAGCTTCGTCGAGTCGCCGAGCAGCGTGCCGTCGTTGAGCCGCAAGCCGTCGCCGAGCAGCGTGCCTGTCGCGTAAACCTTCTGGTACTTCGTAATCAACTCGGCGCCATTCATGTAGTTCTGATTGAGGACGACGCCCTGCGCCCACTGGAAGGTGTAGTTGGCGATGGTGGATTGTGGCAGCGGAGCAGTCGCCGCCGTCAGCAGCGGAGCGCCGAGGCCGGTCGTCGCGCTTAAATCCGCGCGGACGAGTTTGGCGAGGTCAACGGCTCCGGCGAGATTGAGTTGGCCCGCGCCCTGCTCTAAGTGATTGAAGCCCGCAAGCGGCTGCGCCGTGTAGGTCAGGAGCAGCTTGACGAGGTTCGGCGTCAGCGTCGGTTTGAGTTGGAGCAAGAGAGCGGCTGCGCCTGCGACGGCGGGCGAGGCCATCGAAGTCCCGCTCATGAACATCATCTTGTTGGTCGCATCGAGCGTGACAACAGCGTCGAGCAGCGGGCTGAGCAGCATGAGACGATTGTTGGGAGATTCGGCGGCGACGATTTTGTTGCCGGGAGCAACAAGGTCGGGCTTGATTAAGTTGTCGTAGTGCTTGCCGCCCGCGGCGTCCTGCCAGTAGCCGCGCGTCGGGCCGCGCGAACTGAAGCTGGCGATGCCGTCGTCGGAGCGCGAATCGGTTCCGTAGGTGTTCGCGGCTCCGACCGTGATGGCCGAAGGCTCGTCGCCCGGCGTGTGTATGCGCCCGTAGAGCTTGCGCCCCAGGGCGTCCTTGCCGTCGTTTCCGGCGGCAGCCACGACAACGATGCCAGCGTCAACCAGACGACGCACGGCCATGCAGAGCGGGTCATTTTTGTAAGAGTCGATGGCGGGCGCGCCGAGGCTCAGGTTGACGACGCGTATGTTGTAGGCCGCCGAATTGGTGAGCAGCCAGTCGAGGGCCGCGAGGATGCCGGAGGTCTTGCCTTTGCCGTCCTTGTCGAGCACGCGCAGGTTAATCAAGTTGGCGTTGGGCGCGACGCCCGCGTAAGAGCCGCTGTAGAACTGTCCGTTTCCGGCGGCCATCGCCGCGACGTGCGTGCCGTGGCCGTAAGGGTCGTCCGTCCGGCTCTCGCCCGTGAAGTCTTTGCTATAGACGACGCGCGATGCGCCCGCCGCGTTGAGAAAAGATTTATGGCTCGCGTAAATTCCCGAATCAACGATGGCGATGCCGATGCCCGTGCCGTCCAACTGGTAACTCGCTCCGGCGCTGTTGGTCTGCGCGCGTCTCCCTTGCGCGCCCGACGTAGTTGTCAGGTGGCCCATCGTGGCGACTTCATTGTCGAGCGAGACGTAAGAGACTTCTTCGTAGTTTGCCAGTTCTTCGATGACGCTGGCCGGAAGCTCGACCATCTGCGAGTTGAGCTTGCGGAAGAGCTTGCGCACGTGGACGCCGTTGCGCCGCAAGAGCGCGCTCAGTTCGTCGCTGGCTTCGCCGTTCAGTTGCAGTATGATTTCAACTTTGTCTTGGCCGCGACGGTCGGCGCGTGAACGCTGGCGCAGTCCGGGCGCGACTTTATCCGAATCCGAACGCAGCAACGCGCCGTCGCGCTTCGGCGAACTCTCTTCACCGGAAGCGGCGCGCGCAGCATCGCCGAACAGAATCCCCATGCACATACAGAGCATCAGCGACAGGGAAACAGCAGTCTTTATTCTGGGGGAGCGGCCAACAATTTTCATTTTCATTTCCTTCTGGGTAGGCAATGAGCGGCGGGACAAACTGTCCGCACGGTTCATCTGCCCGACTAAGAGCAAGACGCATTCCACCGCTGCGACAAGCAAAAGGCTAAGTTTTTCCGCTGAAACCGGCGACCGAGAGAGATTGTTCGGTCAGGATGAAGGAGGCCGCCCGGTCAAATTGAAGTGGCTTGATTAATAAGTTAAAGAATAAGCCGCGAAGAAGAAGAAGCGGAAAGCAGGAAGCAGCAACGCCGCGATGAGGGATGAAAACCCTAAACTCAGAATAGCACAGCCTTCATCATATTTCATCCATCATTACTCAGCCTTCAGCGCTTGTCCTTAAGATAACGGAGGCGCGCGGCGTCTCTTGTTCATCGTTCGTCTCCGGCGGCGGCTGTTCGCGCGTGCGCGCGGCGTAAGCTATGATGGCGGCGCTTTGCAAGTTGGAACTCGATTGCGTGGATGGTAAAAAAGTGTCTGAGCAGGTGAAGCAGCGACGGGGAGCGACGCTCGATGAGGTGGCGCGGGCGACGGGCGGCAGGTTGACGGGAGACGGACGAATCGTCGCGACGGACGTGACGCACGACTCAAGGCAGGCGCGCGAGGGCAGTCTCTTTGTCGCCGTGCGTGGCGAGTTGTTCGACGCGCACCGCTTCGTCGGCGACGTGATGCGGCAGGGCGCGGTCGGCGTTATCTCCGAGTCGGCGCGTCCGGCGCAGCCGCAAGGCGCGTGGCTCGAAGTCGAAGATGCGCGGCGCGCGATGGCTCTGGCCGCCGCCGAAGTCCAACATCATCCGAGCCGCGAATTGAAGCTCGTCGGCATCACCGGAACCAACGGGAAGACGACGACCACGTATCTCGTCGCTTCCATCTCTGAGGCCGCGGGCGAGACTGTGGCGATGACGACGACCGTCGAGTATCGCATCGGGGACGAGCGCATCAAGGCCGAGCGGACGACGCCCGAAGCGACCGACATGCAGCGGCTCCTGCGTCGCGCCGTCGAAGCGGGCTGCCGCACCGCCGTCATGGAGAGTTCGTCGCAGGCCATTGACCTGCACCGCTGCGACGCGCTCGCTTACAGCGTCGCCGTCTTCACCAATCTGACGCGCGACCATCTGGATTACCACGGCACGATGGACAACTACTTCGCCGCCAAGCTGCGCCTCTTCGATGGCAGCCTCGGACAACCGCCGCGCTCTGCTGTCGTCAACTTGGACGACGAACGCGGGCGCGAGTTGGCGCAAATAATCGCAGGCGCGGGCAGGCGCGTGACGAGCTACGCCTTGCAGACGCGAGCCGACGTGATGGCGACAGACGTGCGCCACTCGCTGGCCGGAATGGAGTTTCAGTTGGAGACGCCCGCGGGCGCGCGGCGCCTGCGCTCGCCGCTCGTCGGACGCCCGCACATCTACAACATTCTGGCCGCGACCGCCACGGGGCTTGAGTTGGGCTACGACTTCGACGTGATTGCGAGCGCCGTTGAAACTTGCGCGGGCGCGCCGGGCCGCTTTGAGCGCGTGCCGCACGCGGGCGACTTCGCCGTCGTCGTTGACTACGCGCATTCTGACGACGCGCTCTTGAACGTGCTGCGGACGGCGCGCGAAGTTTTGACGGGCGGGCGCATCATCACTGTCTTCGGTTGCGGCGGCGACCGCGACCGCTCCAAGCGCGCCCCGATGGGCGAGGCCGCCGCCAGCCTCAGCGATGTCGTCATCCTCACTTCCGACAACCCGCGCACGGAAGACCCCGAACGCATCCTCGCGGATGTCGAAGCGGGGATGCAGTCGGCGTCGTCCAAGCCTTACGAAAAGATTGCAGACCGCAGCCGCGCTATCCATCGAGCCATCTCCGAAGCGCGCAGCAACGATTTAGTTTTGATTGCCGGGAAAGGTCACGAGGATTATCAAATCATCGGGCGCGAAGTCTTTCACTTCGACGATAAGGAAGCCGCGCGCGAAGCCCTCGCCGCTCGCGGGCTGGCTGCGGAGACGAATGAAGGATGAAGCAAGAGCTATTGTTTAGATGAATGGATGAATGGATGAAGAGCGTCGTATGTCAGTCGCCAAAGGTCGAGCGTCAGGCGTCAGAGTTCGACTGGCAGATGTCGGCTGCCATGTGTCGGATGTCAGGCGCAGACGCTTTGTGGTCATCATGGACGGGGCAGTTAAGCTCTTCAGTTCATAGCTCGGATTTCAAGGCTTCTCCGGTGGGCGGGGGCAGTGGCTCGGCGGGCGGTTGGCGAAAGCGTTCGACCAGTCTCTGGATAAAGTTGAGCGCGTTGGCGGGCAGGTCTGCGAACTCTATGGCGAAGCCGATTTCGGGCGTGTTGTAGACGACGTGGCCCGCGAAGTTGAGCGTCCTGTCGCCGGGCAGTTGAATGATGACGGTGATGAGTTGGCGCGGCGTCGCTTCGCCCGGCGAGAGGATGAAGCAGCCGGTCGTGCTGATGTCGCTGATGGTGCCTTTCTGCTGGCGCGACTGGTCTTCGAATATCACGTCCAGATTGACGTTGACGCGTTCGGCCCTTCTGCGCTCGATGCCCATAATTAGTTTAAGAATGGAAGAGTTCGGATGCTGCTCCGGCCACAATCGCGCGCGGTAACGCGGCTCTTCATTTGGGGAAACTCCCTTCCGCGATGGTCAG
This sequence comes from Blastocatellia bacterium, assembly GCA_033855775.1. Classification (GTDB taxonomy): domain Bacteria; phylum Acidobacteriota; class Blastocatellia; order Pyrinomonadales; family Pyrinomonadaceae; genus DASVTR01. Next base: position 7,550 of record JAWVFT010000121.1, on the reverse strand, counting down.
AGATTACGGGGCAGAGGTGGCCGATCGTTGCCCGTTTAAGCCTTGGCAGTCAACTGAACTGCTTCTACGCTAAGTCTCGACACAAGTCAAGAATATTTCTCAAACGCGCCCGCCGCAACCAAACGAGCGCGCGGCCGCTCGCTGCAAGCGCGACACGGTAACGCCCGGCGTTTAGCATCTCTGCTTAGCGTTCAGCGTCTTCGTCGTCGCCCGCGAGCGGCGCGTCCTGATAGTTCACGCGGTTGTGACGCGCCCAGTAGTAATAGACGGGCAGGCCGAGCAGTATCAAACTGATTCCGGCAATCGGCGGAACACGCGCCAGCCCGTAGATGCCTTTGAAGAACTGCCCTTGTCCCAACAAACTTATCGCCGCAAGGATGGCATCCTTCGCAGACCAGACGGTGTTGAAGAGCAACAACGCCGTCACCAACAGAAAGAGCACAGGCACGACCGGATAGCCCCACGCGCGATAGGGCCGCTCGGCGTTCGGCATCCGTTGGCGGAAGATGAAGACGGAGGCCGTCACCAGCCCGTAGAAAATCCATGAGCCGAAGATGACGTAATCGGTCAGCGTGTCGAAAGACCCCGAGAGAGCCAGCAAGCAGGCCCAGATGCCTTGCAGGATAAGCGCGCCGATGGGGACATGCGTGCGCGGGCTGAGGCGCGCGAGGTTCTGGAAGAAGAGACGGTCGCGCGACATCGCGTAAGGCACTCGCGCGCCCGTCAAAATCGAAGTGTGCAGCGTTCCGAAGGACGAAGAGAGAAGCGCGGCAGCAATCAGGCTGACGGCGACCGGCCCCAGAAAAGTCTGCGCGACTTCTCTGGCCACGGAAGATTTCTCGGAGATGCTGGCGATGGTCGTCGGGTCCAGCGCGTAGAAGTAAGCGAGGTTGACGAAGACGTAGAGCGAGATAATGATGAGCATCCCGCCAATCAACGCGAGCGGAATATTGCGCTGCGGATTTTTCACTTCGCCCGCCACGAGCGTCAGGTTGTTCCAGCCGTCGTAGCCCCACAGCGCGCCGAGCATCGCCGCCCCGAAGCCCGCGATGCCGTAGCGCGCCGTGTCGCTCACGCCCGAACAAATGCCGCCGTCATTGGCCATCGCAAAGTGTGACCAACTGCCTGTCCGCGAGAACAGAAACGCGCCGACGCCGACGCCCAACACAAGCGCGATTTTTATCACCGTCAGAAAGGCCGCGATGTTGCCGCTGACCTTGACGGTCGCGCAGTTAATCAACGTGACGATGATGATGGCCGCGATGGCCACCGCCTGCAACATGCCAAGCTGATACTCGGCCCCGAACAGCGTCGTCTTGAAGAAGACGGCGTTGAGCGCGCCGCCCGTCAGGTCGTTGAGAAAGATGGCGAGGGCGACGGCGACCGAAGCCTGCGAGCCGGTCTTGGCGATGAAGACCTGCATCCAGCCATAGAGAAAGCCGAGGGCCGGGCCGTAAGCCTCGCGCACGAAGACATACTCGCCGCCCGCGCGCGGCATCATCGCCGCCAACTCCGCATACGTCAGCGCGCCCGCCAGACTGAGCACGCCCGCCGCAATCCACACCACAATCACCATCCCCGGCGTCCCGACGTTGCACGTCATCACACGCGTCTTCAAAAAGACGCCCGTGCCGATGACATTGCCGATAACGATGGACGCGGCGGCAATCAAAGTCAGGCCGCGAATCAGCGTGATATTACTGCGTGCTGGTGTTGCCATAAGCTAAGTCCAAAGTCTAAAGCCGGAGCTTGATGTTGGAAGTCAGACAGTTTACCAAACGTCGTTGGCGATTAAATCTTCGTACGTGTCGCGCTGGCGGATGACATCGACTTGGCCGCCTTCACGAATCATGACGGCGGCGGGAAGGGGGCGACCGTTGTAGGGGAACATCTGCGAGAGCGTGTAGGCTCCGGTGTTAAGGAGGGCGAGGGTTTCGCCGGGGAGAGTGTCGGGCGGTAGCTTGCGATAGTCGGGCAAGCGCCCGCCTCTTTCAATGTCGAAATAGACATCGCCGGAATCGCAGAGCGGCCCCGCGACTTTGTAGTCCGTCTCGTGTGCGGCGCTAGCGCGCGAGGCCGAGATGAGATGGTAGTACCACTTGTAGTTGTTCATCGAGAGCAGCAGGTTGTAGCCCGCGTCCGTGAGGAGCCATGTGTCTCCGGTTTCGGGGCGTCGCTTGATGTTGCGAACGTTGGTCAGGAGCAAGCCCGCGTCGGCGATGATGCTGCGGCCCGGTTCGAGCAGGATGGTCAGGCGGTCGAAGAGGTGTTCGGCGTTGGCGGCGCGGGCCGAGTCGCGCGCGGCGCTCATGGCTGCCTTGAGCACGGCTTCCGGGTCAAGCTCTGCGCCGAGCATGTCGCGCTCGTGTTCGGGCAGTTCGCCTGCCTGCGAGCGGTCGCGCAGGTAGTTGACCGGAATGCCGCCGCCGAGGTTGATGTGTTCGAGCGTGTGGCCCGTCTCTTGATGAATCGCGACGAGATGTTCCCACATCATCTTGAAGGCGGCGGCGAACGGTTCGACATCCGGCGTTTGCGAGCCGACGTGAATGTGTATGCCGCAGACCTGTATGAGTTCGGGATTTTGCAGGCCGCGACGAAAGGCTTCGAGGACTTCGGAATAGGAGATGCCGAACTTGGATGTGAGCAGCGCGGTTTGCAGCCCCAAATGCGAGCGCGTGCCAATCTCCGGCGTCAAGCGCAAAGCGATGCGCGCTCGTTTCCCGGCGCGGCGCGCGGCGGCTTCGACCAACTCGATTTCGTAAATCGAATCGACGTTGATGGAGTAGATTCCGGCCCCGACGGCTTCGTCCAACTCGGCGTCCGTTTTGCTCGTGCCGTTGAAGATAATCTGTTCGGGGAAGAAGCCGATGCGGAGAGCTTTGTAGAGTTCGCCGCCGCTGTTGACTTCGATGTCAATGCCCGCTTCCAGCATGCTGCGCAGCACGGCCATGTTCGAGTTGGCCTTCGAGGCGTAGCAGAAATGAATGGGCCGCTCGATGGTTTCGGCGGCGCGCGTCAGTCGTTCGATGTTCGAGCGAATGCGCGGCTCGGAAAAAACGAAAAGCGGCGAATCGTGCTCCTTGACAAGCGAGAGCGCGTCCACGCCGTTGATGCTCAAATGTCCTTCGTGAGCTTCCAGATAATCTGGAATCGCCCACGCTGGCTGAAGGGTGGATTGCGATGACATAGCCGGTTCTCAGACTCCGCGAAAATTGATATTGGCGAGCGGGATGAACGTGTGCGAAGATAGTCTGGCTACACGAGAGCGTCAAGGGGAATCCAGTTCAGCGTCCGCGTCAGGCGGCTCTCCGGCGGGACAATCATGCTTTCTTCCCGCCTCGCGCTCAACCTTTCTCAAGCGCCACTATCCAGCAGGTTTGACTTCACGGAAGCGCGGCTCTGCGCCATCGCTTCGCCTTCGTCTTGACCATTCACAAAGAGGAGCACATCAATGGCCGTTAAATCAAAAAAAGGCTCGACCGCAGGCAGCAAAAAAAGCGCGCGGGCGAGCGCCCCGACCAAGCAGCAGAGCGGCAAGGCTAAAGCCGCCGCGTCCAAAAAGAAGCCACAGCCAAAGCCACAGCCGCCGCCGCTCGCGCCGCGCATCGAGCATGTGGTCGTGTTGATGTTGGAGAATCGTTCCTTCGACCACATCTTCGGCTATCGTCAGGGCGTCAACGGTCTGAAGGGCGACGAGTTTAACCTGCTCGACCCGTCGAAGCCGGAGTCGGACGTGAACCCCGCTTACTACGTCAGCAACGGCGCTCCCTATCCCATCCTCGCCGGAAAGAACGGCCCCTCGCATTCCATCAAGGGAACCAACAGCCAGATTTACAACAACCCGACCGGCCCCGACTCGCAGCACCCTGCGAAGAACAACGGCTTCGTCAAAAATTACTATAACGAGTTGAACTTCTCGGAAAAGATTCCCAATCCCAACCCCGCCGACATACGCGTCGTGATGGAAGCCTTCGCGCCCGTGCGCCTGCCTTCGATTAACGCGCTGGCCGACGCCTTCTGCGTCTGCGACAACTGGTATTCGGAAGTCCCCGGCCCGACGCAACCCAACCGTCTCTACATGCACGCGGCCACCTCCGCCGGTTACGGCTACAATGTCTGGTCGCGCAAATTCAACGTCGCCACCATCTACAACAGCCTCGAAGACGCGGGCTGCACATGGGCCACCTACGACTTCGACCTCAACGAAGTGAAGACCAACTTCTCGCGCATCAACGGCTCGGCTCCCAACTTCAAAAAATTCTCGGCCCTCAAGACGGATGTGCAGCAGAACGCGCTCGCGCACTACTCCTTCATCTGCCCGCGCTACAACAACGCGAAGGACGGGCATGGCAACTCGCAGCACGCCCCGGAAGACGCGCGCTACGGCGACAACTTCATCGCCGACGTTTACGAAGCCCTGCGCAGCAACGACGCCGTGTGGGCCAAGACCGTCTTCATCGTTCTCTACGACGAGCACGGCGGCTTTTACGACCACGTTATCTCGCCCTCGCAGAACATTCCCAACCCGGACGGCATCAACTCTCCGGCTCCCGGCGACCCGACATCCTACGCGCCGAAGTTCAACTTCGACCGGCTTGGCCTGCGCGTGCCTGCCGTCATCTGCTCGCCGTGGGTCAAGGCGGGCAAGATTGACTCGACGCGCTACCAGCACACCTCCGTGCTGGCGACGCTCAAGGCGATGTTCAAGCTCAACAGCTTTCTGACCAAACGCGACGCCAGCGCCAACACCTTCGACCACATCTTCGGCGAACTAGACAAGCCGCGCACGGACACGCCGAAGACTTTGCCCCGCGCGCCGCTGCCGAAGATTACCGTTTCCGAAGACCACCCGGCGCACCCGCTCAATCAACCTTTGACCGAAGACCAGAAATCGCAGTTGGTGGGCGTCTATCATCAAACGCAGTCGGCGCCCGCCGTCGCCGCCGCAGCAGGCGAAGAGACATACGCGGACGAACTGCCGGACACGCAGGGCGGGGCTTCCGAGTTTATCGAACGCCGCAACCAGAAACAGTTTGGCCCGCCCGGACAAGCGGGCGTGCGCCCCACCCGCCGCGCCACTCGCTAGCGCGAAGCCCGTCAGGCAGCGGAACCGCTGTCAACGATGCAGGACTGCGGCCAACGATGAAAGCGCGGCTCTTTAAGATGAAAGCGCGGCTCTTCAGATGTTCAAATATGGCTCTTCAAATGTGAGCGCACAAAGTTTGATGAGCCGCGCTTTCATCGTTAGCAGTCGTCGTTGACTGTGCCGGGTTGCTTTAATGGACAGGCTCCGCGAAATCCGTTATAAGCTCGCGTAACTTTTTATCGGCTGCCGTAACTTTTCAAACACAGAGGAGCGATTGATGAAACTGCTGATTGGCGTCATCTGCGCGTTGTTGTGCGCCGCCTTGCCAGCGAGCGCGCAGGAGCAGGCGCAGGCTTACACGGGAGCGCGGATTATTACCGTCAGCGGCCCCGTCATCCAGAACGGAACGCTCGTCGTCCGGCGCGGCCAAATTGTCGCCGTTGGCGAGCGCGCCGTAGTCAACATTCCGGCGGGCGCGTCCGTCCATGAAGTCAACGGCATGGTCATCATGCCGGGACTGATTGACTCGCACAGCCACATCGGCGGCGGCTCGGGCGGCGATAGCTCTTCGCCGATTCAGCCGGACGTGCGGCTGCTCGATTCCTTCAACGCGCGCGACACGAGCTTGAAGCGAGCGCGGGCCGGAGGCATCACGACCGTCAACGTCATGCCCGGTTCGGGCCACTTGCTGAGCGGGCAGACGCTCTACCTGAAGTTGAGAAACGGAGAGACGATTGACGACCTCTTAATCAAGGACGCGCAGGGCAGCATTATGGGCGGCATGAAGATGGCGAACGGCACGAACCCCATCGGCCCGCCGCCGTTTCCGGGGACGCGCTCTAAATCCGCAGCGCTCATGCGCGAGCAGTTGACGAAGGCGCAGGAGTACCGCGAGAAGGTTCGGCGCGCGAAGGGCGACGCAACAAAATTGCCGCCGCGCGACTTAGGCTTGGAAGCCCTGACGGAAGTTCTGGACGGCAAGCGCACAGTCCATTTTCACACGCACCGCGCCGACGATATCCTGACCGTCTTGAGGCTCGCGCGCGAGTTCGGCTTTCGCGTTGTCCTGCATCACGTCTCGGAAGGCTGGAAGGTGGCCGACGAGATTGCGAAGTCGAAGGCCGCCGCCTCCGTCATCGTCGTTGACAGCCCCGGCGGAAAACTCGAAGCGATGGACGCTTCGTTTAAGACCGCCGAAGCGCTTGAGCGCGCGGGCGTCCTCGTCGGCTTTCACACGGACGACTACATCACGGATTCGCGTCTCTTCCTGCGCGAGGCGGCGTTGGCCGTGCGCGCCGGAATGCCGCGCGAGAAGGCTCTCGAAGCAATGACGATAGCGGGCGCGCGAATGCTCGACTTGCAGGAGCGCACGGGTTCGCTCTCGGTCGGCAAAGACGCAGACTTCATCATCCTGAACGGCGACCCTTTGAGCGTCTACACGAAGGTATTGGAAACCTACGTCGAGGGCGAGCGTGTCTTTGACCGCAACAAGCCGGAGGATCGTCTCTACGCCGTCGGCGGCTACGGCGCGGGCCGCGACCAGGCGGCGCACATAGACGAAGAGAAGGAGGACGACCAATGATGAACGGCACACACGTCTTCATGAAAGCGTTGCTCCTGATGATGCTGTTCGTTGCTGTTGCGTCGAACGCGGCGGCGCAGCAGTTGGCCGTGCGCGCGGAGACTTTGCACACGATGGCCGGGCCGGAGATTAAGGACGGCGTAGTCCTGATTCGTGACGGCAAGATTGAAAAGGTCGGGCCTGCGAGCCAGTTGAAAATTCCGGCGGGCTATAAAATCTTGACGGCCCGCGTCGTCACGCCGGGACTGATTGACGCGCACACGGTCGTCGGCCTCGCGGGCTACTTGAACCAGCCGCAAGACCAGGATCAACTGGAACGCTCCGCCCCTTTGCAGCCGGAACTGCGCGCCGTTGATGCCTACAATCCGCGCGAGCGTTTAGTCGAATATCTCAGAAGCTTCGGCGTCACGACCATTCACACGGGCCACGCTCCCGGCGCGCTCATCTCCGGCCAGACGATGATTATCAAAACGCAGGGCGACGCTGACGACACGCGCGCCGTGCTGAATCCGTCGGCGATGATTGCCTCCACACTCGGCGCCAGCGCGCTCGCCCCGCAAGGCAAGTCGCCGGGGACGCGCTCGAAGATGGTGGCGATGCTGCGCGCGGAGTTGTTGCGGGCCAGAGAGTATCAAGCGAAACAGAGCGGCCCCGAAGACAAGCGGCCCGCGCGCGACCTGCACATGGAAGCATTGGGGCGAGCGCTCAAGGGCGAGACGCCGCTGCTGGTGACGGCCCAACGCGCCGGAGATATTCTGTCGGCCTTGCGCGTGGCGAAGGAGTTTAACCTGCGCATCGTGCTCGACGGCGCGGCTGAAAGTTATCTGGTCATCGAACAGATTAAGGCGGCGAACGGCCTCTCGTTCAATGAAGCTCTGGCCA
>JAWVFT010000120.1:0-28280 GCA_033855775.1 Blastocatellia bacterium | reverse complement strand
GAACCGCAGGCGCACTTGCGTTGCAGGATGCTGCGCGCGGCGGGCGTCAGGCTGTGCTTCGGGGCGTGCGCAGCCTTCACCGTGGCGACCCTTTCGGGCGCCGCTTTGACAGGACCGTTGGGCTGCGCGCTCATCGTTTTAATTCTCCAAAGACAGCCCGCGCGACTCCCTGGCCGACCTTCTTCGCTTCCGCGCCACTCGTCACATTGAAGGAGCCTGCGCTCAGGCGCGCGTGTTCGCCGCCCGCGCGCAGGGCCGAAGGAGCGCCGCGCGTCGAAAGCAGCCGCGCCAGTTCGTGCTGCACGGCGTCGCCAATCCGGTAGCGGTCGTGCGGGGCGAACCCGTGCAAGACCAACTCTTCGATATGCAGGTTGACGGAGGCGCGCTCGCTCGCGTGCGTCTCATGCGCCAAAGGCTCTTGATGAAGCGCGGCGGCGTTGTGTTCCGCGCGCGATGTATCCGGCTGAGACGCGGCGGGCGACGATTGCTCTCTATGTCGCGCGAGCCAGAGGGCGCGCTGCTCCATGCGATTCATAGCCAGCCTCCAATCTCCGTCTCGCTCAGTTGCCGCTCCATCTTGCCGTACTCGCCGCGCGCCGTGTGCAAGAGGTGTCGCATGCGCACGGGTTCCGACGATTCCGCGGCGAGGAAGGCTGCGTTGAGAGCGATGTTGCGGATATTGCCGCCGGTCAGATTGAGGCGCGCGAGCTTGCCGATGTCCAGGCCTTCGGTCGGCGTGGCGTGCGGAAAGATGCGTTGCCAGATTCTCGCGCGCAGGCTGGCGTCTGGAAATGGAAATGAAACGATGAAGCGGATGCGACGCAGGAAAGCTTGGTCGAGCGAGCCGCGCAGGTTGGTCGTCAGAATCGCCAGCCCGCGATACGACTCCATCCGCTGCAAGAGATAGCTGACCTCTATGTTGGCGAAGCGGTCGTGCGCGTCCTTGACCTCGCTGCGCTTGCCGAAGAGCGCGTCGGCCTCGTCAAACAGCAGGATGGCTCCGCCCTCTTCAGCCGCATCGAAGACGCCGCGCAGATTCTTCTCAGTCTCACCGATGTACTTGCTGACGACGCGGCTCAAATCAATGCGATACAAATCGAGCTTGAGCTCGCTGGCGATAATCTCCGCCGCCAGAGTCTTGCCCGTTCCGCTCGCCCCCGCGAAGAGGGCTGTGATGCCAAGCCCGCGCAGGCCGCGCGCAGCGAAGCCCCAAGTGTCATAGACGCGCGTGCGCTGGCGAACATGGATGGAGATTTCGCGCAGCGTTTGCAACTGCGCTTCGGGCAGCACGATGTCGTCCCATGTGGCGAGCGTTTCAACGCGCTCCGCCTGGCCTTCAAGACGCGGGCGGGCCAGCGCGCGGCAGTTATCCCAGAGCAGCGCGCCGAGCGTCTCCGCGTCTATCAATTGCGCGCTCTCACGCAACGCGCGTCCCGTGTTTTCAATCGCCGGAACATCGAACGGAAACTGCGCGACAATCTTGTCGAGATGACCGTTGAGCTTGGCCGCGAGCGGGCCGAGCGAATTTTCCCAGAGGGCGCGCTGCTCAGCCGCCTCCGGTCTGTTGACGACGAGACGCACAACCGCGCGCCCGTTCAAGCGCAACAAGCCGTCTCCGGCGATGAACAGCAGGCCGCGCAAACGCTCCGCGAAGGCCGACACCGCTTCCAACTGTTCCGTCCCGTTCAAGTCAATCAGCAGCCCGCTGTTGCTCAAGAGAGCTTCTCTCTCCCAGAGCCTCGCCAGAGCTTCGCGCTCGTTACCGTTGGCGGGAATGTCGGAGGCCCGCAGCGCGTGCAGGCGCAAGCCCAACTGCCCGCAAGAGACGGCGGCGAGAGCAAGCTGTCCGCCGCGCCCGTCGCCCGTCAGTTGAATGACGGGCCACAACTCCTGCTGCTCCGCGTGTCCGGTCCAGAGCGTGACAATCTGCTCCGCGTGCGCGCGATAGGAGATGGGCAGAGCGCGAATCGGAGCGACCGGCTCGACGAAACTTTGCAACCGCTCGTCCAAAGAATAGACGCCAAGGAGGAAGTGCAACACGCGCTCATCAACGCGCAACTGGCTCGTCATCAAAGTCTCGCCCGCGCCAATCTCAATCAATCGCCAGCGACGCAAAGCCCCGCCCGGAGCGACCGCGCTCCAATGCGCACCCTCAAGAATTTCAAACGCCAGAGCGAAGGTCGGGAAAGCGCGTCTGGCTTCGTCGTGCGCCGCCGCGCAGAGCGGCGCGAAGGCCGCGTCGAGTTCCAACGCCACGCACATCAACAACACGTCGCGCTCAAAGTTGGACAGGCTGAATTTCTCGCGCAGGTCGGCGAGCAACGCCGGTTCGAGCGCTTCGCTGTCGTTTGTTTCCAACGGCGACTCGGCCAATGCTGGTTGAACGACGACTCCGGCGCGGCGCTCAAGATAAAGCTCAAGCGCGGAGCGCAGGCGCGCGACGGCGGCGAGCAAAGCGTCGCGGTTCGCTTCCTGCCAATCATTCGTGTCGTAGCTTCGCGCGTTCATACAATCTTTCGAGCCTTCACAAAATCTCAAGCTGCGGGCTGATGTAACGCCCGCCTGCGTCCGTTCCAAGGACGCTCTCCGCGCCGTCCACCTGAATGCGCGCCAAATACTTTCCGGCCCGCACGCCGCTGACGGGAATCGTCAAACTGGAAGACGGGCCGGGCATGTTCGGCGGCGGACTCTGCAAGTTGAGCCGCGACGGAGCAATGAAGCTGTAGGCCAACGCGCTCGGCGGCGAAGGCAGCGGGCTCGCGGGCGGGAAAAATTCATTGAGCAGCAGGACGACGCGCTGCGTCGGGCCGACGGGCGGCGCAATCGTCAGGTTAATATCGGCGGCGCGCGGGTTGCTGCCCGCGCCCGTCACGTTCAGCACATTGATTGGCTCGACGATGCGCGGCTGCAAGACAAAGGCAGCGATGTTTGAAGAGACTCCGGCATGCGGCACGGGCGGCGAACCCATCAACAGACGATGTATGACCTGCACGCCCTGCACGCCCGCAGGCACGCTCGCCGGAATGGGGATGATAATCTGCGTCTCTGTTGTGTCCGCGTCCGTGGGCAGAACTTCGACGCCGCTGATGCTGAGCGTCGTCACTTCGCCGCGTAGTTGCTGGCCGGAGATGACTAGATTCTGGCCGGCAAGTATCGGCTGGTTGGAGACAATCTCGCCGCCCGGAGTCGCCTGAGATTTAAGCTCTTCGACGACGGGCTGCTTGAACGGGATGACGTAGATGTTGCGCGCACGCACGGGCAGCGCGGACTTCGTTGAACGCTTGCTTTCAATCAGGACGACGGAGGCCACGTAAGCCGAACTCGGACGATAGCTTGTTTGCATCGCCGACCAGAGATTCGACGACTCGTCGTTCGTCATCGTCTCCGGTAGGACTTTGACCAACTCAATCTGCTCGGCCAGTTCCGAAGTGAAGAGAGCCTGCAACTGCGGCGGCAGCCCAGAGACGTTGAAGCCGGGCGTCGGCGGCTGAAGCGATTGACGAATCGCGGCGCGCGTCAGGATGGGCGTCTCGTGCAGAATCTGCATCCCGTAGCCGAGCAGGATTTCCGAGTGCAGTTCGCCCGTGCCGTAAGCCGTCAACAGATAGTGCAGGTCAAGGGCGAGCGGTTGATTGCTCACGCGGTCACCGTTGGAATCGCGGCTCGGCAAGCCCACGTTGCGCCAACTCGCGTTTGGCGTCGCCTTGTAGAGAAAGAGATTGAGGCGGCTGGTGAAGTCGTTGGCCGTCGGGTCAATGCGGTCGGGCGGCAAGGCCGTCACGGTGACATCGCCGAGGGCCGCCGTCACGTTATGGTCAATCAGCCCGTTGTTGAGCAAGTCCTTCAAGACCGCCGTCACGGAAGCAATCGCCAGCGCGGTGCTCATCGCTGCCCCCCTTCACGCTGCTTCAAATAATCTTCCAGCGAGAGCGCGGGACGCGGACGCTCAGCCGCCGCGCGAACAGGAACAGACGCCTGCGGCATCACCGCGCGCACGTCAATGCGGCCAATCGTGACGTTGATGCTCGGACTCGGCTCTGGAAGCTCGGCGGGCGCGGCCAACGCTTCCGGCTTCTGCGCCGCAGGCGCAAGGCTGAGGCGCGGCTCAACGTTTCGCTGCGGCGCGGCTGCGACGATAGACGCGGCTTCCGTCTGCTGCTGCTGCCGCTCGCGTTGCGCGGCTTCGTTGCGGCGCACTCGCTCTTCAAGACGGCGCAGGCCAGCGTCGTCAAACAAACGCTCGCTCTCGGAAACTCTGACGGCTTCAACGCGCGACTGCTCGCTATCGGACAAGCGCGCCTCCGCTTGCTCTTCGCGCGACTCAAAGCTTGTTGCTGCGTCCGCCTTCATCCGTCGCGGCTGGCTCTCCATTGTCTGCGAAGATGAAGGCGTCGGAATCAAGGGCGTGCTGCGCTCAACGCGCGCTTCGTCAAGTCGAGTCGTTGATTCGTCAGGCTGGCGGCGCGCGTGATGCTCGTCGCTGCTTTCTCTAAGTGGCGTCGGCGGGGTTGGCGTGGGCCTCGTCAAATGGTCGGCTGTGGGCTGTAAGAAGTTTGCGGGGCGCGCGTCCGTAGGTTGCGGCGAAGGCGTTTCGATGAACGAGTCGGTGGCCGCCAGTTCCGCATCTCGCGGCGCGGAGCCAAAGGGAGACGTGGCCGCGAGCGAGGGCGGCTCGAAGCGCGAGGCGATGCGAGGCCGCACCGCTTCGGCGCGATTCAAGGCGCGGGCCACAAGGTTTGTGAGAAAATCACTCATCCGTTTATCAAGCCGAGATAGAAATGGCGACGCCACGAACTCATGTTCAAGATGTCTGCTTCCCGCCAGCCGTAGCTCGACGCGAGGATGTGAACCTCATTCAACAGACGCTCGGCCCACGCGCTGATTTCGTTCCAGAAGAAAGACTCGATGTCGAACGGCGCTTGAAAACGCGCGGCGCATTGCGGACACGTTAGAGCAATCTGCACGTCCGCCTGCGGGTCTGCCTCGGCCATCCGTTCGACGATTGCCTCCAACACCAACGGCGGCAAATCGGCGATGCGCGCCTGCTCGCCCGCGCGCTCTATCGACAACAGGCAACGCTCCAAGAGCAACTGGCGGGCTGCCCCCGCGTCCCTGTTTTCACCGACACTAATCGCCGCCAGATCGAGGCTGTCCGGCAAGCGAAAGCGCACTTCGAAGGGAGCGATGCGCAGGACGAGTGGCTCTGTGGATTCATCTGACGGAAACAACAGGTCGGCTGAAGTGAAGCTCAATTCCAGTTGTTCCCGGCACGCCGCACAGGTGGCGAGACTGTGAAGGCGCGGGCCGAAGGTCAGTTCCCGCAGCTTCAGGAGCCGCGCGTCGCGTTGCCCGACAGAGAGTTGGGCCAACTCTTCCGGCGAGGTTTCGGGGCAGGCGGCGGCGAGCAAAAGTAGAGCGCGCCCGACGGGCGTTTGCGAGCCGCCGCGTTCCCGGACCTCCAACAATTCGGAAGCCGACAGAGCGCGCATCGTCATTTATCAAACCGGCTCAAGGAACGAAGGCTCGGTCGGCTCCGTCACTTCATAGTCGCGTTCCCATCCTTCGTTTTCCAGCTTGATGTGCTGAATGGCGACGGCGTTGGCGTTGGCGTCCAGGTCCGGCAAGGCTTGAAACTCCGACACCCAACAGCGATATATTTTGTAAGCGATGGCCAACTGCCCCGCTTCGTTGTAGACCTCGATGATGATGTCTTTGCGAAAGTCTTTGAGCGAGACTTCGGCCCCAAGGCCGGAGCCGTAGTTCCAGACCTTGTTGGCCCACTGCTCAAACTCCTTATCGTGCGTCACGCCGCGGTCGAGCATGATGGCTTCATACTCTGTGCGCCCCGGCGATTTGCGGCTGCTGCTCGGGTCGCCGCCGTCACGATGCTTGACCACTTCGGTCGTGCGCTTGAGCGTGCCGACTTTGCTGATTCCGGCGACGTACTTGCCGTCCCACTTGACGCGGAATTTGAAATTGCTATACGGATTGAACCGCCCCGGATTGGCTGTAAACTGCGCCATGATGTGTCTCCTTCAGTGAAACTTTTAGGTTGCGATCTGCCCGGCCAACTGCTGAATTTTAAGGATGACGAACTCAGCAGGCTTGAGGGGCGCAAATCCGACCAGCACGTTGACGATGCCGAGGTTGATGTCGTTCTGCGTCGTCGTCTCTTTATCGCACTTGACGAGATAAGCTTCGCGCGGGGTCTTGCCTTGAAAGGCTCCCTGCCGGAAAAGATTTTGCATGAAGGCTCCGACGTTCAAACGAATCTGCGCCCAGAGCGGCTCGTCGTTCGGCTCGAAGACGACCCATTGGGTCCCGCGATAGAGACTCTCTTCGATGAAGAGGGCCGTGCGCCTGACGGGGATATACTTGTACTCGTCGGCCAGTTGGTCGGCCCCGCGCATCGTGCGCGCTCCCCAGACGACGCGACCGTTGACGGGGAATGAGCGCAGGCAGTTGATGCCGAGCGGATTGAGTTGACCGTTTTCGGCGTCCGTCATATTCACTTGCAATCCTTGAATGCCGTTCATCGCGGCGTCCAAACCGGCGGGCGCTTTCCAGACTCCGCGGTTCGTGTCTGTGCTCGCCATCACTCCGGCGATAATGCCGCACGGCACGAAGACATCCAGTTGATTATCACGATTGCGGTCAGGCTCTATGACGCGCGGGAAATAGAGCGCGGCATTGCGCGAGGCCGTGCCGGAGAGCCCGAGCGCGCCGAGACCGGCGATGGCCTTGGCCGCGGCGCCCTGCGGCAACGCGCCCCAGTCTTTGGGCGAATCGACGATGAGCATCGCGCGACGGTCTTTGCAGTAAGCCATGGCCGCCTGATAGACGGTGGGCGCGGTGTCCGGCGCGGCGTCGCGGTCGGGCGGCGGAATGCAGAGCAGGTTGAAGAGGTCTGCTTTTTCGAGCGCGTAGATTCCCTGCTTTTGCGCGGGGCTGCCGAGATATTCGTTGGTTCCCGGCACGGCCCCTTCAAAGCCGCCGCCGAAAGGAACGAAGCCTTCGGTCAAGGGGCTGGTCGGCGGGCTGGCGATCGTCTGAAACGGGCGGCCCGTGCCGATGCTGTAGACGCCCGCCAACTTCTGCACGCGCGCCAGAGCCGAACCCTGCTCCAACACGCGCGGCAGATAGCGCGGGTCGTTCGGGTTGGTCGAGACGTTGAAAAACTTTTCGGGCGGAGCGCCGCCGCCGTCCGTCCCCGTGTCTTCAAAGATGGTCAGATTGAAGAGCGAGAGGTCCGGGTTCGGGTCTTTCTCGTCGCGGGTTTTGTAGTTGACGCCCGCGCGCAGCTTGTTGCCCCAGAGGCCGCTGCTGCTGGCTTCGAGCACAAGGGCCGCGCCGCTGCCGGGCAGGCTGGCGGTCGCAGGCCCCGCGCCCGTGCCAGTCAGGCGCACGATGATGGCCTGGCTGCCGCCGTTCAGGTAGAAATCGCGCACGGCGTAGCTCATCGTGCTGCTGACCACCAGCCCGCCGAAGAGCCGCTCGTAGTCGCCGAAGTTGTTGATGACGGTCGGGTCGTTGACCGGCCCGCGCGGAGCAGAGCCGATGAAGGCGGTGATGGAGGTGGCGACTCCGGTAATGGTGCGAACACCGCTCGGAATTTCCTCGACGTAAACGCCGGGATAGGTAGTCGTGGAAGGCATGAAGTGTCCTCTCTTTCAAGTTAAGGAACGACCGTCAGCATCTTCTCGAAGCGAGAGAACGTGGCCGCTCGCTGATTTCGTGGCGCGACGAAGCTTGGGTCTTGATGCGCTCAGACTCGATTGACAAAGATAGTTTGGCCGCAACCTCAGACGCCTCCGCACAGAGGTCAGGGTTACTTAAGAAGCGATGAATCGCTTGCTCAGGTAAGTGTCCGAAGCAGGCAAGGAACAGGAACGCACGGCCCTTGGTTCGTTCTGAAGAGAAGCAAAGTTAACGGCGAGATTGAACGTTAACGGGTCTTGCAAAAAAGCCGAAGTGAGAAACAGGCCACACGAATTGCTGTGGGCTTTTGTGATGCCGGCAAAGATTAAGTTCGCCGGCGGGGCGCGCAACATTGGAACGCCCGCACGATATAACCGATGCATACGGTTGTCAAGAGTTTGCGGGAAGCCCGCTGGAAAAGGAGCCTTGGCGAGGCGGCGCCGCCAGCCGCAAGGGGCTGAACGAAGCCGCCGTAAGTTCAACTCTGCGACGGCTTCGTAGTTGAACTCTGCGCCGTAGTTGAACGCTGCATGAAGAGAAGCCTCATGCATTCTCGCTTGAACTCAGCGCGGCGTTGCGCTCAAGTCGCTTCACAATGCGATGCAGTTCTTTCGCAATGGCCGCGAGCAGGAGCGTTTGCGATTCGTGTATGAAGAAGTGGTCGCCGCGAATCATCCGTAGAGAGAAACGCGCGATGGTCTGCGCCTGCCATGCTTGCAACTGTCGCTCGGTGACAGCCTTGTCCGCAAGGCCGCCGAAGGCCGTGATGGGACATGAGAGCGGGGCTGCCGTTTTGTAAAGATAGGTCTGTGCGAGGGCGAAGTCGGCGCGCAGGACTGGCGCCATCAGTCGCATCAACTCTGGATGGTCAAGGATTTCGGCGGGCGTTCCCTTCAGTCGTCGCAACTCTTCCAGAAACTCTGCCTCCGGCAAATCGTAAGTCGCAGGCTCGCGGCTGCGCGCCTGCGGAGCGCGGCTGCCCGAAACGAAGAGATGAAGCGGCTCGACCTGCCACTCGCTGCGGACATAGCGGGCCAACTCCAAGCCGATGGTCGCGCCCATGCTGTGACCGAAGAAGGCGCACGGCTTGTCCAGACGCGGGCGCAGGGCTTGAGCCACGGCCTCAATCAACTGCGGCATGCTGTTTATCGTCGGCTCCAACAGGCGACTGCCGCGCCCCGGCAGTTGAACGGCGCAGACTTCCACCGTCTCCGGCAACGTGTCCGACCACCCGCGAAAGACGCTGGCGGAGCCTCCGGCGTAAGGAAAGCAGAACAGGCGAAGAGCAGCCTGCGCGCTCGCCTTGCCGCACACAAACCAGTTATTCAACGCCGCTCTGTCCAACATGATTCGTCCGTCCGTCGAGAAGCTATCAGAACAAGTTCAAGCGCTGCTGCCGTCATCGAGTTCAAGCCTTGCTGCCGTCATCATCTTTCAGCGTGTTGCGGCGTCTTCGACTGGCTCGCTTAATCTACGGCTTCCAGTTCCGCTGCGCGCGGCGACTCCGTGGAAGGCTTCAAGCGATACTGCTCTCTGGACACGCGCTTGATGACGGGCGAGCGCAGGCTTTCGCCGCCGTTGCTCTTGGCCTTCGTTATCGCCTCGGACAGTTGCGCGACGGTCGGAGCCTCGAAGAGACTGCGCAGCGGCAACTCAAGCTGAAAGGCCGAGCGGATTCTCGAAACGATTTTGGTCGCAAGCAACGAATGGCCGCCCAACTCGAAAAAGTCGTCCAGGACGCCGACGCGCTCAAGGCCGAGCACCTCAATCCAGATGGCGGCCAGCGTCTCTTCCGTCTGCGTGCGCGGCGCAGTGTAATCAATTCGCAGGGCCGGGCCAGCCTGGTCTGGCAAGGGCAGAGCGCGCTGGTCCAGCTTGCCGTGGGGCGTCACGGGCAACTCGTCGAGCATGATGAAGGTCGCGGGCATCATGTATTCCGGCAGCCGCTCGCGCACGAAGCTGCGCAGCTGCGGAACCAGACTGCGCGACAGCATTCCGCGCAACGGATTGTTCGCGTAGTGTGACAAAGGCTTCGGCCTGCGCGGCGCGACGGCAAGCTCGTTTGACGCGTCATCGGAAAAACCCTGCGAGTTGTTTGTCCTGCGTCGCAACGTCACATCAAAGCAATCATCATCCGTCGCGGACCAGCGAATATTGACGCCGTAGGGCAGAGCCTCGCTCAAGCTCCAAACGTGTTCCGGGTCAACGCCGCGCGCATCTGCGGAAGCCAGAGCCGCGCGCAATTCAAGAGCGTTCGAGGCCGCGTCGCGCCCGCTCAACAGTTCGACCGTCTTCACGTCCGCCGCGACTCTGGCGTTCGGCACGCGGCAAACTTCGAGCCGCTCCGGTTGCTGCTCCGAGAGCATCTGTTTGAGAGCGTCAACGGTCAGGCCAAGCTGCTGCCAGTCAAGCACGGGCGACTCTGCGGCAGCGCTTCGGCTGCCCGGACGCAAGGCCACGTCGTAGCGAAAGCGCGTCAACTCGTTATGATGACGGCTGCGCTTGAGATGAACATTGGCGGAGGCCAGTTGCGGGAAACGCTGGCCGAGCGCGCCGAACAGCGCGGGGTCAATCAGCAACTCTTCCTCAAGCGCCGCGCTCTGGCGAACGCGCTCGCGCAAAGTTTCCAAGTCGAGCGTCGACGGCGCTTGATAAAGCTGCACGGAAGCATGAAAGGCTTCGAGCAGTCTGAGGTTGCGCAGGTCGCCGAGGAACAAACAGCCGTCCGGCTTCAAGACCTTGAACGCGCCTTCCATCACGCGCAGTAGATAATCGAGGCTCGGAAAGTACTGCGCCACGGAATTGATGATAACGAGGTCGAACGACTCGCCCGTTAATCCTGCGAACTCATCGGCGCGACATTTGAGCAGCTTGACATTAGACAGAGCCGCGTCGTTCGCAATCAAACTGTGTTGCACGTAGTCGAGCGAACTCTGCGAGAAGTCCGTGCCGTAGTAAGTCTCGCAATGCGGCGCGACTTGAGAGAGCAGCAGGCCCGTGCCGCAGCCGATTTCCAGCGCGCTCTGCGGGCGCAAAGCGAGCAGGCGTTCGACGGTCGCGTTGCGCCACTCGCGCATCTCTTCGGCGGGAATCGGCGCGTCCGTGTAGCTGCTGTTCCATCCGACGATGTTGAATGAAGGCTCCGCCCGCTCAACCGATTGGCGATACGTGTCGTCGTAAAGCAACTGCCACTGCGACACCTGCTGCGACTGCAACTCAGCCGTCTGCTCGGACGATAAAGACGACTCGATTTTCGGCACGACATAAGCGATGAGCCGGAGCGTCCCGCTCTTGTCGTCGCGCGCCAAGACGACCGCTTCCCTGACCAGTTCATGCTCGGCGAGCGTCGCTTCTATCTCGCCCAACTCGATGCGATAGCCGCGCACCTTCACCTGCTCGTCCGTGCGGCCCAGAAATTCAATCTGCCCGTCCGAGAGATAACGCGCGAGGTCGCCCGTTCGATAAAGCCGCGCGCCCGGCTCCGCGCTGAACGGATGAGGGATAAACTTTTCGGCGGTCAACTCCGGCTGGTTCAGATAGCCGCGCGCGAGGCCACAGCCGCCGACGCATAACTCGCCCGCGACTCCGACCGGCAGAGGCCGCAACTTTTTGTCCAGGATGTAGACCTGCACGTTGGCAATCGGATGACCGATGGGCGGGAGCGCGTTTCTCTTCCCGCCGGCGTCAATCCATGCGGCGGTCGTGACGACGGTGTTTTCCGTCGGCCCGTAATTGTTCGCCAGCCGGAAGGGCAAGTCGGGCTGCGGCCAGAGGTGCAGCTTGTCGGCTCCGGTCAGAAGCGTTCGCAGAGAAAGGCTCGCGGGCAGCGTCTCTTCGATGATGATTTCGGCGAGCGGCGTCGGCATGAAGCAGATGCTTATCCGTTGCGCCGCCAGCCAAGCCAGCAGCAGCGACGGAGACTCGCGTATCTCATCCGTTGGAATGTGAACGCTCGCGCCCGCGCAGAGATACGGCCACAACTCCCAGACCGAAGCGTCGAAGGCCGGAGCCGAGAGCAGCACGGCGCGGTCTTCAGCCGTCAAGCCGTAAGCCCCGGCGTGCCAGCCGACGAGATTGGCGAGGCTGCGATGCTCTATGCCGACGCCCTTCGGCTTGCCCGTCGAACCAGAAGTGTAGATGACGTAGGCTAGGTTCGACGGCCTCACATCAATCGCCAAATCAGCATCCGGCTCGCGCGCGATTGTCTCCAACTCCGCGTCGAGGCAGACCAGCGGCCCGTCGTAAGACGGAAGCGCGTTCTGCAATCGCTGCTCCGTCAACAGGGCCGCGACGCCCGCATCCTTCAACATAAAGGCGAGCCGTTCGCGCGGGTACGAGCCGTCGAGCGGGACGTAGGCCGCGCCCGCTTTCAAGACTGCCAACAGCGCGACGACCATCTCGACCGAGCGTTCAAAGAGCACGCCGACGCGCGTCTCCGGCTCGATGCCGAGCTTCGCCAGATGGCGCGCGAGTTGATTGGCCCTGCGATTCAACTCGCCGTAGCTGACCGCGCCGCGCGCTCCGACGATGGCCACCGCCGAAGGCTCGCGCCGCGCCGCTTGCTCGAACAATTCATGAACGCAGCGCTGATTTTCAAGCTCAACGGATTGTGTCTGATTCCACTCGACCAGCAAACGCTCGCGCTCCTGCTCGCCGAGCAGCGGCAGTTCCGAGACGCGCAGTTCAGGGTCGGCCACACAGCCTTCGAGCAGTCGCTCGTAGTGCTCCATCATGCGCTCGATGGTCGGGGTGTCGAATAGCTCCGTGCTGTATTCGACCTGCCCGCCAAGCCCGTCCTGACTCTCCCATAAAGTGAAAGCAAGGTCGAAGATGGCCGTCCCGCGCTCGACCTGCAAGGTCTGCTCGCTGGCGTCCGAGGCTTGCTCGGAGAGGTCTAAGGCGCTGAACAATTGAAAGGTGACTTGGAACAAAGGATTGCGGCTGAGGTCGCGCTCCGGCTGCAACTCTTCGACCAGCCGCTCGAACGGCGCTTCCTGATGCGCATAGGCGGCGAGGCAGACTTCCCTGACTCTTTCGAGCAGCAGCCGGAACGACGGGTCGCCCGACACGTCCGTGCGCAGGGCCAGCGTGTTGACGAAGAAACCGATGAGGCGCTCCAACTCGATGCGGTCGCGCCCGGCCACAGGCGTGCCGACGACAATATCCGTCTGCCCTGAGTAGCGACACAGCAGAGCCTTGAAGGCTGCGAGCAGCGTCATGTAGAGAGTCGCGCCGTGGCTCCGCGAAAGCTTCCTCAGTTGCGCGGTCAACTCAGCCGGGAACCTCAATGGCAGCCGCGCGCCCTTGTAGGAAGAGACAGCGGGGCGCACGTGATCCGCCGGCAGTTGCAGCGCTGGAATGTCCGCCAGTTGCCGCTTCCAGTAGCTCAACTGTCGCTCCAACACTTCGCCCTGCAACCACTCTCGCTGCCAGACGGCGAAGTCCGCGTATTGCAGCGGAAGCTCCGCCAACTCCGACTCGCTGCCCGCCGCGTAAGTCTCGTAGAGCGTCCACAACTCTTCAAACAACACGCCCATTGACCAGCCATCCGTGACGATGTGATGGAGCGTCAACAAGAGCAAGTAGTCGTCAGCCGCGAGCCGTAACAGGCTGGCTCTGACGAGCGGCCCTTCGGATAGATTGAAAGGACGTTGCGCTTCAAGTTGGGCCAGACGCGCGGCCTCCGCTTCGCGCTCTGCGTCCGGCAGATGCGTGAGATTGATGACGGGCAAGCCGAGCCTGAGTGCGGGCGCAATGATTTGCGCCGGTTGCCCGTCAACCATCCTGAAGGTCGTGCGCAGGGCTTCGTGTCGCCGGACAATCTCGTTCAAGCTGTGCTTGAGCGCGTCCACGTCAAGCTCTGAACTGAGCCGCGTCGTCGTGTCCACATTGTAGAAGGGATTGCCGGGAACCAGTTGGTCTAAAAACCAGAGCCGCTGCTGCGCGAAAGAGAGCGGAAGCTCGCGCTCGCGCTCGCGCTCAACCGGCGCAAGCGGCGGCGCGAGGCTGCCGCGTTCGGCCCTGAGCGCCGTCTCGACGCTTTCAGCCATCCCGGCAATCGTCGGGCTTTCAAAGAGCGAGCGCAACGGCACCTCTACATTGAAGGCTTCGCGCACGCGCGAGATGACCTGCGTGCCGAGCAGCGAATGCCCGCCAAGCTCGAAGAAGTTGTCGTTGACGCCGACGCGCTCAAGCCTCAGGATTCCCGCCCAGATGTTCGCCAGAATTTCCTCGACCGGAGTTCGCGGCGCGGCGGACATCTCATCGAGAGCCGGTCGCGCGTCGTCCGGCGCAGGCAGAGAGCGCCAGTCCAATTTCCCGCCAGCCGTCAGCGGCAACGTATCCAGCCAGACGAAAGCCGACGGCAGCATGTGTTCGGGCAGGCGACTTTTCAGATGAGCGCGCAGCAGCGACGCGGGATTGGCGTTGAATCCAGCGGGCTGTTGATTGTCGCTCCGCGATTGCTCATTAAGCTCGCCTTCCAGCTCTTCAACGCGAACCACGTAAGCGACCAAACGCTTGTCGCCCTGCACGTCTTCCCTTACCAGGACCGCCGCCTCGCGGACAAGGGCGTGCTGCCTGAGCACAGCCTCAATCTCGCCCAACTCGATGCGAAAGCCTCTGATCTTCACCTGATAATCGAGACGACCGATGAACTCTATCGCGCCGTCCGGGAGATAGCGCGCGAGGTCGCCCGTTCGATAAAGTCGCGCGCCCGTTTCTGTGCCGAACGGGTCAGGGAGAAACTTCTCCGCGGTCAACTCTGGCCGGTTGATGTAGCCGCGCGCGAGGCCGTCGCCGCCGATGTAGATTTCGCCAGCGACGCCGATTGGCACGGGCTGAAGATGCTTGTCGAGTAGATAGATTTGCGTATTGCTGATTGGCCGACCGATGGGCTGCGCGGCGCGCTCTGTGTCCGGTTCATACTGCCATGCGGTCGCGTCAATCGCGGCTTCCGTCGGGCCGTAAATATTGTGAAGCTCTGTGTCCAGGCGCGCGCGGAGGCGTTCGCAAAGGTCTGTGGTCAGAACCTCGCCGCCGCAGAAGACGCGCCGCAGGCTTTCGCACTCGGACAGCTTCGGCTCGTCCAACAGCATCTGCAACTGTGAAGGCACAAGCTGGACGACGGTGACGCCCGCTTGCTTTATCGCTTCGACGAGATACGCGCTATCGCGTTGGCCTTCGGGACGAGCCAGCGCCAGCCGCGCGCCCGCGAACAGCGGCGCGTAAAACTCCCACACCGAAGCGTCGAAGCTAATCGGCGTCTTCTGCAACACAGCGTCCGACGCATCGAGCGGCCAACGCTCGTTCATCCATAGCATGTGATTGCAGATGGCGCGATGGGAAATCATCACGCCCTTAGGGCGCCCCGTCGAGCCGGATGTATAGATGACGTAAGCAATGTTTTCAGCCGTCGCGCCGCGCCATCGCGGCTCCGCGCCGCTACGCAAAGGCTCCGCGCCCTCGTCACAAATCGCTTCCCTTTCAGCATCGACGAGCACGACGCGGCCATCGTATTCCGGCAGCAACGACGCGACACGCGCTTGCGCCAGCAGCACGCCCGCGCCCGCGTCGTCCAACATGAAACGCAAACGCTCCTGCGGATATGAAGGGTCAAGCGGGACGTAGGCCGCGCCCGCCTTCAACACGCCGAGCAGCGCGACGACCATCTCGACGGAACGTTCCATCAAGACTCCGACGAAGCTCTCCGGCCCGACGCCCAAACGCATCAAGTAGCGCGCAAGACGATTAGCGCGCTCGTTCAATTCCGCATACGTCAAGCTCTCTTGCTCGAAGACGACGGCCACGGCCAAAGGCTCGCGCTCCGCTTGCTGCTCGAACAATTCATGAAGGCATGCGTCCGCAGAGAAATCCGCGCGCGTGTCGTTCCATTCAGAGAGCAACAGGTCGCGCTCGCCTTCGCTCAAGAGCGACAGACGAGAGACGCGCTCGTCCGGGTTGGCCGCCGCGTCTTCGAGCAGTTGTTGGAAGGAGCCGAGCAGGCGCGTGATGGTCGCGTCGTCAAACAAGTCCGTGCTGTATTCGACTCTGCCGGAAAGCCTGCCGTCGTTCTCCCACATGTCAAACGTCAAATCAAAAATCGCCGTCGCGCGCTCAATCTCTAAAAAGGCTTCGTCATCCGGCGGCGCATCGTCGGGCGCGCGCTCCTCATCGAACTCCAAGCTCTCGCCGCTTGCGTTCATCTCATCGGAAACTTCCGCCAACGGCGCGACGATGGAAGGCGCGTCACTGAAGAGTTGGAACGTGACCTGGAACAGCGGATTGCGGCTCAGGCTGCGCTCCGGCTGCAACTCTTCGACCAGCTTTTCAAACGGCACATCCTGATGCGCGTAGGCTCCGACGCAGACCTCGCGCACGCGCTTAAGCGTTTCGCGGAACGTCGGCTCGCCTGACAAGTCCGTCCGCAGCACAAGCGTGTTGATGAAGAATCCGATGAGCCCTTCCAACTCGATGCGGTTGCGCCCCGCCACGGGCGTGCCGACGAGAATGTCCGGCTGCCCTGCGTAACGCGAGAGCAAAACTTGAAAGGCGGCGAGCAGCGTCATAAAGAGCGTCACGCCCTCGCGCTGCGAAAGCTGCTTGAGCCGCCCGGTCAATTCTGGCGAGACGCTCAACCATTGGCTCGCCCCGCGATAGCTCTGCGCGGGCGGGCGCGGCCTGTCGGTCGGAAGCTCAAGCAAGGGCGGCGCGTCGCTCAACTGCCGCTTCCAGTAAGCAAGCTGCGTCTCAAGGAGTTCGCCCTGCAACTGCTCGCGCTGCCACGCCGCGTAGTCGCCATATTGAATCGGCAACTCTTCGAGCGGCGACGGCTGCCCCGCCAGCATCGCTTCGTAGAGCGTCCACAATTCACGCTCAAGGACGCCGAGCGACCACGTATCGGAAACGATGTGATGCATCGTCAACAACAGTATGTGCCGCTCTGCGGAGAGGCGCACGAGCTTAGCGCGCATGAGCGGCCCGCGCGCCATGTCGAACGATTGCTGCGCCTCAAGGCTGGCGAGATGCGACGCCGCGCGCTCGCTTTCCAGCGGCGGAAGCTCGCTTAAGTCAACGAGCGGCAGCGGCAGTTCGAGAGACTGAGCGACGACTTGAGCGGGGCTGTCATCAACGAGCCTGAAAGAGCTACGCAGGATTTCGTGGCGACGAATTATCTCGTTGAGGCTCGCGCTCAAGGCGTAGACGTTGACGGCTGAGTTAAAGCGAACGGGGCTTGAGATGTTGTAGAAAGAGTTGCCGGGTTCAAGTTGATCCAGAAACCAGAGCCGCTGCTGCGCGAAGGAGAGCGGCAGCGCGTTGTCGCCCGCGACGCGAGGAATGAATGAGGGACGCGCGCGTGAGACGCCGCCCTTCTTGAGCAGCTTCTCAAGCAGTTCACGCTTTTCCTGCGAGAGGCTGGCGATGCGTTCGGAGAGTTCACTCATCTGTTACCGACTCCTGAATGGAATCCTGCACGGCTAAAAGTTCCTGCAACTCGCTTTCTGTAAGCTGCTCGACGAGCCGCAAGGTCTGCTCGATTTTCTCCGCCTCTTCGCGCGCCGCCTGCCCGCTCCGTTCAATCACTGCTGCCAAGTCTGCGACCGTGGGCGAATTGAAGACGAGTTGCAAACTGACCTCGGCCTGAAAGGTTGCGCGCAGGCGCGAGATAAGTTGGAGGGCGAGCAAAGAGTGTCCGCCAAGCTCGAAGAAGTTGTCGTTGACGCCGACCTGCCCGACGCCTAGCAACTCCTGCCAGATGCTTGCGATTGATTGTTCAATCTCGGTTCGCGGCGCAACGTAATCAACCGTCAACTCTGGCCGCGCGTGCGCGGGCTGCGCGATGTCCGCCGCGCTCGCTTCATCGCTCTGCTCTTCTTCGGCATGAGCCTCAAGCGCAGCCCCCAAGTCTGTGGTCGAGACGGCGACTTGCGGCAACGTCGTCTGCAACACGCGCGTGAAGACCTCAACGCCTTCGGCGGGCATGATGCCGCGTTCGAGACTTTCGGCTCGCCAGTTTTCGAGGTCGCGCGGAATGGTCGTGTTGACAGCCATGCCGACTTCCTGCCATGCGTCCCAGTTGACGGAGATAACGTTGCGCCCTTCGTTGAGATTGGCGCGGTGCGCGTAGGCGTCAAGGAAAGCGTTCGCGCTACAGTAATCCACCTGCCCGAGCGGAGCCTCAATCGCGCTGAGCGAAGAACAGAGCAACAGAAAATCCGGCTTCGTCCCGGCGAGCGCTTCTTCCAGAACGAGCAAGCCTTTCGCTTTCGGGGCGAACACGCCGCCCGCCACCGCCGGCGTTTGCAACTGAATCATCCGGCCACCGGCCACGCCCGCCGAATGCACGACGCCGTTGATGTCGCCGAACTGCTCGCGCGTTTGCCTGACGACTTCAAGCATCGCCGCCGCGTCCGACACGTCCGCGCTGAAGGTCAACACCTCCGCGCCCGCCGCTTCGAGTTGTTCGAGCTTGCGAAGCTTGCGACTCGTCGCGTCCGACTCGTCATGCGCGGCCAGCCACTCTTGCCAGTCATGCTTCGCGGGCAAAGCGGAACGACCGACGAGAGCGAGCCTCGCGCGCAGAGTCTTCGCCAGATATTCCGCCAGCGCGAGGCCGATGCCGCCCATGCCGCCCGTGATGAGATAGACGCCGCGCTCTCGCAAACGCTGGTTGGCGGCTGCTCCTGCGTCCACGCGCACGGCCTCGAACGTTTGCGTCCAGCGATGATTGCCGCGATAGGCTGCGACCGCGCCGGGAGCTTCCGCCGTTAGCTCCGAGAAAAGTTGCGCTATCAACTTTTCATCTGCGCGCGAGCCAGCCGCCATGTCGAAATCAACGCTGCGACAAGCGATGTTCGGATACTCCTGCGGGATGACTTCGACGGGGCCGCGCAGCGTCGCCTTCAAAGGGCAGAGCAACTCTTCGCCCGTCACGGCCTGCACGTTGTTCGAGACGACATCGAGTCGCAACTCGCCCGTCAAGTTCAAGTCGCCAATTGCCTGCGCGATGTAGAGCAAGCTGTAGAAGCCAGCCTCCTGCGCGCGGTCGAAAGCGTCAATCGCGGCGTCCGATTGCTGCTCGCCCTGCGTCACGCTCCACAGGTGAACGATGCGCTGCGGAGCTTTGTCCTGCGCGCGAAGCTCCGCGAGCAACTTTTTATAGTCGTCGCTGCGGCCAGCGTTCACTTCATAGAGACGCTCGCCGCGCTTCATGAAATTCTCGCCCGCGATGACGAGCGTCACGTCCTGATTCGCCTGCTCCAACTTTTCTGCCAACTGCCCGGCCACGCCGCATGCATCGCCGAACAAGAGCCAACGATTGCGCCCGGCCAAAAATTCTTGCCGCCGGAAAAGCTCGGCGGGCGCGCTTCGTTTCCATGATGGCAGGTAGAACCAATCGGCTATGTCCGGCTTCTTAGCGAGCGAGAGTTGATGTTGATGAGAAACGGCGTCCGGCTGCGCTTGATAATCAACCCAGAAGCGGCGACGCTCGAAGGGATAAGTCGGCAGCGAGACTCTGCGGCGTTGTTCATGTGCGCGCAGTTGTTGCCAGTTGACCTGCGCGCCCGCCAGCCAGAGGCGGCCCAGAGTGTTCAGTATGAAGCGCGCGCCCCCTTGCTCGTCATCACGATGAGTTAACGAAGCGAGCACGGCTTGCTCCGGCGGCTTCGACGAATGCTGGCGCGCGAGGCTGCTCAAGGTTTGGCCGGGGCCGACCTCAAGCAGCAGCCAATCTGGATTGGCGAAGAGGCGTTCCAGGCCTTCGCTGAAGCGAACCGTCCGGCGCAGGTGCTCGACCCAGTAACGCGGGTCGGTCGCGTCCTCCGCCGTTATCCATTCGCCCGTCAGGTTCGACACGTAAGAGACTCGCGGCGGATGCAGAGCGACCCTTTTGACTTCGGCGGCAAACTCTTCGAGCATCGGCTCCATCATCTGCGAATGAAAGGCGTGAGAAGTTTGCAGGCGACGGCACGCCAGACCTTCGGCGGACAGTTTAGTCTCCAACTGAGCGACGGCCTCCAAGGTGCCGGAGACGACGCACAGCGAAGGATTGTTGACAGCCGCAAGCGCTATGTCCGGGCCGAGAAGGCGCTCCGCCTCGCGCGCCGCGAGAGGCACGGCGAGCATCGCGCCCGCGGGCATGCGCTGCATCAAACGCCCTCGCGCCGCCACCAACGAGAGCGCGTCTTCCAGAGAGAAGACTCCGGCCAGAGTCGCCGCGACATACTCGCCGATGCTGTGACCAATCATCGCCTTCGGACTCAAGCCCCACTCCATCCAGAGCCGCGCCAACGCATACTCGATGACAAACAGCGCGGGCTGCGCAAGGCGCGTCTGCTGCAACCCGGCGGCGGCTTCGCTTCCTCGCTCATCGTCCGCGAACAAGACCTCGCGCAGGTCGAGTCCAAGCTGCGGCCTGAGCAGTTCGCAGCAGCGGTCAACCTGTTGACGAAAGAAAGGCTCGGCCCGGTAAACTTCGCGGGCCATCTGGATGTGCTGCGCGCCCTGCCCCGGAAACATGAAGACAACATGGCGGCTCGCCGTCGTTCGTTCGGACGTGTTGACACGCCGCGCGTCCGTCTTCTCAAGCG
This sequence comes from Blastocatellia bacterium, assembly GCA_033855775.1. Taxonomy (GTDB): domain Bacteria; phylum Acidobacteriota; class Blastocatellia; order Pyrinomonadales; family Pyrinomonadaceae; genus DASVTR01. Next base: position 7,992 of record JAWVFT010000120.1, on the reverse strand, counting down.
CGCTCAAAGCGTCGTCCGTGCTGCGGCAGACGACGGCGCGGCGGTAGCTGAACGCGCGCCGCCCGACTTGTAAAGTGTAGGCCACGTCGGCCAGATTCAGTTCGGGATGCTGTCGTAGATGCGTTGTCAGGTTGGCGGTCGCGGCCTCCAAAGCGTTGCGCGAGCGCGCGGACAGGATGAGCAGTTGCTCGCCCTCGCTGGCTTCGACGGCGGCGGTCGAAGGAGCTTCTTCGAGGACGACGTGAGCGTTGGTTCCGCCGATGCCGAAAGAGCTAACGCCCGCGCGGCGCGGCCCTTTGTTCGTCTTCCATTCGGCGAGACGGCTGTTGACGTAGAAAGGCGAACCGGCGAAATCAATCTTCGGGTTGGGCCGCTCGAAATTGAGGCTCGGCGGTATCTCCTGATGCTTGAGAGCCAGCACGGTCTTAATCAAACCGGCGATGCCCGAAGCCGTGTCCAGATGCCCGATGTTGGTTTTGACAGAGCCGAGGGCGCAGAAGTTTTTCCGCTCGGTGTTGCTGCGGAAGGCTTGCGTCAGGGCTGCGACTTCGATGGGGTCGCCGAGGTCTGTTCCCGTGCCGTGAGCTTCGACGTAGGTAATCGTTTCGGCTTCGACGCCCGCGACGGCCTGCGCCATGCTGATGACCTGCGCTTGCCCTTCGATGCTCGGAGCCGTGTAGCCGACCTTGACCGCGCCGTCGTTGTTGACGCCCGCGCCCTTGATGACCGCGTAGACTTGATCGCCGTCGGCGAGCGCGTCGTCCAAGCGCTTCAAGACGACGATGCCGACGCCGTTGCCGCCGACCGTCCCGCGCGCCTGCGCGTCGAAGGCGCGGCAATGCCCGTCCGGCGACATGATGCCGCCTTCCTGATAAAAATAGCCCAGAGCCTGCGGCACGACCACGCGCACGCCGCCCGCCAGAGCCATGTCGCATTGATAGCTCAGCAAATTTTGACAGGCCACGCAGACCGCTATCAGAGAAGTCGAGCAAGCGGATTGCACGGCCATGCTCGGCCCCTTCAGATTCAGTTTGTAAGAGACGTTGGTGGTCAGGTTGTCTTTATCGTTGCCAAGGTTGAGTTGGAAATCGCCGAGCGCGCTGACCAGTTCGGGATGCGAGTAGAGATTCGAGAGATAGCTGCTAGCGCTTGAGCCCGCGTAGACGCCAATCAAGCCGCCATAAGTTTCAGGGTTGTAGCCCGCGTCCTCCAAAGCTTCCCAGGAGCTTTCGAGAAAGATGCGCTGCTGCGGGTCGAGCGTCTCCGCGTCCTTGGGATTGAAGCCGAAGAACGCCGCGTCGAAGAGTTCCACGTCTGCGAGCACGCCCGCGGCCCTGACGTAGTTCGGGCTCTGAAACGCAGCAGGCTCGACGCCCGCCGCCGCCAGTTCTTCGTCCGTGAAGAAGGAGATTGACTCAACGCCGTCGCGCAGGTTGCGCCAGAACTCCGCGACGTTACGCGCGCCCGGAAAACGACCGCTCATGCCGACGATGGCGATGTCCGTCGTTGACTCTGCGAATTGATTATCCGGCGAAGGCCCCTCGAACTGCTCAGCCATTAACCTTTGCCCTCCATCCCATCGCTTGCTTTTGCCGGTTGGCAGCCGCGCGCTGGCGCCCCGCTCGCTCGTTGATTTGTTGGGAGGAAGAACCGTCGTCGCCGCCCTGTTCGCCGCCGAGGAATTTCGCCAGCGAGCCAATCGTCGGATAGCGAAAAAGGTCAATCAGCGGCACCTCGCGGCTGAGGGCTTCGCGCAGGCGGCTGTGAACCCTGACCATGATGAGCGAGTGTCCGCCTAACTCGAAGAAGTTGCTCTCGACGCTAATCAGTTCCAGGCCGAACAACTCTTGCCAGATGCCCGCGATGGTTCGCTCCAACTCTGTTTGCGGCGCGACGTACATCGCTTCCGCCCCGAAGCGCTCTTCCAAAGGGTCTGGCAGAGCGCGCCTGTCAACCTTGCCGTTCGGCAAGAGCGGCCACGCCTCCAACCGCACGAAGGCCGACGGAATCATGTAGTCAGGCAAACGCTCTTTGAGGAAGCGGCGCAACTCGCCCTGCAACTCGCCGTTCAGAGCCGCGCCGTCAGGATTGGCGACGAGATAAGCGACCAACTGTTTGCCGTCAGGCGCGCGGTCGCGGGCCATCACCAGAGCCTCTCGCACGGACGGATGATGCGCGAGCGCCGCTTCTATCTCTCCCGGCTCGACGCGGAAGCCGCGAATCTTCAACTGCTGGTCGAGCCGGCCGATAAACTCTATCGCGCCGCTTGAGAGATAACGCGCCAAGTCTCCGGTCTTGTAGAGCCGCGCGCCCGCCTCCGCGCTGAAGGGATTCGGAATAAATTTTTCAGCGGTCAACGCCGGATGGTTCAGATAGCCGCGCGCCAGACTGTGGCCGCCGATGTGCAACTCGCCGGGAACGCCGACAGGCACGGGCTGCGAGCGTCTATCGAGCAGGTAGAGTTGCGTATTCGCAATCGGCTCTCCGATGGGAACCGTCTTGCGCCCCTCGCTTCGTTGCTCGTCTCGTTGCTCGCCCTCACGCCCGCACACCCAGAACGTCACGTCAATCGAAGCTTCGGTCGGGCCGTACGTGTTCTGCAATTCCGCGCCGAGACGGCTCAAGCAACGCTCCTGCAACTCGACGGTCAGAGCCTCGCCGCCGCAGAAGATGCGCCGCAACGAATCACAACGCGCGATGCCCGGCTCGTCCAACAACAAGTCCAACATCGAGGGCACGAACCCTGCGACCGTGACTCGCTGCTCTGCGATTAAGCTCGCCAGATAAGCCGCGTCCTGTTGCCCGCCGGGACGCGCCAGCGCCAAACGCGCGCCCGCGATGAGCGCGGTGAAAATCTCCCACACGGCGAAATCAAAGCAGTAAGAAAAATGCTGCAAGACGCAATCGTCAACGCCGAGCGGTTGCGCTTCCTGCCCCCACAGTATTCGATTCGCCAGCCCGCGATGATTGAGCGTCACGCCCTTCGACCGGCCCGTCGAGCCGGAGGTGTAGATAACGAAGGCCGCGTTCTCTGCGTCCGCCTCGCTCTCAAGATTCTCGCGCGGCTCGCGCGCAATCCGCTCCCACTCTGCATCCACGCAGACGACGCGAACCGAACTCTCAGGCAGGCGCGATGAAAATTTCTGCTGCGTCAAAATCAACTGCGTCGCGCTATCGCCGAGCATGAACGCCACGCGCTCTTCCGGGTACTCAGGGTCAACGCCGACGCACACGCCGCCAGCCTTGAGAATCCCAAGCACGGCCACCAACGCTTCCACGCAGCGCTCAAAGCAGAAGGCCACAGAGACTTCCGGCCCGACGCCGAGCCGTCGCAGAAAGCGCGCCAGCTTGTTAGCCCGCAAGTTCAACTCGCCGTAGCTCAACTGCTCTCCCTCGAAGACGACCGCAATCGCCAAAGGGTCGCGCTCCGCTTGAGCTTCAAACAATTGATGAAGGCATTGCTGTGCGGAGTATTCTCGCGCGGTCGAGTTCCAGTCGAAGAGCAACCGCCGCCGCTCCGCCTCGCTCATCAACGGCAACTCGGAGAGGCGTCGCTCCGGGTCTTCAGCGATGGCTTCGAGCAGCGTCAGCCAATGTCTCATCATTCGTCTGACGCTCTCGTGCTCGAAGAGGTCTGTGCTGTACTCTATGCGCCCCGCGAGTCCGCCGTCGCTCTCGAACAAGTCAATCCCAATCTCGGAGATGACCGTCGCGCTCTCGAAGCCCATTTCGTCATGCGCGGATTCTTCCGCCGCCAAACTCTGCGCCGTCGTTTCTTCTAAGGCTGCGGCAGAATTGTTGAGAAGCTGAAACATCACCTGCACGAGCGGCGCATGGCTCAAGCTGCGCTCCGGCTCCAACTCTTCGACCAACTTCTCGAAAGGCAAATCCTGATGCGCGTACGCGCCGAGACAAATCTCCTTCACGCGCCCAAGCAGTTCACGAAAACTTGGGTCGCCCGACATGTCCGTCCGCAGCGCCAGCGTGTTCGTAAAAAAACCTATCAACGATTCAAGCTCCTGCCGCCCGCGATTGGCGACCGGCGAGCCGACGACAATATCATCCTGTCCGGCGTAGCAATGAAGCAGCGTCTTGAAGGCCGCCAGCAGCGTCATGAACAACGTCGCGCCCTCGCCTTGAGAGAGCAGCTTCAGTCGCTCTGTCAAACGCTTCGAGATGCTGAGCGGTTGGTTGGCCCCGCTCGGACTGAGCACGGACGGGCGCGGCTTGTCCGTCGGCAATTCGAGAACTTCCGGCGCGCCCGCCAATCGCTCGCGCCAGTACTTCAGTTGACGCTCCAACTCATCGCCCTGCAACCACTCGCGCTGCCACACGGCAAAGTCCGCATACTGAATCGGCAACTCCTCAAGCGGCGACTCTTCGCCTTGCCTGTAAGCCTCGTAGAGAGTCTCCAACTCGCCCGTCAACAATTGCATTGACCACGCATCGCTGATGATGTGGTGCATCGTCAAGAGCAGAACATGCTCTTCCCCGGAGAGCCGCGCCAGCATCGTTCGCCACAGCGGCCCGCGCTCAAGGTCAAAAGCGCCGCTCGCTTCTTCCGTTGACAATCGCTGCAACTCCGCCTGTCGCTCAGTTTCGGAGAAGCGGCTGAGGTCAACGCGCGACAGAGAGAACGACCGCGACGGCGGTGACACGACCTGCACGGGCTGGCCATCGTTGGAAGAAAACGTCGTCCGCAGCGACTCGTGGCGGCGGGCCATCTCTTCAAGACTGCGCCGAAGCGCATCCACATCGAGCGCGCCTGTAAAGTTGATAACGTCGAAGATATGATAGGCGGGATTGTTCGGTTCTAACTGGTCTATAAACCACAGCCGTTGCTGCGAGTATGATGTGGGGAACACGAAAATTTCTTCCACTAATCCGGGGCCTCCTCTTGATTACACTTCACTTCGGAAGAACATCAATGCGAGCTAAAACGTCAACGCTGAAAAATCTCTATGGGGCTTTCAACTCTTCTCTGCGCTGTTCGCGCCAAACGCTGCGCCGCAATTGCAGCTTGTCACAGCCGCTTGGCTCAAGCAGCACGCCGCCTATCCAGCGACAGCATCAACAACGCGGCTGCCGCCCACTGCAATCCAGTTTGATTCAGTCGTGGAAATTCGGAAGACTAACTGACTTCTGTCGCGGGCGTTGAGTTCCCGTCCAGCTTGAGCTTTTTATGCGCGCACTTGGCCACTCCCTTTTCATATCCTTCCGGGTAATACAACCCGCTCCCGCCACAGTCAGGACAATTGCGCGCCTGCTCGCTCGGAGATGGAGAAGTCTCAACGCCCGGTTCCGCCTTCGCTTCCCCTCCGGCCTGTTTCTTCTCAACTTTCCAGAGGCGGCGTCGCAAGTGCTCTGCGAGGAAAGAAGGCACGGACGAAACGGTGGTGCGCGCCGCAGCTATCTTCAACTCCGTAATCAACAGTTCGGCCAGTTCCCTCCAACGCTCGCTTTCATATTTTGACGTCTCCCTGCCCGTCACCTCTTGCGCCGCTTCTCGCCATGCGTTCACAAAATCAGCGAACGCGTCATCATCATTTATTTTGTCTTTTATACTTGTATTTAAATGTCCGGTAATTTTTGACTCCAGTACCGGAGTATTTTTTACCGGAGTACTGCGGTACTGCGGTACTTCGGTAGTGTCGGAATAGTTCAAAATTTGATACTCATCGCCAAGCGGATTATTGTGGTGTGTGCGCCTCTCAATCCTTCCTTTAATGACCAATCCATTAATCGCTGCGCGCACCGTTTTGTCCGAACGATAGCCGGTTCTTTGCTGTAGCGTCGTGATGCGCACCTGACACCACTCCTTGTTGAAACCGACCGAGAGACGAAGCAGATGGTCAAAGACTTTGCTTTCCGCCGGCGTCAACTCCCGGTCGAACTGGTCAACAACCTCATTCGACTTGCGATAAAAATTTGAAGTTGGTATAGCAGAGAGTAATTGTTTATGCTCCGGTACTCCGGTACTGCGGTGCTCCGGTACCGCAGTACCGGAGTCAGGTGATTCCAGCTTAATCGCCTTGTTTTTGCCCTTTTCTTGTTGCTGAGGGTTAATGCTGCGGTACTGCGGTACTGCGGTACCGGAGGTCGCGGGCAATTTTTCCGTCTCCTTGCTACCACCGTCATCATATTCTTCAAGAAGACTATCCAGCGATTGCTTCGGCATCCGTCGAGGCGGAGCCAGCGCTTTATCTAGTGCTTCGTCGAATCGCTTCCGATCTGTTTTCTTCATCGCCCAACACCTCACGTACTTCAGCTACCAACTTGCGAAAAGCAAATGCTCCCGCCGACTCAGGACTGGTTTCGACTACGGCTTGGAGCGTCGCTGTGGCTTCGCCGACGGCGACAGCACGCGGAATCGTCGTGTTAAAGACAAAATCCTCCGTAAATTTCTCTAAAACTTTGGTTCGTATGTTCTTGTCTAAATTTTGGCGAGCGGTATACAGGGTCGAAAGGGCCATCACCATCATGTCTGGAGCGTGCGCCCGCCGCACCTTGGCTACGGTTCGCAGGAGTTGTCCTAATCCGAGCAACGCAAACATGCTGGATTCAATCGGCACAACCGTTAAATCGCTCATCGCCAACGCATTCAAGGTCGGCACACGCAGAGAAGGCGGCGTGTCTATGACACAATAATCATATGCCGGTTGCGCCGGACTGAGCTTTTGTTTCAGCAGAAGTTCCCGCGAAACAGCCTGTCCGTCCAGGAGAGCTTCGGCGTCAGCATCGAGACATGCCGGAATCACATCCAAACGGGGCCGGGATTTTACAGTGTAGTCTGAAAAATCTCCGCGCTCATCCAGCATCAACCTGTGCGCTGTGCGATGTGACGTTTCGAGTTCCTGTAAATCTGCGCCCAGAGAGGCAGATAAATTTCCCTGCGGGTCGAGGTCTATTGCGAGGACACGCGAACCCGTCATGGCTAACGCCACGGCCACATTAAGGGCCGTCGTCGTTTTCGCGCAGCCTCCCTTGTGATTGGCAAGAGCGATGGTTTTCATGCTGCGCGCCTCACTCTGAGCGCCAGAACCTCCTCACGGCTCACTAACTTAACTCGCTTATCGAGCGGATCGGGAAAATATCGAATAATGCCATCTTTGATAAGCTGAGCCATCTTGACAGCGCTACAACCGAGGAGCGTTCGCGCTTCGGAAGTAGTAATCAAATCAACAGGTTGATGGTCATTCATGGTTTTCTCCTAAATCACGCATTTGCGGGAAATTACATGATAGTTAAATACTTGTCAATATACTTTTAGAATAATAAATATAAGAAAAGAATAGTTGCGGCCTCTGTCTCTCTAAAACATATTTCTTACTGCGCGCTTGTCACAGATAACAGTGGCTCGCTATATCTGCATTTTCGACTTCTTTCTTTCTTTGCGTCTCTGGATTCTGGCCAAAATTGTCAAGACCGGCTCACTGGCTCGCAGCAACTCATCTATCTCTTCGTCCGTCACGTCTTCTCGACTAATCAGTCGCAGGCCAAAGCCTAGCTGTTTGATCTGATCCCAAAATAAGTGTGTCGCATCATAAGGATCGAAATCCTCCAGATTAACTTCCTCCGGCGTCATGTCACTCTCTTCCGCTTCAGCCGGGGCAGGGCGCAGCAACTCGTTGACGCGGCGACGCAGCGAATCCCCTGAGCCTTTGCTCTGCAAGTGCGCAGAGAGCAACTCCGTGCGCAAGCGGCGGGCTTGGCGGGTCTCACAGCCCAAGCGGCGCGCGCTCATTCTGTCCAGTTGCTCGGCCTCAAAGAGATTAATCTCTCCGGCGGCCAGAGCCTGAACCAGATCAGCAGGGAAGTCGAGCAGCCGCAGATAATGATCGATGAAACTGGAGAGCGAGAGCGCCGGCGAGGTTTCACGCTCCAACAGAGTTGCCAGTTGTGTGCTGACCACCAGCAGGTCTTGTCGCTTCCAGGGACTGGGACGCCCTCGTCTGGTCTCTGTGGCCTGATACTTGTGCAGATGGCGCACAG